>NZ_JBWKNO010000007.1:0-274133 GCF_059415605.1 Rhodoferax sp. GW821-FHT10B06 | reverse complement strand
GGGCTTGCCGTCGGCGGTCTTGAAGGTGAAGGGCTCGTAGGTGGGGTCGATGGCGACTTTGAGGTCTTTACCTTGTGCCATTGCGGCAATAGACAGGGCGCTCAGGGCGAGAGTCAGAACGATTTTCTTCATTGATGTTCCTGGTAGGAGGGGTGTCAAAAATAGCTTGCAGGACACACTTTAGGGGCTCAAATTTTAGGCCCCAAGGTGGTGCGTAGCGGCAGGGGTTTGCCCTTAACAGCTGGGTAGCTTCGAATGCAAGTCCCATACCAAGGCTGGCCAGGTGGGTTGCTTCCAGTGTCTGCTGTAATCTGCGTATTTTGCATTGACCGAGAACCCACCATGACTTTGACGGATTTGTCCCAATCTTCCTTGCGCCCATTGTTGCAGCTCAAACTGGATCAGAAGACCAAGCCCTTGGGTTCTTTGGGGCGGCTGGAAGCCTTGGCCGTGCAGCTGGGCGAGATTTTGGGCACCGAGGCTCCGGTACTGGAGCAACCCCAGTTGGTGGTGTTTGCTGGCGACCATGGCCTGGCTGCGCGCGGTGTGTCGGCCTATCCCAGCGATGTGACCTGGCAGATGGTGGAAAACTTTTTGGCCGGTGGTGCCTGCGTCAGCGTGCTGGCGCGCCAGCATGGCATTGCGCTGACCGTGGTGGACTGCGGCGTACGGCATGACTTTGCGCCCCGCCCGGGGCTGCTGGACTACAAGCTGGCCTATGGCACAGCCGATGCGCTGGAACAAACGGCCATGAGTGCCGCCGAATGCGAGCGGGCGATTGCCCAGGGCCGTGCGGTGGTGAAAAGCCTGCCAGGCAATGTCTTGCTGCTGGGTGAAATGGGCATTGGCAATACCTCGGCCGCATCGCTATTGATGGCCCGTTTGACCGGGCTGGATATTGCGGATTGCACCGGCGTGGGCACCGGCCTGGACGATGCGGGTTTGCAGCGCAAGATCGCCGTGCTGACCCAGGTGCTGGAGCGCCATGCCGGCGTGACCGATCCGTTGGAAGCACTGGAGGCGTTTGGTGGCTTCGAGATGGCGACCATGCTGGGCGCAGTGCTGCAAGCGGCCCAGGAGAACCGCGTAATACTGGTCGATGGCTTCATCACCAGTGCGGTGGTTCTGGTGGCCCATGCGCTGCAGCCCTTGGTGTTGCAGCGCTGCGTTTTCGCCCACAGCTCGGGCGAGCGCGGCCATGCCTTGATGCTGCACCATATGGGTGCAACGCCACTGCTGGATTTAGGCCTGCGCCTGGGCGAGGGCTCGGGGGCCGCCATGGCTTGGCCGCTGCTGCAGTCAGCCTGCTTGGTGCTGGCGGACATGGCTAGTTTTGCATCTGCAGGTGTGTCGCAAAGCGCGGCTCCGTAATTGGGTGCGTGCTACGGTTTTAATAGCTTGCTGCGCAAGTTTTATATGCGCTACAAGGCATTTTTATATGTAAGTATGGTTTAGGGTTTGTGTGTGCGGTGGGGGCTGTACAGCAGCATATGCACTGGTAAACTGGGCTTCGACCTCGTTGAATGGCCCACCCATGAACATGTCGCCTCCCAATTTTGGAGCCCAGTCTGTCGGAGCACCCGAAGGGGGCTTTACGCGGGCGGTGGCAAGCCAGTTGCTGCAGGCCGTGTCGCACAGTGACAGCGCTTTCCTCGTATGCGGGCCGGACGCCCGCATCAGCTACGTCAACGCAGGTTTTACCCGGGTCTTTGGTTACACCGCAAGCGAAGCGCTGGGCCAGTTGGCCAGTGTGCTGTTGGCCGGGCCACACTCTAATGCCGAGGCCATGCAGCGCATGGCCGGTAACTTTTTGCAGCCAGGCGGCGGCCACACCGAGGCGCTGATGTACACCAAGACCCGCCACCTCTTGTGGGTGTCGGTGGTGGTGGACCCGTCGTATGACGAGCGCTGCCAGTTGCTGGGCTTGGTCTGTGTTCTGTCTGACGTTACACAGGTCAAGATGCATGAACAGCTGCAGTACAAGGTGCTGCAAGCCATGGCGCAGGAAATGCCCTTGCAAGACCTGATGGCGCTGGTCTGCTACGAGGTGGAACAGATCGCGCCCGAAGTGACCTCCTCGGTGCTGGCGGTGGACATGCAGGGCCGGCTGCATCCATTGGCGGCACCAGGTCTGGCCAATGAGTTTTCATCTGCGTTGGAAGGGCTGTCCATCGGGCCCCAGGCCGGCTCCTGCGGTACGGCAGCCTGGCGGCGCGCATCTGTGGTGGTGACGGATATCGCCAGTGACCCGCTGTGGGCGCCTTACAAGCACATGATCCTGCCCTATGGTTTTCTGGCCTGCTGGTCCAGCCCCATCATGGCGCAGGATGGCCGGGTGTTGGGCACCTTCGCGTTCTACTTTCGTGAAAATCGCGGGCCGGACCCATTGCACCAGCGCCTGGTGAATGTCTGTGTGCATCTCTGTGCGCTGGCAATGGAGCGCGAGGAGTCGCGCGCGCATATCCATCAATTGGCATTTTTCGATGCTTTGACCGGCTTGCCGAATCGCACCATGCTGCGCAAACGGGCTGAAGCTGCGGTGGCGGAAGCCGGCCGTACACAGGCGCCGCTGGCTGTGCTGTTTTTCAATATCGACCGATTCAAGCAGGTCAACGACACGCAAGGCCATGGCGCGGGGGATGCGCTGCTGCGTGAAATCGCTGCCCGTCTGGGCCTGTTCGTGCGTGTGGGCGATCTGCTGGGGCGCCATGCGGGGGATGAGTTCGTGGCCGTGCTGACGGAGTGCACCTCTGAGCAGGCCACGCAGGTGGCTGACGAAATGCGTGCCGCAGTGACCGCGCCGGTGCTGCTGTCGGGTACGGTAGTGCACTCCAACGCCAGTCTGGGTGTGGCCATGCTCCCCGAAGATGGCACCGACTTCGATACCCTGCTGACCCACGCCGATCTGGCCATGCACCAGGCCAAGCGCGATGGCCGGGGTTGCATGCGTTTCTTCAATCTGGCGATGGATCGCCAGACCCAGGAGCGCATTGCTCTTGAGTCGGCGTTGCGTGAGGCACTGCGCACAGGCGGCCTGCAGCTGCACTACCAGCCGCAGGTCATGGGGCATGGCGGTCAGCAATTGCATGGTGTGGAAGCCTTGGCGCGGTGGACGCACGCAGAGCTGGGGGTGATTTCGCCGGCCCGCTTCATCCCGCTGGCGGAAGAGTCTGGCCTGATCGACGTTCTGGGCCGCTGGGGCCTGGAGGAAGCCTGCCGCCAGATGGCCGACTGGCGCAGGCGGGGCATAGCCGTGCCAAGGGTGGCCGTCAATCTGTCGGCGCGCAATTTCCAGGATGCCGGCCTGCCACGCCTGGTGGCCAACTTGTTGAGCGAGCACGGGCTGACCCCGAACGACCTGACGCTGGAGATGACCGAGAGCGTGATGATGGACTCCGGCGGCAGCGCGCTGCAGACCATCCACGCGGTGCACGCCATGGGAGTGCATCTGTCGCTGGACGACTTTGGTACCGGCTATTCCTCCCTCGGCTATTTGCACCGCCTGCCCATTCACGAGCTGAAGCTGGACAAAAGCTTTGTGCAAGACCTGGACGACAGTGCCGCTGCGCAGGCGCTGACCAACACCGTCTTGCGCATCGGCGACGGTTTGCGCCTGACGGTGGTTGCCGAAGGTGTGGAAACCCAGCTGCAGGCCGACTTTCTCACGGACCGCGGCTGCCCGGTGCTGCAGGGTTATCTGTTTGCCAAGCCTTTGCCGGCGCCCGAACTGGAGCAGTGGCTGCAGTCCCGGGCCAGGGCGAGCGTCCCTCTGGTCTGACCGTGGAGTCAGGGCGCCGCAGTCTTGGGTTTGAAGTCGCAGTAGCTCGATACGCCGCACTGCCAGCACAGGGGTTTGCGTGCTTGGCAGATGTAGCGGCCGTGCAATATCAGCCAGTGGTGGGCATGCACCATGTATTCGGCCGGAATGCGTTTGAGCAGGCCTTTTTCTACTTCCAGCGGGGTCTTGCCGGGCGCCAGCCCAGTGCGATTGCCCAGGCGGAAGATATGCGTGTCCACCGCCATGGTGGGTTCGCCAAAGGCTACGTTCAAAACCACATTGGCGGTCTTGCGGCCCACGCCGGGCAGGGCTTCCAGGGCCTCGCGGTCGTGCGGCACTTCGCCGCCGTGCAGGTCCACCAGCATGCGGCAGGCTTGCATCAGGTGCTTGGCCTTGCTGCGGTACAGGCCTATGGTTTTGATGTAGCCCTCCAGCCCCTCCAGGCCCAGGTCCAGAATGGCCTGCGGCGTGTTGGCAACTGGAAACAGCTTGCGCGTGGCCTTGTTGACGCCCACGTCGGTGGCCTGGGCCGACAGCAGCACGGCCGCCAGCAGCTCAAACGGGCTGCTGTACTCCAGCTCGGTAACGGGGTGCGGGTTGGCGGCCTGTAGGGTGGCAAAAAATCCGGCGATGGCTTGGCGATTCATGCCTGGCAGAGTTCCATTTCAGAGTGAGGAGATATCGACAAACGAGTCGGGCAGGGGGAATTTGGACTGCATCCATTCTCGGTTCAGCTGCAGGGCGTGCACCACATCTTCGGGCAATTCATCCAGCATTTCTACGCCGCCGGCCGGCATGTCGGCCAACAACATGGCCAGGTGCACGATGCCGCCTAGCCGGTTGAACGGGTGGGCGGCCAGCGGGTCGGAGCAGGTGTCCAGCGCGCGCACGATCTCGGCGGGGAAGTTCCAGCGGCGCGCCAGCTCGGCGGTGATCTGGCCCTCGCTGAAGCCGGTCAGGCGCTGTTCGCGCTCCCAGCGGCCGCCGGGCTGGTGCGGCAGTTTTTCAATTTCTTGCAGGCTGCTCGGCTCGGCCTGGGCAATCATCAGCTCACCCAGGCGCACCATCATGCTGGCCAGCCAGGCTTCGCTGCCGTCCAGGCCCAGGTGGGCCGACAGCCATTGCGCATAGCCAGCGCTGACCATGCAGCTGCGCCAGAACTCCTTGCGATCCAGGCCGTCCACCACGGGAAACGCGTCGCCCATGGCTGCGGCCAGGCCCAGAGTGCGTACCCGGCCCATGCCCACCAGGGTGATGGCGTCGTCCACCGTGGCCACCTTGCGGCTCAGACCGAAGCTGGCGCTATTGGCCAGGCGCAGCAGGCGGGCGGTCAGGGTGGAGTCCTTGGCGATGATGGCGGCCACCTGCGGGCCGGTGGCATCTTCATCGTTGAGCGTACGGATCAGCGCATGGGCTACTTCCGACATGACGGGCAATTTGACGGATTGAAAAAATACCGAGATGTCCGACATGGTGTCTCCTCTGCAGGTGGGTAGGGCGGCTGAAATGCATGCCTTACATAAGGCCTATTCTTACCTATTTATGCGGCGCGAATGGGTAAACATAAGCTGCATTGCAGGACCCCGGTTTCGGCGTTTACCCGGTAGCCTTCGGGGTAGATTTCCAGCAGCGGCGCCTCCATCAGACGCCAGGCGCCGTCGGCCGTCGCGCTGGGCAGCCATTCGTTGCACAGGTGCATCCGGGCTACCTGGATATCTGCCGCGGTGCCGGTAAATTGGCCGCACACATAACGGCCACCGGCAAAGTCCTGCACCGCCACTTCGGCACTGGGCATAAAGCCCTCGTCCACCTCTACACAGCAGTCGTAGCGGCATAGCTCGGCGGGCGTGGCGCTTGGCCGGTCTTGGCGTATGCCCAGCTGCATGCGGTCTGGGCTGTCCAGCCCGTGCTGGCGGCACCAGGCAGCAAAGCGGCCCCAGGTCTGTGTGCTGGCAGGGCTGCCAGTGCTGTCATAAGGGCCGGTGCAGCGCATATAGGCCAAGTGCATGGGCGGCAGCAACCTCAGTTCTACGAGCATGGGGCGTCCCTTTTTGGATTAGCGACAATGCGGTTCAGAAAGCGAGAAACCCAACCATGTCCCTGCCATTTGCCGACCGACTCAATAACGTTGAAACCTCCGCCATCCGCGAACTCTTCAAGCTGCTGGGCACGCCCGGCATCATTAGCTTTGCGGGCGGCTTCCCCGACCCTGCGCTGTTTGATGTGGCTGGTATCGCAGAGTCTACCGCCGCCGTGTTGGCGAACAACCCCGGCCCGGTGCTGCAATACGGTGCCACCGAAGGCTTCAACCCGCTGCGCGAACAGCTCAGCAAATTCATGGGCAACAAGGGCGTGACCGTCGCGCCCGATGGCCTGATCGTCACCACCGGCAGCCAGCAGGCGCTGGACCTGATCGGCAAGACTATGATCAACCCCGGCGACAAGGTGATCGTCGAAGGCCCGACCTTCCTGGCCACCATCCAGTGCTTCCGCCTGTACGGCGCGCAGGTCGTCAGCGCCCCCATCGATGCCGACGGCGTGGACGTGGACGCGCTGGAGAAGCTGATCGACGAGCA
Source organism: Rhodoferax sp. GW821-FHT10B06 (assembly GCF_059415605.1). Classification (NCBI taxonomy): domain Bacteria; kingdom Pseudomonadati; phylum Pseudomonadota; class Betaproteobacteria; order Burkholderiales; family Comamonadaceae; genus Rhodoferax; species Rhodoferax sp. GW821-FHT10B06. Next base: position 267,779 of record NZ_JBWKNO010000007.1, on the reverse strand, counting down.
CAAGCCCAAGCTGGTCTACCTGATCCCCACCTTCGGCAACCCCAGCGGCGCCACCTTGAGCCTGGAACGCCGCAAGCGCATTCTGGACATTGCCGTGCGCACCCAAACCCTGGTGGTGGAAGACGACCCCTATGGCGAGCTGTACTTTGACCAGCCACCGCCACCCAGCATCCTGGCGCTGAGCGCCGACGTGCCCGGCAGCCGTGACTGGCTGGCGCATTGCGGCTCCATGAGCAAGATCCTCAGCCCCGGCCTGCGCGTAGGCTGGCTGATCGCCCAGCCTGAGCTGCTGGCCAAGGCCACCATGTGCAAGCAGTTCAGCGACGCCCACACCAGCAACCTGACCCAGGCCACGGCCGCGCATTACCTGACCCTGAACCGCCTGGACGCCACGCTGGTCGGGGTGCGCAAGGTCTACGCCGAGCGCGCCCGCGTCATGGCCGAGTCGTTGCGCCGCGAGCTGGGTAGCGCCATCACCTTCAATGCGCCGCAGGGCGGCATGTTCTTCTGGGCACGTCTGACCGAAGGCCGCGACGCCGGCGCCTTTGCCAAGCGCGCCATTGAAAAGCTGGTGGCCTTTGTGCCCGGCGCACCGTTCTTTGCGCACGACGCCGACTTGTCCACGCTGCGCCTGAGCTTCGCCACCGTGGGTGTGGAAAAGATCGAAGAGGGCATTGCCCGCCTGGGCCAGGCACTTTAAGGAAAATAGGGCTCCAGCGCAGGAATTGCCTGCGCAAGAAGCTATAAATTATGTAGCGTAGGCGTCCACTGAAAAGGGGCGGCATTCGGGAAAGTACCGAGGCCTAGCCCCTTTTGTTTTGAATTGACGATCCGTATACTGATCGTAAGAAGCAGCGGGCCTGAACTTGCCCGCCTAAATGACTCAACCCTCGATAGGAGCCCACGCCATGTTCCCCAAAAACGCCTGGTACGTCGCCTGCATGCCTGACGACATCGCCGACAAACCCCTGGGCCGCAAAATCTGCGGCGAGTCCATGGTCTTCTACCGTGGACCCGAGGGCCAGGCCACCGCGCTGGAAGACTTCTGCCCGCACCGTGGTGCCCCCCTGTCGTTGGGCAAGGTGGAAAACGGCAAGTTGGTCTGTGGCTACCACGGCCTGGAAATGGGCTGCGACGGCAAGACCGTGGCCATGCCCGGCCAGCGCGTGCGCGGCTTTCCACCGATCCGCAAGTTCGCGGTGATCGAGCGCTACGGCTTCATCTGGGTCTGGCCCGGCAACCCGGACCTGGCCGACGAGTCCAAGCTGCACCACCTGGAGTGGGCCGACAACCCCGCCTGGGCCTATGGCGGCGGCCTGTTCCACATCAACTGCGACTACCGCCTGATGGTGGACAACCTGATGGACTTGACGCACGAAACCTATGTGCACGCCAGCAGCATCGGCCAGAAGGAGATCGACGAGGCACCCGTGAAGACCGTGGTGAATGGCGACGAGGTCATCACCAGCCGCTACATGGAAAACATCTCCGCGCCACCGTTCTGGCGCATGGCGCTGCGCGGCAATGGCCTGGCCGACGACGTGCCGGTGGACCGCTGGCAGGTCTGCCGCTTCACCCCGCCCAGCCATGTGATGATCGAAGTCGGCGTGGCCCATGCCGGCAAGGGCGGCTACGACGCACCGGCAGAGCACAAGGCCGCTTCCATCGTCGTGGACTTCATCACCCCCGAGACCGAGACCTCCATCTGGTACTTCTGGGGCATGGCGCGCAGCTTCAACCCGCAGGACGCGGCGCTGACCGCCAGCATCCGCGAAGGCCAAGGCAAGATCTTCAGTGAAGACCTGGAAATGCTGGAAAAGCAGCAGCGCAACCTGCTGGCCTACCCCGAGCGCAAGCTGCTGATGCTGAACATCGACGCTGGCGGCGTGCAGTCGCGCAAGGTGATTGACCGTCTACTGGCCCAGGAAGCTACGCAGGTGACGGTATGAGCGACAAGTTGCGTGTGCGCGTGGCCCGTAAATGGCTGGAGGCCGAGGGCATTTGCGGCTTCGAGCTGGTGGCGCTGGACGGCGCGGCGCTGCCCGCTTTCAGCGCCGGCGCGCATATCGACGTGCATCTGCCCAGCGGCACCACGCGCCAGTATTCGCTGTGCAACGACCCGCAGGAAACCCAGCGCTACTGCCTGGGCGTGCTGCGCGACCCGGCATCACGCGGTGGCTCCGAGGCCATGCACAGCCTGGCCGAGGGCAGCGAGCTGGAGATCAGCGCGCCCAAGAACCACTTCCCCCTGGCGGCAGACGCCCAGCGCAGCCTGCTGTTGGCCGGCGGCATAGGCATCACGCCCATCCTGGCCATGGCGCAGCAGCTGGCGGCCAGCCGCAAGCCCTTTGACATGCATTACTGCACCCGTTCGCAGGAGCGCACGGCCTTTGTCGAGCGCATCCGCGGCAGCGCATTTGCGCGCGATGTGCACTTCCATTTCGACGACGGCGGCAGTGTGCAAGCGCTGTCTCTGCCCGACCTGCTGGCCGAGCCGCAGCCCGGCGTGCACTTGTATGTGTGCGGGCCCAAGGGCTTCATGGATGCGGTGCTGGGTATCGCCCGCGCCAGCGGCTGGCCCGAAGAGCAGCTGCATTACGAATTCTTTTCGGCGCAGGTGCTGCACTCGGCCAATGACGCCAGCTTCGACGTGCGCCTGGCCAGCAGCGGCAAGGTGATCCACATCGCAGCGGAGCAAACCGTCATCCAGGCCCTGGCGCTGGCCGGCGTGGAGGTGCCGTTCTCGTGCGAGCAGGGCGTGTGTGGCACCTGCCTGACCCGCGTGATCGAAGGCGTGCCCGACCACAAGGACCTGTACCTGACGCCCGAGGAGCAGGCCGCCAACGACCAGTTCACCCCCTGCTGTTCTCGGTCAAAATCACCGGTACTTGTACTCGACCTGTGACACCATGCCCGACACCGCTGCCACGTCTTTTGCCGCGCCCATCGACCTCAATGACCAGCCCGGCCATCTGATACGCCGGGCCCACCAGATCGCTGTGGCCAGCTTCCACCAGCATCTGGGCCGCGAGGTCACGCCGGTGCAGTACGCCATGATGCGGGTGCTGCAGGCCAAGCCGGGCATAGACCAGGCCACGCTGGCGCAAGAGGTGGCGCTGGACACGTCCACCACCGCCGACATCGCGGTGCGCCTGGAAAGCAAGGGTTGGATCAGCCGCGCCGTGCTGGCACGCGGCCAGCGCAGCCTGGCGCTTACCGAGGCCGGCGCCGCGCTGCTGGAGACCTTGGTGCCCGGCATGCAAGACATGCAGACCCAGCTGCTGGATGGACTGGAGTTGGAAGAACGGCAAGAGCTGCTGCGCCTGCTGCGCAAATTCGTCGCGCCCGACTCCGAGCGGCGCCAGGCGCGGTAGTTGTGCATTTGCTCTACTTTTGGGAGCTGCTAGCGCAGGTAATACCAGCGCTAGAGTCCAGTTTGGCTAGTATCAATTGCCCAGCAAAATCTGCGCAATGATGCCGGTGGTGATGGCAATCAGCACATAGTCGCCACCCGTTTGCACCCAGTGGTAACCGCGCGGCGGCGCGCTGAGGTGGTGGCCGAGCCAGTCGTTCACTACATAGGTGTTGTTGCGGTATTCGCGTGGCAGGCGGCCCCCCTTGCGGAAGTTGTGGTCCGGGCCAGCGCCGCGTTCCTGCATGGCCGGGGGGCGGTCATTCTGCATGCGCTGTCCCATGGCCTGGCCTGGCATTTGGCGGTCCATACGGTGTGCCTGGCGTGGGTCATTGCGCTGGTCATGCTGCTGGTTCTGGCGCTGCCAGTCGTCATCGCCCCCGGACCGGCCTTGCGCCTGGGCCACGCTGCCAAGGCACAGGCTGGCGGCGGTCAGTGCGGCGATCAAAGTTGTTTTGTGCATTTTCTGATCCTTTTCGTAGTGCGGCCAGGTGACCGCCTTTGCCTGCATTGGAGTCCAGTGTCCGAGTCAAAGCTGCAGGAACGGGCCTGGTTTACGGATGTTTACGCAGCAGCTACGTTCACGCGCTTCCACATCGCTGGATGTACATTCTCAGAACAAAGCAAGGAAGCGCACATGGCCAGTAAAACCAGGGTTGGAATCATTTTTGGTGGCAAATCGGCAGAACACGAAGTGTCTTTGCAGTCGGCCAAGAACATTGTGGATGCGCTGGACACAACTAAGTTTGAGGTGACCTTGATCGGCATCGACAAGCAAGGTCAGTGGCATGTGAACGATGTGTCCAATTACCTGCTGCATGCCGACAACCCTGCACGCATTGCGCTGCATCGCAGCCATCTGGACGTGGCGCTGGTGCCGGGCACGGATAGCCGGCAACTGGTCAGCACCCAGGCAGCAGCGACGGCGGTACTGGGCCAGATCGACGTGGTGTTTCCCATTGTCCACGGCTCGCAGGGTGAGGATGGCTCGCTGCAAGGCCTGCTGCGCATGCTCAACCTGCCTTTCGTGGGCTCGGGTGTGCTGGGCTCGGCGGTGTGCATGGACAAAGATGTGTCCAAGCGCCTGCTGCGTGACGCCGGGCTGGCCGTGGCGCCATTCCTGGTGTTCACGCGGGCCAACGTGCACCGCGCCCGGTTCGACGAAGTGGTGGCCCAGCTGGGCCTGCCCTTGTTCGTCAAGCCGGCCAATATGGGCTCGTCGGTCGGCGTGAGCAAGGTGCGCACTGCAGACGAATTCCAGCACGCCCTGGCCCTTGCGCTGGAGTTCGACCACAAGGTATTGGTAGAGCAAGCCATAGTGGGCCGCGAGATCGAATGCGCGGTGCTGGGCAATGAAGACCCTCAGGCCAGTCTGTGCGGCGAGATCGTGCTGCGTGACGAGTTCTATTCCTACGACACCAAATACATCGATGAGCAAGGCGCTGCGGTGGTAGTACCAGCCGACATCGACGATGCCGCCAGCAGCGAAGTCCGCCGCGTGGCCCTGGAGGCGTTTCGCGTGCTGGACTGCGCAGGCATGGCCCGCGTCGACGTGTTCCTGACGCCGCAAGGCAAGGTGCTGGTCAACGAGGTGAACACCTTGCCCGGCTTCACCTCCATCAGCATGTACCCCAAACTATGGCAGGCCAGCGGGCTGGGCTATACCGAGTTGATCACCAGGCTGATCGAACTGGCGCAGGAGCGGTATGTGCGGGACCGGGCTTTGAAGACTTCGATTGTTTGAGTGGGGGTAGAAGCTTTGGCAGCTTTGCGTTCAGGGCTTCGTCGCACTGCTATACAACCTTTTGAGCTTCGGCAATGCGACGGGCAAGGAGACTAGCGAACACCAAGTACTGCGCTGCCTTGGTTGGGTCCAAGTCGTGGGCAAGACTATGGGCCTTCGGGTTCCGGACTCCGACAAATGCGCCGGCGATGATCTGCATGAACCCAGATTGGTCATTTCTGCCCGACTCGGTGTCCATAGTGCTGAGGACGAGGACTGGCTTATTCGGGGATAGGGCAAGCTCAACCAATGCCTTCCCATCCTGGGCGAGGCCCGTGCGTTCGCGAATGAGGTCACCCAGCGCCACGTAGGCATTCAGAACAGCGTCTCTCAAGTGCCCCACTCTGAACTGGGCCCAGGAACTCTCAACAACTACAGGGTGGAGCAGTTTCAAGAGATCCTCTGCAGCCTCCGGCTCTTGTTTCGGTGGTGGTTCAAAGTCCCCAATGAGCTTGTCATCGATGAGCGCCACGAACTCGGCCGCCCGATCGACCGACTCAGGACGAATGGCGCCGGCGTCGATCAGGTCGTGCATGAACATCCGTCTTGCCCGCCATCGTGGCAGGAAGACCTTCTTGGTCAGGTCTTCATACTCTTGTTCAAGTGCTTCAAGTTGTTCGACTTCGGCAAGGTATGGGAGCGGAACGCCTGCAATGCACTGGCAATGGAGATGTGCTTGCACGATGACATCAAAATGGATCGGGCGGTGATGCGCCTCATAGGCTCGCTTCAACTCTGCGCGGGCCGTACCGATGAGTATTTGTAGTTTTTGTGCCTGCATGGTGGGGTGGTGCTTGCGAAGCCTAACGCCCAAGTTAACCTGCGCCGGAGCGCGAAGCGCGTAGGGCATCAACACTGGCTATGAAAATGGCGAAGCCATGGCCAGTGTTGGCGTCCGCGTTGAAACGACAGTTAGGCATTTCGCGCAATCGGAGGCATGAAGTTTTCGCTCACCTCCAGTATTCCAGAAAGCGTTCCGTCTACCTCTCGAATGGCAACATGAGCACTGCCATTTTTTTCGTAAAAGCCACCTACAACCATATCTTGCCCATCATATTCCACTTGCTTTGTTTCCAGTGATCTGTAGTTTGATTTGTAGCCCATAACGATGACTATTGATTTTGGCCTGGCTGTTCTTCCTGTTGAATCTATGAATTCGTGCTGCTGATTCAAATCAAAGCCAACCTCAACCCAAGGGTCGTTTCCATCTTTCTCGTTTTCCATCAGTTCCTTGAAGGCTGTTTTGCTTATCTCTGATGCAACGAATAGATTTCCCGCGAATTTTGCAAGAGGAATTTGACCTTCTGCGGTGCTGACCACTGCGCCAGCATCAAATGAAAAACCCGTGGTTGCGCAATCTTCTGCAATAACTACCGAGACGCTTCGAAGGTGGTAATTGCGACCATAAATTGATAACCCTTGAAGGCGTTCAAATTTTTTTGCCCAATTTTCTTTTTGTGCTGCCTTGAAGGTGAGTAGCCTTATATTTTGTTTTTTGGCGTATTTCTTTGCCGACTCTGAGAAGCCGTTCTTTGAGACGACTATCGTTTGATTTATTCCGACTTTTCGATGCTTCTCTTTGAAACTTTCGATTTTCCGAACATCGAGAGGACTGGTTTCGGTTGTGCACTCAATGCCAATTTTTAGTGAGCAGTTCAGAATCGTGCTTTCCACCAAAATGTCAATTTCCCTGTCGGTTTCGGCTTCCGAATCGTAAAGCATTGCGGATTCTGTGACTTTTGCGCCAGCGGGCGCTAAGTGATGATTGATTGCTTTTACTAGTTTCTGAAAGTGATTCGATCGTGCAGGCATGTGAATAGGTCTATTGTTCGTTAATGCCTAACGAATAGCGTTTATCTGCCGCGATGCGCTGCAAGAGACAAGAGCGATGTTCATACGCGGCGGATAAACCTTGTTGGACTGAACCAACGCCCGCAATGGCCGTTGATGTTTGGTGACGGATAGGGGATTACTCAAATGCCCCTGGCCTATGGCGCAAATTATGGAGTGATTCGAGAGCCGTTCGGGTGGCTATTTCTGTGACGCCTGCACCCAAGCGACCGCCCCATTGGATGGGCCTGCTGCGCAATTGCTCTATGCCGGCCAGTTCCTCCACGATGAACTCCACAAAGCTGGACCTTCCAGCTGTCATGGTGCGGTGCGGGCTTTGACAATGGCCGCCACTTCCTGCCCCAGCTCCAGCACGGCCATGGCGTAGTAGCTGCTCCAGTTGTAGCGGGTGATGGCGTAGAAGTTTTCGGTGCCGGCAACATATTGCGGTGGGTTGTCGCCGTTTTGCAGTTCCACCAGGGCCAGGGGGTCGGTGTGCTGCAGGGCTGGGCCGTCTAGCAGGGCGCCCTTGGCTTGGAAGCTGGCTACGCTGAAAGTAGGCAGGATGTCTGGGGCGAGCAGGGTGTCCATGTCGGCATTCGGCGCCAGCTGCACCGGGTAGGTGGCGGGCATGCCGGGTTGCCAGTGGAAGGCCTTGAAGTAGCTGGCTACCGAGCCGATGGCATCGGTGGCGCTGCCGAACAGGTCTACGTGGCTGTCGCCGTCGAAGTCCACCGCGTAGTGCACCCAACTGGTGGGCATGAACTGGGGCATGCCCATGGCGCCGGCGTAGCTGCCGCGCAGGCTGAGTGGGTCTATGCCGGCGCGCTGCGTGAGGCTGAGGAACTGCTCCAGCTCGCCTTTGAAGTAGGCGCTGCGCTCGGCGGCGCGCGGGTGGCTGGCGGGGAAGTCAAAGGCCAGCGTGGCCAGCGCGTCGATGACGCGGAAGTTGCCCATCTGCTGGCCGTAGATGGTCTCTACGCCCAGGATGCCGACGATGATTTCGGGCGGCACGCCGTATTCTTTTTCGGCGCGTTCCAGCGCGGCGCGGTTGTCTTGCCAGAAGCGCACGCCGGCGGCGATGCGGATCGGTTCGATGAAGCGGCTGCGGTAGAGCTTCCAGTTTTTGGCCGTGCCGCTGGGCGCGGGGGCCATCAGGCGCGGCACGCTGGGCAGAAAGCGTGCCTGGCCCAGGATGTTGTGCACCCAGGCGGCGTCCAGGCCGCGGCGCTCGGCGATGTCGTCGGCGGCGGCCATGGCGTCGTCACGGCTGGCGTACAGCGGGCCTGCGGTGATGGCGGCGACTTTGGCGGGTTTTTTGACTTTGGGCTGTTTTGCGGGCTTGGCGCAGACAGATGCTGCGCAAGCAGCTATTAAAACGAGAGCAATCGGGCGGGATATCGGGCGGAATGGGTGCATGGAATAAGGAAAGTGGCCGCCTGAGTTTAGTGGGGCCAGACGAGCCCCCTAAAGCTGCGCCGCAGCGCCGCCAGGCTATGCGGCGTTTGGGGTGCATAACGCTGGGCCTCCAGCTGCAGCAGCCATTGCTGGATGGCCGGGTGCTCTGGCAGCAGGGCGGCCAGTTCGCGGGGCGGAGCGTTGGGGGCGGGGGTGATGCCGGCCTTCAACAGCTTGCGCCGGGCGGCGTCCAGCAGGCGCAGCCAGGGGTCGTGCTGCAGGCGCTCCCACTGCGCCCAGCCGGCGCCACCCAGGGTGGCCAGCACCAGCAGGCCGGCGAGCAGCTTGCCCAGGTCTTCCCAGTCGGGGTCGTTGAAGCCTATGTTCTTCAGTAAGTTCAGCTGCTTGCCCTGGCTGTAGTTCAGCACCCATTGGTTCCAGCCGTTGTTCACCGCGTCCCAGGCGGCGCGCAGGCGCTTGGCCATGTCGGGGCTGACGGTGCCTAGCACCGTGCCGACCACGCCGCTGGGCGCCTGCAGGCGCTGGAAGCTGCCGACCCGGCCGGGCGACACGGCGCCGGTGGGGTCTACGCGGGTCCAGCCGCGCCCGGCCTGCCAGACCTCGGCCCAGGCGTGGGCATCGCTTTGGCGTAGCACCCAGAAGCCGTCCACGCCGTTGAGTTCACCGCCCTGGTAGCCGGTGACGATGCGGGCCGGCACGTCCAGCGCCCGCATCAGGATGACGAAGGACGATGCGATGTGCTCACAAAAGCCTTCCTTGCGGTCAAACCAGAACTCGTCCGCCGTGTCGCGCCCGTAGACGCCGGGGTCCAGCGTGTAGCTGTAGCCGCCGGTGCGCAGCCGGTTCAGCACCAGCGCGACCAGGCTGGCGGTATTGGCTGTGGGCTGGGCGCGGCGGATGTCGGCGGCCAATTGCAGGGTGCGCGGGTTGTAGCCGGGCGGCAGGTCCAGATAGGCTTGCAGGCTGTTGTTCGCTTGCTGCGGCCCGTACCGGAACTGCGGATAGCTTTGCACCTGGTAGCGCAGCAGGTCGCTGACCGGGCGGCTGGCCAGCCATTGCAGGTCGGGCGTCATGGCGGCGTCCATGCCGGCCAGGGTGGGGCGCTGGGGCGTGGCGTCCAGCGTTAGCAGCCAGGGGCGGTTGCTGGGCTCCAGCGTGACCTGGTAGTTCACGGGCGCACCGGATACCTGCAGGTCGGTCGGCGGCAGTCGTGCAAAGTCGCTGTACTGGGGCAGCCACTCGCGGCCATCAAAGCGCGACAGCACCGGGCCGCGAAAGTACAGGTCTTGCTGCTGCGGCGGCGGGCCTTCAAAGCGCACGCGCATGGCGATGCCGTCGTCCAGCGCTAGCTTTGCCATGGTGCCAACCTGCATGCTGGCGGACAGGCCGCTACGCCCGGCCATGGCATCGCTGGGCACGCCCCACAGCGGCGCCATGCGCGGGAACAGCAGGAACAGCACGGCCATGATGGGCGCACCCAGCAGGGCCATGCCGCCGGCGATCTTGGCGGCTTCGGGCAGGGCGGTTTGTGGGGCCACCGGCATGTGCGCGTTGACCAGCGCCGTCAGCAAGCCCAGCAGGGCAATCAGCATGGCGGCCGCCGTTAGCAGCGACTGCGAAAAGAAGAAGTTGCTGAGCATGGTGAAAAAGCCCAGGAAGAACACCACAAAGGCATCGCGCCGGGCGCGCAGCTCCAGTGTTTTCAGCGCCAGCAGCACCACGATCAGCGTTACCCCGGCATCGCGCCCGAGCAGGGTTTTGTGCGTGGCCCAGGTGGCCGCCAGCGTAACGGCCAGCAGGGCCGCCAGCCACCAGCGCGAGGGCAGGGGCCGGGCGCGCCAGGCCAGCCAGCCGCGCCACAGCAGCACACCCGCCGTCAGGCCCGTGCACCACAGCGGCAGATTGCCCACCTGGGGCAGCACCACCCAGGCGATGACCACCAGCAGGAACAGGGTATCGCGGCTGTCCCGGGGCAGGGCCCTCATCGGGTTCATGGTGCTCATTCCGCGCATGGGCTGCCCACTATCAAAATGAGAGCTGCTTGCGCAGGTAGATTCTGCGCTGGAGGTCGATTCAGCATAAGGCCAGTGCCTCCAGGCAGCGGCGTTTGTGCGCCTCGCCAGCAGCGGGCGGCAGGGCCAGACCAGGTAGGCGCAGGCCGTAGTCCAGGCCCAGGCGGTCGGCCTGCAGCACCCAGGCGCACAGGCGCGACAGCCGGGCCTCGGTGCCCAAGCCACCGGCCTGGGCGTAGTCCAGCCAGAGTTCGCTGCGCTGGGCCTGTTGGCTGTCGCGGCTGACCAGCTCATCGGCCTTGGCGGCTTTTTTCCAGACCACCAGCTTTAGCGGGTCGCCACGGCGGTAGGCGCGCACGCCATCAAAGTCGCCGCTGGCCTGGGCCGTGCTGTGGCTGGCACTGCCAGGGCGCGGCTGGCCGGGCGGCAGCGGCGGCGGATGGGCTTCGGGCCGGGGGTAGACCAGCAGCTGTGCCGCCGGCCGCCAATAGGTCCACACGCGGAAGGTGCCCAGCGGGAAGCGGGTCTCGGCGGTGATGGCTGGCACGCGCTGCAGGCCGCGTTCGGTGGGGGTGAAGGCGATCTGTACCTGGGCGCTGCCCTGGGCGGGCACATCGGTCCAGGCCCAGTGGCCAGAGCCCAGCAGCGCCAGGCCTATGCCGTGGCGAATCTTTTTTCGCGTGCTGCTGAGCTGTATGGAAACAAGCACGTTGGCGCCCGTGTACTGGGGCTCGGGTGCTATCAAATGCATGCTCAATCCATGCAGGGTTGCGTGGCCGACATAGGTACCCACTACGGCGCAGCCCGCCAGCAGAAAGGTCAATAAATAGCCCAGATTCAGCTGGTAATTGATGCTGGCCACCAATAGCACCAGCAGCGTGGCGGCGAGCATGAGGCCGGGTGCGGTGGGCAGGATGTAGACGTTGCGCTGGGTCAGCAGCGTGGTGTCGGTGAAGTGGATGCGCGCCTGCCACCAGCGCTGGAAGCGCGCGCGCAGCAGGGCGAGAGGGTTCCTGAGCGTCACGGCAAAGGTGTTGATTCGAGCATGGCCTGCACCTGGGCCACGGCGCCGCGGCCGGCATCGCCCACCGGCACCAGGCGGTGCGCCACGGTTTGTGCCAGGATGGCCCGCACGTCATCAGGCGCCACATAGTCGCGCCCGCTCAGCAGGGCCTGGGCCTTGGCGGCGCGTACCACAGCGATGCCTGCGCGCGGGCTCAGGCCCTGCAGAAACCAGCGGCCGGAGCGGGTGGCGGCCACCAGGTCTTGTACATAGTCGAGTAGCGGGGCGGCGGTGTGGACCTGCAGCACCTGCTGCTGCAGGGCTTGCAGCTCGGCCGCGTTGAGCAGGGCGGGCAGGTGCTCCACCAACTCGCGCCGGTCTTGCCCCGCCAGCAGCTCGCGTTCGGCCTGGCGGTCGGGGTAGCCGAGCGAGATGCGCATCAGAAAGCGGTCCAGCTGGGATTCGGGCAGGGCAAAGGTGCCCAGTTGGTCCATGGGGTTCTGCGTGGCGATCACGAAGAAGGGCGAGGGCAGGGGGCGGGTGGCGCCCTCTACGGTGACCTGTTTTTCTTCCATTGCTTCGAGCAGCGCGCTTTGGGTTTTGGGGCTGGCGCGGTTGATCTCGTCGGCCAGCAGGATCTGCGCGAACAGCGGGCCGGGGTGGAAGACAAAGGCCTCTTTACCTCGCTCGTAGATGGACACGCCGGACAGGTCGCTGGGCATCAGGTCCGAGGTGAATTGAACGCGCGAGAACTGCAGGCCGAAGGTGCGCGCCAGCGCATGGGCCAGCGTGGTCTTGCCCACGCCGGGCACGTCTTCGATTAACAGGTGGCCGCCGGCCAGCAGGCAGGCGACGCAGTCCTGAACTTGGGCTGGTTTACCCACAATCACCGTGTTAAGCTGGCCCAGCAGTGCGTGGAGTTTGTTTTGTACATGCATGCCAAGACGTTACATGAAATTTCAAGTCCCACGCCCATGACCGTGAACAAGACCGGATACTTCAGCCACCCCGCCTGCCGCAAGCACGAGATGGGCCCTGGCCATCCAGAATGCCCGGAGCGGCTGGATGCGATAGACGACAGGTTGCTGATCTCCGGCGTGGCCGACGCGCTGGACCCGCGCCAAGCGGATGCGGCGTCGCTTGCCGACATCGAGCTGGCGCACAGCCGCAGCCATATTTCCGCCCTGCGTGGCCTGGGCGATAGCCTGCGGGATGAGATCAACGCCGGTGGCCCCAGCCATGCGCAGATCGACCCCGACACCAGCATCAATATCCACACCTGGGATGCAGCCCTGCACGCCGCTGGCGCAGCCATTGCCGCCACTGACGCGGTGATTGCCGGTGAGCTGGAAAATGCCTTCTGCGCCATCCGTCCGCCCGGCCACCATGCCTGCCGCGACAAGGCCATGGGGTTTTGCTTTTTCAATAACGTGGCGATTGCCGCCAAGTACGCGCTGGAGCGCCATGGCCTGAAGCGCGTGGCTATCGTCGACTTTGATGTGCACCACGGCAATGGCACCGAGGACATCGTGGCCGGCGACGAGCGCATTTTGATGACCAGCTTCTACCAGCACCCCTTCTACCCGGTGGGCGGAGCGCAGTCCGATGCGCCCAACCTGGTGAACGTGCCGGTGGCTGCCTACACCCGGGGCATGGACATCCGCGAGCTGATCGAGATGTACTGGCTACCCCGGCTGGAGCAGCACCGCCCCGAGATGATTTTTATCAGCGCCGGTTTTGATGCGCACCGCGAGGACGATATGGGCCAGCTGGGCCTGGTGGAGCAGGACTACGCCTGGATCACCCAGCGCATCAAGGACGTGGCCCGCCGCTTTTCCAAGGGCCGCATGGTGAGCTGCCTGGAAGGCGGCTATGCGCTCAGCGCGCTGGGCCGCAGCGTGGAAGCGCATATCCGGGTGCTGGCTGACTTGTAACTCGGCGTGTTACCTGGGTGTCGCGCAGCGCCGGGATAATCGGTCGCCTCGATACGCCAAGGTTTTGCACGATGGATTTTTTGAAGACGACGACTTCCCCCGCACCGATTACCGACCTGGACAGCTGGATTGCCGCGCTGCTGCGGCCTGTGACCCTGTTTGAGCTGGCCAGCCTGGCGTTGTGCCTGCTGCTGGCCTGGGCCGTGGTGTGGACGGCGCGCAAGGCGGTGGATACGCCCGATCCGCGGTCTGTGCTGTTTGGCCGCCGCATTGTGGATGGTGTGCTGTTCCCATTCCTGCTGCTGGCATTTGGCACGCTGGCCGAGCTGCTGCTGGGGCATTGGATGTCGCTGGCGGTGTACAAGCTGGCCATGCCGGTGATCATCTCGCTGGTGGTGATACGCACCGGGGTGAAGGTGCTGCAGGCGGCCTTCCATGACGCGCCGCTGGTGCGCCTGCTGGAGCGCACCATTTCCTGGGTGGCCTGGCTGGCCATGGTGCTGTGGGTCAGCGGCCTGCTGCCGGTGCTGCTGGACGAGCTGGATCAGATCAAATGGAAGGTGGGCGCGTCCACCATGTCGGCGCGCAATGTGCTGGAGGGGGCGATCACGGCCGGTGCGGTGCTGATCGTGACGCTGTGGATTTCAGCGGCCATCGAGTCGCGCTTGCTGCGCAAGGCCACGGGCAGCGTGCTGTCGCTACGCAAGGCCATCAGCAATGCCACCCGCGCCTTGCTGATGTTCCTGGGGCTGCTGCTGGCTTTGTCGGCCGTAGGTATCGACCTGACGGCCTTGTCGGTGCTGGGCGGCGCTGTGGGCGTGGGTATCGGCTTTGGCTTGCAGAAGCTGGCAGCCAACTACGTGAGCGGCTTTGTCATCTTGGCCGAGCGCAGCGTGCGCATTGGCGACTTTGTGAAGATGGACAGCTTTGAGGGCCGCATCACCGACATCAACGCGCGCTACACCGTGATCAGCGCGCCCAATGGCCGCGAATCCATCGTGCCCAATGAAATGCTGCTGACCCAGCGGGTGGAAAACCTGTCGCTGAACAACTCCCGGATTTCGCAGGCCACCGAAGTCTCTGTGGGCTATGACAGCGACGTGGACCTGGTGATGCGCCTGCTGGTGGATGCGGCGCTGCAGGAAGAGCGCGTGCTGCGCGAGCCTGCGCCCGCCGCCACCTTGACGGCCTTTGGTGCAGACGGCCTGGGCTTCAATCTAGGCTACTGGATCAACGACCCGGAAAACGGACAGGGCAATCTGCGCTCGGCCATCAATCTGCGTATTTTGAAAGCCTTGCGTGCCCACCACATCGACGTGCCTTACCCGCAGCGCGTGGTGCACACCCGGGTAGTACCAGCCAGCGATTCGGATCAGGGTGCTGCGGTGGTGTCTGCATCGGCTTCGTAGACCAGCAGGTCGCCAGGCTGGCACTGCAGAATGCTGCAGATCTTCTCCAGCGTGTCAAAGCGCACGCCCTTGACCTTGCCCTGCTTCAGCAGGGACAGGTTGGCCTCGGTCATGCCCACCAGCTCGGCCAGCACCTTGGATTTGAGTTTGCGACGCGCCAGCATCACATCGAGTTGCACCACGATTGGCATTGGGCGCCTTTAACCTAGGTTTAAACGAAAGCCGCGTTTTCTTCGGCCAGCGCCTGGCCCTGGCCGATGATGGCCGCCATCAGCCACACCACCCCGGCGAACAGCAGGGTGAAGATGTGGTCTGAACCCACCGCAATCGCCAAGTGCCGCATGCCCGGCGGGTTGTTCAGCGTCAGCAATACAGACAGGGCGGGCACCAGCAGCATGCCCGCCAGCACGGAGGCCATGGTCCAGGCGGCAAAGCGCCGCAGGCCCAGCACCGCTTGCGGGGTGAAGACCTGACCCCGGGCGAAGCTCTGAAAGCATTTGCGTGCTTCCCACAGGCCGCGCAGCAGCAGGCCTACGGACCCGCAGGTCAGCAGCGCGCCGGCCAGCCTCTGCAGTGTCGAAAGAGCGCCCTGTATGGCGCCGGGCGCCAACTGGGCCTGGGCAGCCAGGGTGCCGGTATCGGCCACGGCCCAGCAGGCCAGCACGGCCAGGGGTAAGGCCCAGACCAATAAGCCGCAAGCTGCCGCCAGGATGCGGCTGGTGCGGCGCAATGCCAAAGGGTCGGATGTGGGTGCTGCTGCGGTGTGTTGCATGGTCATTCCTTTGCGAGGAATTTATTTTAATTTGACAAATAATTTCTGTAAAACAATAATTTATCAACATCTGCTAGAAATTATTACCATGTCCAACTATTGGCGAACTGTGATTTGTACCGGCTTGTTGTTGGGGCTGGTGGCCTGCTCCGGTATCCCCATCCGCTCCATGGCACGGTTGGCCAAGCTGCCCGATCAGCTGCTGCATGCCAGCCCGGCGGAGATCATGTTCGCGGTGCAGGTGGACAACCGTTTGCTGCCGGCCGTCAGCGGCACGCCCACCTTCAGTATCGACATCCAGCCCGCCGTTGCTGGGGCTTTTGAACCCGTGCTGCGCAAGCTGCCCATGCAGCTGAATGTGACAGCGGCTCCGGCCATGGGGCTGGAGCCCGCAGGCCCTGGGCGGCGTTGGATGCTGTACCGCTTCACGCCTGCATCGCAAGTGGAGTTGCAACGCATACAGGCCCAGTTTCTGCGCCTGCAGGCGGAGCGCCGTAGCGGCACCGGCGGCAGCCTGGCTGTGGGCATCGCGCAGGACGGAGTGGTGGCCAGTGATGCGTCACTGGACAGCACGCGTTGGGAGAGTTGGCTGCAAACCTCGGCTCAAGAAGGCTTTTACATGCTGTGGTCGGGCAGCCTGGGTGAGCTGAAGGCGCAAGAACGTGCCGCCCGCAACGCTACGGCCACGCAGAAAACAGGCGGATGAATGATGCAACAACGAACGGTTTTATTGGCTGCTGAGCTGGTGTTTTTATTATGTGGCTGCTCTACCGAGGCTTGGTACAAGGGCATGCAGCAAAGCGCCCAAGAGGCTTGCCGAACCCAGCGCAACGGGCCTATTGAATCCTGTACGGCAGGGCGCTACTCGAAGCCATACCCCGAGTTTGAAAAAGAACGCTCGGTGCTGAAGCCGTAGCTGTCGCCTGGATGACGGTGGGTCGCATATTGCGGTCTATAATTAAAAAGAACGATCGTGCTTTTTAATGGCGAACCCATGGTGATCGGCATGTTCGCAAGAGACTGGACGTGCTGCGGAATAGAATCAGCAAGTTTACGTATACGTCAATTCAATAACTCTGAGGAGTGCAGTGATGAAGGTCCTGGTAGCAGTCAAACGCGTAGTGGATTACAACGTGAAGGTTCGGGTGAAGTCGGACAACACGGGTGTGGACATTGCCAATGTCAAGATGAGCATGAACCCGTTTGACGAGATCGCCATCGAAGAAGCGGTTCGCCTGAAAGAAAAGGGCGCCGTCACCGAAATCATCGCCGTGTCCTGCGGCGTGACCCAATGCCAGGAAACCCTGCGCACCGCCATGGCCATCGGCGCCGACCGCGCCATCCTGGTGGAAACCAGCGAAGAACTGCAACCACTGGCCGTGGCCAAGCTGCTCAAAGCCCTGGTTGACAAAGAACAGCCCGGCCTGGTGATCTTGGGCAAGCAAGCCATCGACGACGACTGCAACCAGACCGGTCAGATGCTGGCCGCGCTGGCCCATCTGCCGCAAGCCACGTTCGCCAGCAAGGTGGAAATTGCCGACGGCAAAGCCAACGTCACCCGTGAAGTCGATGGCGGCCTGGAGACCATCGCGGTCAGCCTGCCAGCCATCATCACCACCGATCTGCGCCTGAACGAGCCACGCTACGTCACCTTGCCCAACATCATGAAGGCCAAGAAGAAACCGCTGGAAGTGGTGAAGCCGGAAGACCTGGGCGTCAACGTCGCCCCCCGCGTCAAGACCTTGAAGGTCAGCGAGCCGCCACAGCGCAGCGCCGGCATCAAAGTCCCAGACGTTGCAACTCTCGTTGCCAAACTCAAAACCGAAGCCAAAGTTATTTAACACCCCCAGGCTGCGCGCACTGCGTGTCGCTTCGCCAACCCCCTTGCAGAGGGCAACACCAGCGGCCTGGCAAAGCCAGTTCCGCGGTGTTTCTGGAAGGAGCGAACCTGCACCCGCAGGCCTGTGACAGGACCAAGGAAAGACACCATGACTTCTCTCGTTATTGCCGAACACGACAACGCCAGCCTCAAGGGCGCCACCCTGAACACCGTAGCCGCCGCCACACAATGCGGTGGTGATGTGCACGTCCTCATCGCGGGCAGCAACGCTGGTGCAGCAGCTGCTGCTGCAGCGCAGTTGCCTGGCGTGTCCAAGGTCCTGCACGCCGATGGCGCCCAGTTCGCCCATGGTCTGGCCGAGAACGTGGCCGCCCAGGTGCTGGCCATAGCCCCGGCTTACAGCCACATCCTGTTCCCGGCCACCGCTGGCGGCAAGAATGTGGCGCCACGCGTCGCGGCCCTGCTGGACGTGGCCCAGATTTCTGACGCCACCAAGATCGTCAGCGCCGACACCTTCGAGCGCCCGATCTACGCCGGTAACGCGATTGCCACCGTGCAAAGCCTGGACGCAACCAAGGTCCTGACCGTGCGCACCACCGCCTTTGACCCGGTAGCAACCAGCGGCGGCAGCGCTGCTGTCGAGCAGCTGACGGCCGTGGCCGATTCCGGCCAATCCAGCTTTGTGGGCAGCGAGATCGCCAAGAACGACCGCCCCGAACTCACCGCCGCCAAGATCATCGTCAGCGGTGGCCGTGCCCTGGGCAGCGCCGAGAAGTTCAACGAAGTGATGATTCCGCTGGCTGACAAGCTGGGCGCCGCTCTGGGGGCCAGCCGCGCAGCCGTGGATGCGGGCTACGCCCCGAACGACTGGCAAGTGGGCCAGACCGGCAAGATCGTCGCGCCCCAGCTGTACATCGCTGCCGGCATCAGCGGCGCCATCCAGCACTTGGCCGGGATGAAGGACAGCAAGGTGATCGTGGCCATCAACAAGGATGGCGAGGCACCGATCTTCTCCGTGGCCGATTACGGGCTGGAGGCGGATCTGTTTGTCGCCGTGCCTGCACTCGTCGCGGCTTTGTAAGAAGCAGGTCAGTGCGAAGGGGCATCGTGCGCGGTGCCCTTTTTTTATAACTATTGATCCCGGAGACACCCCATGAGCTACACCGCCCCGCTGAAAGACATGCTTTTCAACATCCAGCATCTGGCCCATATTGACCAGATCGCTGCCTTGCCAGGCTTTGAGGATGCGGGGCTGGACACGGCCCAGGCGGTGCTGGAAGAGGCCGCCAAGTTCAACGAGGGGGTGTTGTCTCCGCTGAACTGGGAAGGGGACAAAAATCCGTCCAGTTGGAAAAATGGCGTGGTCACCGCCACGCCCGGATTCAAGGATGCCTTCAAGCAATTTGCCGAAGGCGGCTGGCAGGGCTTGCAGCACCCCACCGAATACGGTGGCCAGGGCCTGCCCAAGACGATTGGCGCAGCCTGTGTGGAGATGTGCAATAGCGCGAACCTGAGCTTTGCGCTGTGCCCGCTGCTCAGCGACGGCGCGATCGAAGCGCTGCTGACCGCCGGCTCGGACGCACTCAAGGCCACCTACCTGGAGAACCTGGTCAGCGGCAAATGGACCGGCACCATGAACCTGACCGAGCCGCAGGCCGGCAGCGACCTGGCCATGGTGCGCAGCCGCGCCGAACCGCAGGGCGATGGCAGCTACAAGGTGTTTGGCACCAAGATTTTCATCACCTGGGGTGAGCACGACATGGCCGAGAACATCGTCCACTTGGTGCTGGCCCGCGTGACCGGCGCGCCCGAGGGCGTGAAGGGCATCAGCCTGTTCGTGGTGCCCAAGTTCCTGGTGAATGCCGATGGCTCGCTGGGCGCGCGCAACGACGTGCATTGCGTCAGCATCGAACACAAGCTGGGCATCAAGGCCAGCCCCACTGCCGTGTTGCAGTACGGCGACCACGGCGGTGCCGTGGGCTATCTGGTCGGCGAAGAAAACCGTGGCCTGGAGTACATGTTCATCATGATGAATGCCGCGCGCTACGCGGTGGGCATGCAGGGCATTGCCGTGGCTGAGCGGGCCTACCAGAAGGCCGTGCAGTTCGCCAAGGACCGGGTGCAAAGCCGCCCGGTCGATGGTTCGGCCAAGGCCAGCGTGGCCATCATCCACCACCCTGATGTGCAGCGCATGCTGATGACCATGCGCGCCCACACCCAGGGCTGCCGCGCGATGTCCAGCGTGGCCGCAGCGGCCTACGACGTGGCGCACCGCCACACCGATGCCGAGACGCGCCAGCAAAGCCAGGCCTTCCATGAGTTCCTGGTGCCGCTGGTCAAGGGCTACAGCACCGAAATGAGCCTGGACGTGGCGTCGCTGGGCGTGCAGGTGCATGGCGGCATGGGCTTCATCGAAGAAACTGGCGCCGCACAGTATCTGCGCGACGCCAAGATCCTGGCCATCTACGAAGGCACGACGGCGATCCAGGCGAACGACCTGGTAGGCCGCAAGACGGTACGCGACGGCGGCGCCACTGCTAAAGCGATTGCACGCCAGATCTTGGTCACCGAGACCGAACTGACCCAGAGCGGCAGCGCCGATGCGCTGGCCGTGGCCAAGCGCCTGAAGGCGGCACGCACCGCGTTTCTGGACGTGGTGAGCTTCGTGGTCAGCAGCACCAAGACCCAGCCGAATGCGGTATTTGCCGGCAGTGTGCCCTACCTGATGCTGGCCGGCAAACTGGTGGCCGGCTGGCAGCTGGCGCGCTCGCTGCTGGTGGCCGAGGACCTGCTGGCCAAGGGTGAAGACACAGCGTTTATGCAAGCCAAGATCAGCACCGCGCGCTTCTATGCCGACCATGTGCTCATCACCGCGCAAAGCCTGCGCGACAGCATTCTGGAAGGCGCGGACAGCGTCACTGCGCTGGGTGTGGATGCGTTCTGATTTGCTATTGATTGTGTAGCTGCTAGCGCAGGTATTACCTGCGCCAGAGCCAGATTTTTTATAAATGCACCGGAGACCCCATGTCCAGATTGCCTGCCCCGTTGAACGCGTTGCCGTTGCCCATCATCGCTTCACCGATGTTCATCGTCAGCACCCCCAGGCTGGTGATTGCCCAGTGCATTGCCGGGGTGGTCGGCTCCATGCCTTCGCTGAACGCGCGTCCGGCGTCGCAACTGGACGACTGGCTGGCCGAAATCACTGAAACCCTGGCGGCCTACAACCTGGCCCACCCCGACGCACCGGCCGCACCGTTCGCCATCAACCAGATCGTGCACAAGTCGAATGACCGCCTGGAGCACGACTTGCAGGCCTGCGTGAAGTTCAAGGTGCCCATCATCATCACCTCGCTGGGCGCGCGCGAGGATGTGAATGCAGCAGTGCACAGTTACGGTGGCGTGGTGCTGCATGACATCATCAACAACAAGTTTGCCCACAAGGCGATAGAGAAGGGCGCTGACGGCCTGATCGCTGTGGCGGCCGGTGCCGGTGGCCACGCGGGAGTGAAGAGCCCGTTCGCCCTGGTGCAGGAAATCCGTGAATGGTTTGATGGCCCGCTGGCGCTGAGCGGCGCCATCTCCACCGGCGGTGGCGTGCTGGCGGCACAGGCCATGGGGGCTGACTTTGCTTACATAGGCTCAGCCTTCATCGCTACCGAGGAAGCACGTGCCGTAGACGCCTACAAGCAGGCCGTCGTGGATGGTGATTCGGACGACATCGTACTGACCAATCTGTTCACCGGCGTGCACGGCAACTACCTGGCACCGTCCATCCGCGCGGCCGGCCTGGACCCTGAGCATCTGCCCGAAAGCGACCCTACCAAGATGAATTTTGGCGGCGATACGGCGGCCAAAGCGTGGAAAGATATCTGGGGCTGCGGCCAGGGCATTGGCGCAGTCCGTAAAATCCAGCCTGCGGGCGAATACGTGGCCCAGCTCCGGCGCGAATACGCCGAGGCCAAAGCCCGTTTATCCGTTTAGCCTATCCCTTTAGATTTTTACCGGGGAACGCCTTGTGCGTTCCCCTTGTTTTTGTGGACCCCGGACTGTTGCGGGGGCCGCCTTTTGTGTGACGATGCCTTCTTCCTCTAACCGTTCCAACGCTTCTCGTATCCCCCTGCTAGATGTATTCAAAGGACTGGCCTGCATGCTGGTCGTGGGGCACCACCTGGTTTTTTACGGTCCTATGTCGGACGTGGCTTTTCCGCTGGCCCCTGGCCTGATGGACTGGCTGTTCGACTACGGCCGTATGGCGGTGCAGGTGTTTCTGGTGCTGGGTGGTTATCTGGCGGCCAGCACCTTGGCGCCCACCGGCGTGGCCCGGTTCGAGCAGGCTTGGCCGCAGGTGCAGCGCCGCTTTGTGCGCCTGTCCACACCGTATCTGGCTGCGCTGCTGCTGAGCTTGCTGGCGGCGGAGCTGGCACGCAATGGCATGGAGCACTCGTCCATCCCGTCTGAGCCGTCCCTGCCGCAGCTGTTGGCCCATGTGCTGATGCTGCAGGACGTACTGGGCTTTGAGGCGTTGTCGGCCGGTGTCTGGTACGTGGCCATCGACTTCCAGCTGTTCGTGCTGGCGGTGGCGGTGTTTAGTCTGGCGCGTGCCTGGCCCACGCATGGCCGCAGTCCCTGGCTTGCGCCCGCGCTGGTGCTGGGCCTGACTTGCGCGTCTCTGGCTTATTTCAACCGCATGCCGTCGCTGGACACCTGGGCTTTGTATTTCGTGGGCTCGTATGGGCTGGGCATGCTGGCCTTCTGGGCCGGACGCAGCCAGCGGCCGTTGCTGTGGCTGCTGGCCTTGGCCTTGCTGGGCGTGGCGGCACTGGCCTGGGACTTCCGCGGCCGCATTGCCGTGGCGTTGGTCATGGCTTTGGTGTTGTGCGTGCTGCAGGCCAGCCAGAGCGTGCGCCACTGGTCGCCTCTGGCGCCGCTGCAGCGCTTGGGTCAGATGTCGTACTCGGTGTTTTTGGTGCACTTTCCGGTGTGCCTGCTGGTGAACACTGCGTTCAACCAGTTCTGGCCCACCCAGCCCTGGGTGAATGCCTTTGGCATGGTGCTGGCGTTTGCGGCGTCCATGGTCAGTGGACGCTGGCTGTACCGCCACGTGGAAACCCGTCTGGTCTGCATGCCCTCGGCCCTGCGCCTGCAAGGCGGCTTGCTGGCTGCCGGCCTGCTGCTGGCGGGGATCAAGGCGCTGTAGGAAAGCACACGGCAGGCGCTCCGGCCTGCCAGGGCGGGAACTTGGGCATCACCTGGGTCAGGGCGTCGGAGGCCTCCCAGGCGGCCAGCCAGGCTTGCAGCCGGGGCCAGGGCTGGGCGGCGAACCAGTCTGCATCCACATGGGCAAACTGCCGTACAAAGGGCGCCACCGCCATATCGGCCAGGCTGGTGCGCTGGCCCAGCAAAAAGGCGTGCGCTGTCAGCCGTGTTTCGAATTCTTCCAATAACAGGCTGGCAGCAGTCCGGTGCATATGCGTATTGGGTAGCGTGCTATTTTCTTCATAGCGGCCCGGGTATTTGTAGCGGTCCAGGTGGTGTTTGAAATTGCCATCCACGCGGGCCACCAGGGCCAGCATGTCGCCCAGTGTGCCGTGCGTAGGCGCCAGCCAGCCGGCCGGGTCGTTTCGCCGTAGCGCCCACAGCATGATGTCTAGGCTCTGGTCCAGTACCTTGCCGCCGGGCAGCACCAGCACGGGTACGGTGGCCTTAGCGGATGCGGCGAGCAGTTCGGGGGGCTTGTTGCGCAGCACCACTTCGCGCAGCTCGCAGACCTGGCTGCTGGCCCACAAGGCCAGCCGTGCCCGCATGGCATAGGGGCAGCGGCGGAAGGAATACAGGATGGGCCGCACTAGGATTTCAGCTTGGCGCCCACGTGTGGCTGCTGCCGCTCGCGGGCCAGGGCCATCTGGTGCTCGCGCTCCAGAAAGCCTTGTTTTTGGGCTTCGGTCTTTTGGTCGTGGCAATGCGCGCAGGACACGCCGCGTACAAAGTGGGGCGATGCCAGATCGTCTTCATTCAGAGGCCAGCGGCAGGAGCGGCACAGCTCCAGCGTACCGGGCACCAGGCCATGGCCTACCGAGACACGCTCGTCGAACACAAAGCACTGACCGTCCCAGCGGCTCTCGGGCTGGGATACGGTCTCCAGGTATTTCAGGATGCCGCCTTCGAGGTGGTAGACCTCGTCAAAGCCCTGGGCGCGCAGCAGCGCGGTGGATTTTTCGCAGCGTATGCCGCCGGTGCAGAACATGGCAACCTTGGGCTTGCGGTGCAGCGGCTGGCCCTCGGCGCGGGCTTGCTCCACCCACTGCGGGAACTCGGCAAAGCTGTCGATATGCGGGTTGATGGCGCCTTGGAAGGTGCCTATGCCGACCTCGTATTCATTGCGTGTATCCACCAGCACCACGTCGGGATCGGCGATCAGCGCATTCCAGTCTTCGGGCTTGACGTATTGGCCGGCCATCTGGCTGGGGTTCAGCCCTGGCACGCCCAGCGTGACGATCTCGCGCTTCAGCCGTACTTTCATGCGGTAGAACGGTGAATGCTGGGCGAAGCCTTCCTTGTGCTGCAGCCGCGCCAGCCGCGGGTCAGAGCGCAGCCAGGCCAGCACGGCATGCACGCCGTCTGGCGACCCCGCAATGGTGCCGTTGATACCTTCGGTGGCCAGCAAAATCATGCCTTTGACGCCGTGCGACTCGCAGCAGGCCTGCAGCGGCGCCTGCAAGGCGGTGTAGTCGGGCAGCTCTACGAACTGGTAGAAGGCGGCGGTGAGATAGTCAGACATGCAATTCGGCGTACGCGGTTAGGGTCGGCAGTGTAGCCAATGCACTGGTGAATGCCCCAGCTAATGGACGAGTGGGCGGGTATGGCTTTGGAAGAAGCGCCACATTTCTGCCGACGCGTCCGGGCCAAGTGGGTCGGTGTAGCTGCCGCTGTTGCTGCCGCCCGACCAGGCATGGCCGGCGCCGTGCAGTTCCCAGTATTCGGCCAGGCTGCTGCCGTCCTCACGCTGGTAGCGGGTGCGGGTATAGGCCCGGCCCTGGGGCGACTTGCTCTGGACCTTGTTGGGCGTGGACTGTTCACCTGCGCCAACCACGGATTGCAGCACGGCTTGGCCGTTGTGCGGGTGCACTACCGTATCGGCGTCACCGTGGAAGACGATGATGGGGACAGTGGACTGCAGCGTGCTGCGGCCATTGCCGCTTTTCATGACCGATAGGGCGCTAATGAGGCCATTGGCCGCGCCACAGGCCAAGCCGGAATGCACGCCGACAGCGGCAAACAGGTCGGGGTGGGTGTGGCCCAGGATGCTGGCCATGGCACCGCCTGCGGACAAACCTGCCACGTACACGCGGAGTGGGTCTATCGCGTGCTGGGCGGTCACGTGCTGCACCAGGGCTGCCAGCAGGGCTGCCTCGCCGCCGTCGCGTTGCTGGTCTGTGGGTTTGAACCAGTTCCAGCAGCGCTGGCTGTTGGCGGTCTGCTGCTGGGCGGGGTAGAGAACGGCAAATCCATGTTCTAGCGCGATGGCATTCATGCCGGTGCCGGCCGCAAAGTCGTCAGGGTCCTGCGTGCAGCCGTGCAACATCAGCACCAGTGGCATGGGCTGGGCTTGGGGACCGGGAGGGGTGTACAGCTTGTACTGCAGTGCACCCAGGGCGTGTTCGAACCGGCCTTCTACAAAGGCTTCCGCGGTGTCATGGATTGCGGGGCGCGTGGGGGCTTCTGCGGGTGGTGTGACAGGTGCGCTGGGCTTTGTCGGCAATTCGGTGACGTAGCCGTCGAATATCCAGGGGGATGCCGCGGGTGGACTGGCTGGCGCCGGACGGGCGGGTGCTTTGGTCGTCGCAAAACCCTCTGTCACCCGTGCGAGTGCCTGCTGGATGGCGCGGGTGGCATCTTGCAGATGGCCGCGTTGTGTCAGCCGGGTGGCTTCTTGCATGATCTTTTTAAACAGTGCGCTCATGCGGGCTTTCGTTGTAAGTCGGTGGACATGGGGTTTCAGGCTTGGCGCTTGGCCAAAGCTGCTTTGACGGCTGAGCTTGCATGCAGGGCGCCCAGCACTTCCAGCGAGTCGATGGTGGCCAATGCCAGCTCGGGACTCACGTCGTGGCCAATGCTGGCCAGGCCCAGCACACGGATCTGCAGTTTTTGGTTGGCGGCCTGGACAGCCAGCAAATCGCTTTCGCTGAAATGCTGCATGCCCAGCACCAGCATCTTGCGCGCTACCACCTGCTTGACGGCATCGGCGTGGGTGGTCAGCTGGTTGCGGATGGCGGTGCGGATGAAGTCTGTGCGGTTGGCGTAGAAGCCTTCCGATACCAGCAGGTCCACATGGCCGAGGTCCACAAAACCCAGGTTGATGGTGATTTTTTCAGAATCCTGGGCTTTGGCTTTGGCGGACTCGGTTGCAATGGGGGATTTCATGTTTGCAGTATGCACCATCCACATGGATGGTGTTGGGATGGTTTTTAAAACCACACACTGCAAATGGACGCGTCGAGAAATTTATGAAAAAGAAGGCTGTAGCGCAGGAAATATCCGCGCTGGAAGCTATGAAAAGTGTAGCGTGGTGCTCCGGCGCTCAGGGCGCGCTTTTGCCGGGCGCGCGGCGGCGCTTTTCGCTCAGGTGCTCGGCCACCAGGCTGGTGCTGCCGTCGGCGTTTTGCCGTTCCAGCCGCACATTGAAGCCCCACAGCGTGGCCATGTGCTTGAGCACGGTGGCACTGGAATCGCCCAGTGGGCGGCGTTGGTGGCTGAAGTGGCGCAGGGTCAGCGAGCGATCGCCGCGCAGGTCCACGTTCCAGACCTGGATATTTGGTTCGCGGTGGCCCAGGTCGTATTGCTCGGACAGCTGGTGGCGCAGCGCGCGGTAGCCGCTGTCATCGTGGATGGATCTGATCTCCAGGGTTTTACGGGCGTCGTCGTCCAGCACGCTGAACAGGCGGAACTCCCGCATCAGCCGGGGCGACAGGTACTGGGCAATGAAGCTTTCGTCCTTGAAGTTGTGCATCGCGAAGTCAAAGGTCTCGCGCCAGTTGGAGCCGGCAATGTCGGGGAACCAGGCGCGGTCCTCGTCGGTCGGGTCTTCGCAGATGCGGCGTATGTCGCGCCACATGGCAAAACCCAGCGCGTAGGGGTTGATGCCCGAGTAGTAGGGGCTGTTGTACGGCGGCTGGTAAACCACATTGGTATGCGACTGCAAGAACTCCAGCATGAAGCCATCGCCCAGCCGGCCTTCGTCGTACAAGGTGTTGAGCAGGGTGTAGTGCCAGTAGGTGGCCCAGCCTTCGTTCATCACCTGGGTTTGGCGCTGCGGGTAGAAATACTGGCCTATCTTGCGCACGATGCGCACAATTTCACGCTGCCAGGGGTCGAGCAGTGGGGCGTTTTTTTCGACGAAGTACAGCAGGTTTTCCTCGGGCTCCGGCGGAAAGCGCTTTTCCTCCTGTGTGGCCTCGGCCTCGGCGCGTGGGGGCAGGGTGCGCCACAGGTCGTTGACCTGGGCTTGCAGGTATTCGGCGCGCTCTTTCAGGCGCGAGGTTTCTTTTTCGAGCGACAGGCGGGGCGAGCGCTTGTAGCGGTCCACCCCCAGGTTGCTCAGCGCGTGGCAGGCGTCGAGCAATTGCTCTACAGCTTCTACGCCGTGGCGTTCCTCGCACTGTGCGATGTAGTTGCGGGCAAAAACCAGGTAGTCCACGATGGCATCCGCGCTGGTCCACTGCTTGAACAGGTGGTTGCCCTTGAAAAAGGAGTTGTGACCGTAGGCCGCGTGGGCGATCACTAGCGCCTGCATGGGCAGGGTGTTTTCGTCCATCAGATAGGCGATGCAGGGGTCGGAGTTGATGACGATCTCGTAGGCCAGCCCCATCTGGCCGCGCTTGTAGCGGTTCTCGGTAGCCAGAAAATGTTTGCCGAAGGACCAGTGGTGGTAGTACACCGGCATGCCGATGGAGGCATAGGCGTCCATCATTTGCTCGGCGCTGATGATCTCCAACAGGTGGGGGTAGCCGTCCAGCTTGTAGCGGCGAGCGACTTCGCCTATGGCCTGGTCGTAGGCCTCGATGGCTTCAAAGGTCCATTCGGAGCCGGTGGGGAGGAGTTTGGAGGCGCTCATGGTTCAGGCACGCCGCTTGAAGAGTTCACGGAACACAGGGTAGATGTCGGCCACCGTGGCAATGCGTTGCATGGCGAAATTGCCGCCAGCACTGCCTTGCAGCTGGGTGTATTCGTCCCACAGGTTTTGTGGCGGGCCTTCGGTTATTTCGATGTAGGCGAAGAACTGGCACAGCGGTAGCAGCGATTCTTGCAGCAGGTTTTTGCATAGGGGGGAGTCGTCGTGCCAGTTGTCGCCGTCGGATGCTTGTGCGCCGTAGATATTCCAGGCGTGGCTGTTGTAGCGGGCGGTGATGATTTCATGCATCAGCTTGAGCGCGCTGGACACCACGGTGCCGCCCGATTCGCGCGAGGTGAAGAAGTCGTCTTCATTCACTTCACTGGCCACCGTGTGGTGGCGTATGAATACCACCTCGATGCGCTCGTAGTTGCGCGTCAGGAACAGGTAGAGCAGCATGAAGAAGCGTTTGGCGATGTTTTTGCGCCCCTCGTCCATTGAGCCCGACACGTCCAGCAGGCAGAACATCACGGCTTGCGTGGTGGGCTGGGGTATGCGCACGCGGTTGTTGTAGCGCAGGTCAAAGGTGTCCACAAAAGGCACGGCTTCGATCTTGGCACGCAGGTGGGCGATGTCGCGGCGCAGTTGCTCCACGTCCGGGTCGTCCTCAGGTCGGGTTTTACGCAGTTCTTCCAGCTCGGCTTCGAGCGCGCGAATCTGCGCGGCATAGGGACCGCCCACCGCAATGCGCCGCCCGGCTGCGCCGCGCATGGTGCGGCTGAGATTGATGTTGGTGGGTACGCCCGTCTGTACAAAGCCGGCCCGCACGCGGCGGTACTGGTCTATGCGCGCCAGTTGTTGTTTGACCAGATTGGGTAGGGCCAGCTCATCGAAAAAGATGTCCAGAAATTCGTCGCGGGTGAGGGTGAAGACGAATTCATCCAGGCTTTCGCCTTCATTACTGGCCTGGCCCTTGCCTTTGCCGCCGGCTCCGCCGCCTTGAGGGCGCTCCACCTGGTCGCCACGGTGGAAGCGGTCGTTGCCTGGGCGCACCACTTCCCAGACGCCGCCCTGGCCGTGCTCGAACTGCGGTTCACCTATGTCTTTGCCGGGAATGCTGATTTTTTCACCATTGTCCAGATCGCGCATGCCGCGCTTGTTCACGGCGTCTGAAACGGCTTTGCGGATCTGGCCCTTGAAACGCTGGATGAAGCGGCTGCGGTTGACCGAGCTCTTGTGCTTGCTGTCAAACCGCCGGTCTACGATGCGCACCGTCATAGAGTCTCCCGTTGACTTGAAGGAACCCGTCTGCTGTGGTGCGCTGCACACATGGTGCAGACGGGTTGGTTGGCTATTGCGTTACGAGGATTTGCGCACCCGCAAATACCACTCGCACAGCAAGCGCACCTGCTTCTCGGTATAGCCCTTGGCGATCATGCGGTTGACGAAGTCCTGGTGCTTCTTCTGTTCTTCGCCACTGGCTTTGGCGTTGAACGAGATCACAGGCAACAGCTCTTCGGTGTTGGAGAACATCTTCTTCTCGATCACCGCGCGCAGCTTTTCGTAGGATGTCCACAGTGGGTTGTGGCCGTCCTGGCGGGCACGGGCGCGCAGCACGAAGTTGACTACTTCGTTACGGAAGTCCTTGGGATTGGAAATGCCGGCAGGCTTCTCGATCTTTTCCAGCTCGTCGTTGAGCGCACTGCGGTCCAGCATTTCGCCGGTGTTGGGGTCGCGGTATTCCTGGTCCTGGATCCAGAAGTCGGCATACACCACATAGCGGTCGAAGATGTTCTGCCCGTACTCGGAGTAGCTTTCCAGATAGGAAGTCTGGATTTCCTTGCCTATGAATTCTGCGTAGCGCGGTGACAGGAATTCCTTGATGGCACGCAGGTATTTTTCTTCCACCTCTGGCGGATACTGCTCTTGCTCGATCTGCTGCTCCAGCACATACATCAGGTGCACCGGGTTGGCAGCAACTTCACGGTGGTCGAAGTTGAAGACGCGCGACAGGATCTTGAAAGCGAACCGGGTGGACAGGCCCGTCATGCCTTCGTCCACACCTGCGAAGTCACGGTATTCCTGGTAGCTCTTGGCCTTGGGGTCGGTGTCCTTGAGGTTTTCACCGTCGTAGACCCGCATCTTGGAGAAGATGCTGGAGTTTTCGGGGTCTTTCAGCCGCGACAGTACCGAGAACTGGGCCAGCATGCGCAGTGTGTCGGGAGCGCAAGGTGCTTGTGACAGCGACGAGTTGGACACCAGTTTTTCGTAGATATGGATTTCATCGGACACGCGCAGCGAGTAGGGCACTTTAACGATGTAGATGCGGTCCAGAAAAGCTTCGTTGTTGCGGTTGTTCTTGAAGGCCTGCCATTCGGCCTCGTTTGAGTGGGCTAGTACCAGACCGTCAAACGGTATGGCGCCAAAGCCTTCCGTGCCCTTGTAGTTTCCTTCTTGCGTGGCGGTCAGTAAGGGGTGCAAGACCTTGATGGGGGCCTTGAACATTTCCACAAACTCCAGCACGCCGCGATTTGACAGGCACAGGCCGCCCGAGTATGAATATGCGTCCGGGTCGTTCTGGGAATAGGTTTCCAGCTTGCGGATGTCGATCTTGCCGACCAGGGACGAGATGTCCTGGTTGTTTTCGTCGCCCGGTTCGGTCTTGGAGACCGCGATCTGTGATAACACCGAGGGGCGTAGCTTCACCACGCGAAAGCGGGTGATGTCACCGCCGAACTCCTGCAAGCGCTTGACCGCCCAGGGGCTCATGATGGTGCCGAGGTAGCGTCGTGGGATACCGTAGTCGGTTTCCAGCAACTCAGCATCTTCTGCCGGGTTGAAAAGACCCAGCGGGGACTCGTGGACTGGGGAGTCCTTGATGGCGTAGAAAGGCACTTTTTCGATCAAGGCCTTGAGTTTTTCAGCCAGAGAAGACTTGCCGCCGCCGACCGGCCCCAGCAGATAGAGAATCTGCTTTTTCTCTTCAAGGCCTTGGGCTGCGTGGCGGAAATAGGAGACGATGTGCTCTATCACCTCTTCCATGCCGTAGAGGTCTTTGAAGCTGGGGTACACCTTCAAGACCTTGTTGGCGAAGATGCGTGATAGGCGGGAGTCGGTGCGGGTATCTACCAGCTCGGGCTCACCAATCGCCAGCAGCATGCGTTCTGCCACGCTGGCGTAGGCCGTGGGGTCACGCTTGCATAACTCCAGATAGTCCTGAACCGACATTTCCTCTTCCTGTGCTGCTGCAAAGCGGCCTTGGTAGCGGGTGAAAATGGTCATGGCATTCTCCTAATATTTGCAATGGACTTATACGGTCTGGATTCGCTGCTCTCGCTAAAAGTTCTATCTACTTAACGACCATCATAGGCCTTCCGTTTACCACTTGCGCAGAAGGGGACGGAATTAGTGCACTACCTCCAACAAACGGTCGAGTCCGCCGCTGTTTATAGCGACCATGGCTTTTTCGCGCACGGCTGGTTTGGCGTGGTAAGCCACCGACAAACCGGCTACGCCCATCATCGGCAAATCATTGGCACCATCGCCCATGGCAATGGCTTGCTGGGCTGTGATGCCCATTTCAGCACAGGTCTGCAGCAGCATCTTGCGCTTCTCGTCGCCGTCGCAAATATCGCCCCAGGCCTGATCCACCATGCGGCCGGTAAGCATGCCATCCACTGCTTCCAACATGTTGGAACGGGTGGCGTCTATGTGCAATAGATCACGAATGCGGTCGGTGAAAAATGTGAAACCGCCGCTGACCAGCAGCACCTTCATGCCGGCGGCTTTGCAGGCTGCAACCAAGGCTGCGGCACCTGGGTTGAGTTGCAGACGTTCGTTGTAGACCAGTTCCATGCTGGCTACGCTCACGCCCTTGAGCAGGGCCACGCGTTGGCGCAGGCTTTCCTTGTAGTCGGTGATTTCGCCGCGCATGGCGGCTTCGGTGATGGCGGCTACCTCGGCCTTGCGACCGGCAGCGTCGGCGATCTCATCCACGCACTCGATGTTGATCAGGGTGGAGTCCATGTCAAAGGCGATCAGTTTGAAGTCGCTCAGGCGCAGCGGGGGCGTGAAATCTTGGACGGATAGGCCGGGGGAAATTTCGGTGGCGATAGACATGGTGCGCTTGTGCGTGTTGATCAAAAAATAGAGGCGGTGCTTGGATGTATTTTGCTTGAAGCCCTGGGCATGAAAAAGTCGAAAAAAAAGCCCTAGCGTTTTAAGGCGCTAGGGCTTTTTCAGGCTTTGGAAGCCAATCTGGCGGAACAGGCGGGATTCGAACCCGCGGAGGGCTATTAACCCTCACACGCTTTCCAGGCGTGCGACTTAAACCGCTCATCCACCGTTCCAGAGCCTCGAATTATAGCAGTCAAACGGCGGTATTTCGACCCGGTACTGCATGTCGCAACAAGTCTTCCAATAAAACAAATTCCAACGCCCGGATGTGGGTGGAGTCCAGCACCACCGGTGGGGCCACACCGGCCTCCAGGGCTTCCTTCCAGCGGCTGGCACACAGGCACCAGCGGTCGCCGGGTTTGAGCCCGGCAAAGCGGTAGTCGGGGCGGGGTGTGCAGAGGTCGTTACCGCGTGACAGCGAGAAGGCCAGGAACTCGCGTGTTACTTTGACGCAAACCACATGTGCGGCCGCATCGCTGTCGTCGGTATTGCAGCAGCCGTCGCGGAAGTAGCCCGTCAGCGGGTCGTAGGAGCAGGGCACCAGCTCGGAGCCGAGTACGTTGTGTTCCATGGCCGGGTCTTCCATAGGGCTCCTATTGCGGTTTGGTGGCGTTGACCATCTTCATGGCCGAGCCTATCAAGGCCGATACCTCGGTCATATTGCTGGGCACGATCAGGGTGGTTTTGGCATCAGCGGCAACCCGGCTGTAGGCTTCGACGGCTTTTTCTGCTACTTTGAGCTGCACGGCCAGCTCACCGCCGGGCTGCCGAATCGCGGTGGCCACACGTTCGATGGCATCTGCGGTGGCGGTGGCGACTGCGGTGATGGACGCGGCTTCACCTTGCGCTTTGTTGATGACGGCCTGCTTTTCGCCTTCCGAGCGGGCGATAAAGGCCTCGCGTTCGCCGGTAGCGATATTGATCTGCTCCTGGCGGCGACCTTCGGAGGCGGCGATCAATGCGCGTTTTTCGCGCTCGGCGGTGATCTGGGCTTGCATGGCGTGCAAAATTTCCTTGGGTGGTGTCAGGTCCTTGATTTCATAGCGCAAGACCTTGACGCCCCAGTTCAGCGCGGCTTCGTCGATGGCGGCGACCACCTGGGCGTTGATGATGTCGCGCTCTTCAAACGTCTTGTCCAGCTCCAGTTTGCCGATGACGCTGCGCAGCGAGGTTTGCGCTAGTTGGCTGATGGCCATGATGTAGTTGCTGGAACCATAGCTGGCGCGCATGGCATCCGTGACCTGGAAGTACAGAATGCCGTCCACCTGCAGTTGGGTATTGTCTCGTGTGATGCAAACCTGGCTGGGGATGTCCAGCGGGATTTCTTTCAATACATGTTTATAGGCCACCCGGTCTACGAAGGGCACCAGGAAATTCAGGCCTGGCGTCAGCGTGCCGTGGTATTTGCCCAGCCGCTCTATGACCCAGGCATGCTGCTGGGGCACGACTTTCAAGGTGCGGCTGACAAAGATGATGGCGATAACGAGGACGACGAGGGCAATTTCCATAACAACTCCGGTAGTGGGCAGGTGCCCAGTGTTTCACAGTTTGTCGACCAACAGGCGGTTTCCCACCACTTCCGCAACCCGATGAGGGCCGCTGCTGGGCGGGTTGCCAGCGCGGTGCACCACCGTCCATTGGGCGCCTCGGTAGTGCACCTGGGCGGTACCGTCGGCCTGCCAGGTATCAACCACCACGGTTTCACCGATGTCCATATTCACGTCCGGGTTGGCGCTGGCCGGGAGGCTTTGGGGATGTTTGCCACGGATGCGGCTCCAGACGATGACCGCACCGCCACCGACGGCGCTGGCCAGCAGGATTTGCACCGTGGTGCTTGCTCCGAATAGCGCCGCCAGGGCAGCTGCGGCGAAGCCAATGGCCAGCATTAACAAATAGAAGGTGCCGGTGACAAGTTCCACAGCGACTGCGGCACCTGCCAGCAGCCACCAAAAGGTCGATTCGGCCATATTGCTCTCGATTGTGTTGCTAGCGCCACATTTTGGGACAAAAGCAGCCCTGTGTCGGAGAAGCTTCACCAGATGTCCTTACACTTCGCGCCTATTTTGCAGATTTGTCCCCGCTGGCGCGGCCCTGGGTGGTGCCGGGCGGGTGTGGTAGCTTGATTCACGTATTGGCTGGAGGCCGGCATGAAGTTTCGTTTCCCTATCGTCATCATCGATGAGGATTTTCGCTCTGAGAACACCTCGGGCCTGGGCATTCGTGCCTTGGCGCAGGCCATAGAGCAAGAGGGTTTTGAGGTGCTGGGTGTGACCAGTTATGGCGACCTGAGCCAGTTCGCCCAGCAGCAAAGCCGTGCCAGTGCGTTTATTTTGTCGATTGACGACGAAGAGTTCTCGCCCGGGCCGGATCTGGACCCGGCGGTGCTGAACCTGCGCCACTTCATTGATGAAGTGCGCCGCAAGAACCGCGATGTGCCCATTTATATATATGGCGAGACCAAGACCTCGCGCCATATGCCCAACGACATCCTGCGCGAATTGCATGGTTTCATCCACATGTTCGAAGATACGCCGGAGTTCGTGGCGCGCCACATCATCCGTGAGGCCAAGTCCTATCTGGAGAGCGTGCAGCCGCCGTTCTTTAAGGCCTTGCTGGACTATGCGGAAGACGGCTCCTACTCCTGGCACTGCCCCGGTCATTCTGGTGGTGTGGCCTTTTTGAAGAGCCCGGTGGGCCAGATGTTCCACCAGTTCTTTGGTGAAAACATGCTGCGCGCCGACGTCTGTAATGCGGTGGAAGAGCTGGGCCAGCTGCTGGACCACAACGGCGCGATTGGCGACAGCGAGCGCAATGCCGCGCGCATCTTCAATGCCGACCATTGCTTCTTCGTGACCAACGGCACCAGCACCAGCAACAAGATGGTCTGGCACCACACGGTGGCACCGGGTGACGTGGTGGTGGTGGACCGCAACTGCCACAAGTCGAACCTGCACGCCATCATCATGACCGGTGCAATCCCGGTGTTCCTGAAGCCCACGCGCAACCATTTCGGCATCATTGGTCCTATTCCGAAGAGCGAATTTGAGCCCGCAGCCATCAAGGCCAAGATTCGCGCCAACCCGTTGCTCAAGGGCGTGGACGCGGATACGGTGAAGCCGCGCATCCTCACGCTGACGCAGTCCACCTACGACGGCGTGCTGTACAACACCGAAACCATCAAGAGCATGCTCGATGGCTACGTGGAAAACCTGCACTTCGACGAGGCCTGGCTGCCGCATGCGGCCTTCCACCCGTTCTACGGCAGCTACCACTCGATGGGCAAGAAGCGCATCCGTCCCAAGCATGCGGTGGTGTATGCGACCCAGTCCATCCACAAGCTGTTGGCCGGCATCAGCCAGGCCAGCCATGTGCTGGTGCAGGACTCGCAAAACGTCAAGCTGGACCGGCATCTGTTCAACGAAGCCTATCTGATGCACACCAGCACCAGCCCGCAGTACAGCATCATCGCCAGTTGCGATGTGGCGGCCGCCATGATGGAGCCGCCCGGCGGTACCGCCCTGGTGGAAGAAAGCATTGCCGAAGCGCTCGACTTCCGCCGCGCCATGCGCAAGGTGGACGAGGAATATGGCACCGATTGGTGGTTCAAGGTCTGGGGCCCGGACAAGCTGGTGGAAGAGGGCATTGGCCGCGCCACCGACTGGATCATCAAGGGCGAATCCAAGACCAACGCCAAGGCTAACTGGCACGGCTTTGGCAAGATGGCCACCGGCTTCAATATGCTGGACCCGATCAAGTCCACCATCGTGACGCCCGGCATGGACCTGAACGGCAAGTTCGCCAAAACCGGCATCCCGGCCAGCATCGTGACCAAGTTCCTGGCCGAGCACGGTGTGGTGGTCGAGAAGACCGGCCTGTACAGCTTCTTCATCATGTTCACCATCGGCATCACCAAGGGCCGCTGGAACAGCATGTTGACCGCGCTGCAGCAGTTCAAGGACGACTACGACAAGAACCAGCCCATGTGGCGCATCCTGCCCGAGTTTTGCCAGAAGTACCCGCGCTATGAAAAGATGGGCCTGGCCGACCTGTGCCAGCATCTGCATGCGCTGTATGCCAAATACGACATCGCCCGCCTGACCACCGACATGTACCTGAGCGATCTGACGCCGGCCATGAAGCCCAGTGACGCCTACGCGCACATTGCGCTGCGCAAGACCGAGCGGGTGGAAATCGACAATCTGGAAGGCCGCGTCACCGTGGGCCTGGTCACGCCCTACCCACCGGGCATTCCGCTGCTGATCCCGGGTGAAGTGTTCAACAAGAAGATCGTCGACTATCTGAAGTTCTCGCGCGAGTTCAACACCCAGTGCCCGGGCTTCGAGACCGACATCCACGGCCTGGTGGAAGAGGTGGACGCCGACGGCAAGCACCATTACTACGCCGACTGCGTCAAGCTCTAAAACTGCCTTTGCTATCAAAAGCGTAGCCGCCAGCGCAGGTAACACCTGCGCTGGCGGCTTGTTTTTTATAAACTCAAGGAAACACGAGGGGTTTTCTGCATCCAAAGTCGGGCCCGCTCCGTATTGAGATCAGCCGCAACATTTCGGCTTGTCATCAACCTACTAGGAGCATTCCATGGTCTCGATTCAAACTACCCGCAAGCTGGCCTCTTTCAGCCTGGCCCTCGTGATGTCGGCCGTTTCCGTGGCCGCCATGGCCGATGTGATGGTCGGCGGCGCGCCCATGCTGGCATCCAAGGACATCATCGACAACGCCGTTAACTCCAAGGACCACACCACCTTGGTCGCTGCTGTCAAGGCTGCGGGTCTGGTGGAAACGCTGAAAGGCCCCGGCCCGTTCACCGTGTTTGCGCCTACCAACGCCGCCTTTGCCGCCTTGCCTGCTGGCACGGTAGACACGCTGCTCAAGCCTGAAAACAAGGGCACGCTGACCACCATCCTGACCTACCACGTGGTGGCCGGTAAATACGACGCAGCCGCCATCGGCAAGATGGTCATGGATGGCAAGGGCATGGCCACCTTGAAGACAGTCAGCGGCGGTACCTTGACCGCCAAGGCCAACGGCATGGGCGTCACGGTGACCGATGAAAAAGGCGGCACTGCGAATGTGACGATTGCCGACGTCTACCAGTCCAACGGCGTCATCCACGTCGTGGACAAGGTGCTGCTGCCCAAGTAATTTCGTCTCTGATTCAGCCCGATATGTCGTTGCTTCGCCTTGCCGTACGCAAGTACTGCCCGCGGCTTCGCGCCTAATCTCGGACTGAATTAGAAACGAAAGGGTCATAAATTCGCATCCTCCCGCTGCCGCAGATAGCTGGCAAAGCGGGGGATGCCGCTGGGGTTGACATCGCGGAAGCGGTACGTCACCCAGCTACCGATAGCCGGTGGATCGCGGCGCTGGGCATCGCTGAAACCGGTGCCCAGTTTGAAGCGCTGGCCCTGCGGTGTCTCCACCAGCAGCGCGCCCAGCATGCCGTCGAATTTACCCTTGCCCGGAATATGCGCCACGACTGTGGCCTCAGCGTCGTCAAAGGGTTTGAATTTCAATAGATCCTCGTTGCGCTGGGCGCTGTACAGCGAGTCGCCCCGGTGTAGTACCAGGCCTTCGCCACCATCCCCCACGGTTTTGCGCAGCAGGGCTTGCAGGGCCGCGTGGCTGGCAATACGCGACTGTGCCACCGGCTGCACCCAGGCGGGCAAAGACAGCTGCTGCAGCGCCTTGAGTCGCTCGTCAAATATGCCACCTTGGTTTGGCAGATCAAACACCATGTAATGCATCTCGCGCCACGTTGCATCGCTGGCCGCTTGCTGGCGCACCGTGGATACCGCGCTGGCAAATGCGCCATGCCCGGCCCAGAGTTCACCGTCCATGGGCACAGACGGCCAGCCTGCAGTGAACCAGGCTGGCGGCGTGACGCGCTGACCGCCGCGTGTCCATAGTTGCTGGCCATCCCAGTAGCCACGCACACCGTCAAACTTTTCGCTGACCCAGTACCCGTTCAGCGCCACACCTTGCCGGTAAATCTTGGGCAACATCAGCGGTGGGGTCTCGGCCCGTGCGCGTATCGGGGCTAAACCACTGGCGACTAGGAATAGTGCGCACTGCAGGACGCTGCGGCGCGGAAGTGTCGGTGTCGATGTAGGATTTTTCATGCCGACATTTGACGCCGCCCCTGGCGCGCAGCAAATACCTGAGCCGGTTATTTTTCCTTACAAAGCAGCATGACTCGCATATGAAAAGCATGCCGTTTTCGCCACTGCAGTTGTTACAGTGGTTTCTGTGACGTCGTAAATTTTTGTAGTAGCCCGTCCCCCAAGTTTGGAGATCTATTCGCATGCAAACTCTATCTTTCCGTCTGGCGTTGATCGCTAGCGCTGCCAGCCTGTGCTGTATTGCGCAGGCCGCTTCCGTGGCACCGGTTGCCGCTGAAAACGGCATGGTTGTCACCGCCCAGCACCTGGCAACCCAGGTCGGTGTTGACGTACTCAAACGCGGCGGTAACGCCATTGACGCGGCAGTCGCCGTGGGCTATGCGCTGGCGGTGGTGTACCCGGCTGCCGGCAATTTGGGCGGCGGCGGCTTCATGACCGTGCAACTGGCCGATGGCCGCAAGACTTTCTTTGACTTTCGCGAAAAAGCCCCATTGGCTGCCACGGCGAATATGTATCTGGACGCCGCTGGAAACGTAGTCAAGGGCGCCAGCACGAATGGCTATCTGGCCGTGGGGGTGCCTGGTTCGGTTGCCGGCTTTGAAGAGGCCCGGACCAAATACGGCACCATGCCGCGCGCCAAGCTGATCGCCCCGGCCATCACCTTGGCCGAACGCGGCTTTGTGCTGCAAGAGGGCGATGTGGACATGCTGAAAACTTCGACCGAAGACTTCAAGAAAGATGCGCCTTCTGCCGCCATTTTCCTGAACAAGGGTGAGCCTTTCAAAATCGGCGAAAAGTTGGTGCAGAAAGACTTGGCCAAAACGCTCAAGCTGGTCAGCCAGAAGGGGGCGGACGGCTTCTACAAAGGCTTGGTCGGCGCCAACATCGTCGCCGCCAGTACCGCCGGCAAGGGCATCATCACCCAGGCCGATCTGGACCAGTACAAGGTGCGTGAGCTGGCGCCGGTGGAGTGCGACTACCGTGGCTACCACATCGTCTCGGCGCCGCCTCCCAGCTCGGGCGGCGTGGTGATCTGCGAGATTCTGAATATCGTCGAAGGCTATCCCATGAAAGAGCTGGGCTTCCGCTCGGCCCAAGCGGTGCATTACCAGATCGAGGCCATGCGCCACGCCTACCTGGACCGCAATAGCTACCTGGGCGACCCGGACTTCGTGAAGAATCCGCTGGACCGCCTGCTGGACAAAGCCTATGCCGCGAAGATCCGCGCTGCCATTGACCCGAGCAAGGCCGGGGTCTCCAAGGACTTGAAGCCAGGCGTCGAACCGCACGAAGGCAGCAACACCACCCACTATTCCATCGTGGACAAAGATGGCAATGCGGTATCGGTGACCTACACGCTGAATGACTGGTTTGGCGCGAAAGTGACGGCGGCCAAAACCGGCGTGTTGCTGAACAACGAGATGGACGACTTCACCTCCAAGGTGGGTGTGCCCAATCTGTACGGTCTGGTGCAGGGCGAGGCCAACAAGATTGAGCCCGGCAAGCGTCCGCTGAGTTCCATGAGTCCGACCATCGTCAGCAAAGACGGCAAGCCGGTCATGGTGGTGGGCACACCGGGTGGCAGCCGCATCATCACTGCGGTGACGCACACCATATGGAACGTAATTGACTACGGCATGAACGTACAAGAAGCAGTAGACGCGCCGCGCTTTCACCAGCAATGGCTGCCCGACCTGACGAACGTGGACACTTTCGGCATCAGCCCGGATACCCGCAAGATTCTGGAAGGCATGGGCCACAACCTCGGCGCGCCCCAGCCCGCAAACCACTTGGCTGCCATCTTGGTGGGTGCGCCAACGCTAGAGGGTAAGCCGCGCGGCAACTTTCGCTTCTACGGCGCGAACGATCCACGCCGCAATACCGGTCTGGCGGAAGGCTACTAAGCCCACAAATAGCTATAACAAATATAGCTAGGGGCGCTGGTGCTATCTGCGCCAGCGCCCCTTTTTGCTTGGATCCTGGCGGCGACTGCCGCGTGAACCTTATTCGCCGATACCACCCACGACTTGGCTAAAGCCGCCGTCCACGTAGGTGATCTCGGCGCTCACACCGGCCGCCAAGTCGCTCAGCAGGAAGGCGGCGACATTGCCCACGTCTTCAATCGTTACATTGCGGCGGATGGGGTTCATAGCCGTGGCCTTGAGCATCTTGCCGAAGTCCTTGATGCCGCTGGCGGCCAGGGTCTTGATTGGACCGGCGCTGATGCCGTTGACGCGCACGCCCTTGGGGCCCACCGACTCAGCCAGGTAGCGCACGCTGGCTTCCAGCGAGGCCTTGGCCAGGCCCATGGTGTTGTAGTTGGGCAGCACGCGCAGGGCGCCCAGGTAGGTCAGGGTCAGCAGGGCCGACTTGTCGCTGAGGTAGGGCAGGGCGGCCTTGGCCATCGCAGGGAAGCTGTAGGCGCTGATGTCGTGCGCAATCTTGAAGCCTTCACGGCTCAGGCCTTCCAGGAAGTCGCCGGTGATGGCTTCGCGTGGTGCAAAGCCGATGCTGTGCACAAAGCCGTCGAATGTGGGCCAGGTTTGTGCCAGGTCGGCGAACAGCTTGTCGATCTGCGCGTCGTCACCCACGTCGCAGTCAAAAATCAGCTTGGAGTCGAATTCGGCGGCGAACTCGGTGATGCGGTCCTTGAAGCGCTCGCCCACGTAGCTGAACGCCAGCTCGGCACCTTGTGCGTGGCAGGCCTTGGCAATGCCGTAGGCAATCGAGCGGTTGCTTAGCACGCCGGTGATCAATAGTTTTTTGCCAGCAAGAAATCCCATGACTAAAGTCTCCAAGAAAAGTGAGCAGTGCTAAGCGTGTCGTTTAGCGACCAAAAGTATTGCAGAATTGTCGCATGCGATTTCTGCTGGCTTTGGGGGGACTGTTGTGTGCCGCGTCGGCCTGGGCTGCGCCTGGCTATGCGCTGTGGGGCGAGCTGAAATACCCGCCCGGTTTTACGCACTTTGATTACGTCAACCCCGATGCCCCGAAGGGCGGCGAGCTACGCCTGGTCAGCAACATCCGCAGCTCCACCTTCGACAAATACAACCCCTTCACCATCAAGGGCAGTGCGCCGGCCTATTTGACCGAGATGCTGTTCGACAGCCTGCTGGTTGGCTCCATGGACGAGAACGGCGCGGGCTATGGTCTGCTGGCCGAGGATGTGGCGGTGCCGGCCGACGGCATGGGTGCCACTTTTGTGCTGCGCCGTGAGGCGCGCTTCCACAATGGCGATCCGGTGCTGGCGTCTGACGTGAAGTTCAGTTACGACACACTGATGGGCCCGTACACCTCGCCGGGCTACAAGACCGCGCTGGAGGACGTGGCCGGTATTGACGTCTTGGATGCACGCACCGTGCGCTACCGCTTCAAGAAGCCAAACCGTGAGCTGCCGTTGACCGTGGGCGGCCTGCCCGTCTTTAGCCATAAGTGGGGCCAAGGCAAGCGCTTTGACGAGGTGGTGATGGACCTGCCGATTGGCAGCGGCCCCTACCGTATCGGCCCGGTGAATTTCGGCAAGGACATCACCTATGTGCGCGACCCCAACTACTGGGCTCGCGACCTGAATGTGAAGCGCGGCACCGAGAATTTCGACCGTATTACGGTGAAGATCTACAAGGACAACACCGCCCGACTGGAGGCGCTGAAGGCCGGCGAGTTTGACCTGATGCGCTTTTTCTCTGCCGGCGATTGGGCGCGCCGCGTGACCGGCAAACGTTTTGACACGGGCGAACTGGTCAAGGGTGAATTCCAGCATCGCCTGCCCTCGGGCTTCCAGAGCTATGTCATCAACCTGCGCCGTGACAAATTCAAGGATGTGCGGGTGCGCGAAGCCCTGGGCCTGGCGATGGACTACGAGTGGATGAATCGCCAGATGTTCTACGGCGCCTACCAGCGCGTGAACGGCCTGTTTGGCAATACCGACTGCGCGGCCACGGGCCTGCCCAGCCCGCAGGAATTGGCCCTGATGGAGCCGCTGCGCAAGGACATTCCGGCTGCGGCCTTCGGTCCGATGACGGTGCCACCGCGTACCGATGGCGATTCGTCCCTGCGTGCCAATCTGCGGCGCGCCCAGGCCTTGTTGCAGGAAGCGGGTTGGACGGTGCGTGACGGTGCGCTGCGCAATGCCAAGGGCGAGCCGTTGGTGATCGAAATGCTCGACAGCAGCGAGAGCGGCGTGCGCGTGGTCAGCCCCTGGGCACGCAACCTGGAAAAGCTGGGCATCCAGCTGAACTACCGGCCAGTGGACTTCGCGCTGTACCAACAGCGCTTGAGCAAGTTCGAATTCGACATGATCTCCATCAACTACCCCGGCACCAACAACCCGGGCCAGGAATTTGCAGATTTGTTCGGCAGCAAGGCCGCCGATGTGGAGGATTCGGGCAACTACAACGGTCTGCGCAACCCGGCGGTGGATGCGCTCATTACCCGCATGACGGGCGCCAAAACCCAGGCCGAGCTGCTGCCGGCCTGCCGTGCGCTGGAGCGCGTGATCAGCCACAGCCACGTGCTGATTCCGCAGTGGACGGCCACCACCCACCGCATGGCTTATAACGCCTGGCGCCTGGCGCGTCCCGATGTGGTGCCGCCGTATTCTCCTGGTGAAAGCTGGGCCATCCACACCTGGTGGGCCCGGCCCGTCAAAGCACCTTAAACCATGTTTGTCTACATACTGAAGCGTTTGCTGCTGATGGTGCCTACGCTGCTGGGCGTGCTGCTGATCACCTTTGCGGTGGTGCAGTTCGTACCTGGCGGGCCGGTGGAGCAGTACCTGGCCGAGGCCAGGGCCGGTGTGGCCGGCAGCGGCGGTGCGGGCGAGGGGGCAGGCTTCAGCTACCGCGGCGCGCAGGGCGTGGACCCCAAGCGTATCGAGCAAATCAAGGCGCTATATGGCTTTGACAAACCGGCGCATGAGCGCTTCGTCCAGATGCTGGGGCAGTTTCTGCGCTTCGACTTGGGCAAGAGCTTTTTCCAGAACAAGCCGGTGTCGCAGCTGGTGTGGGAGAAGCTGCCGGTGTCCATCAGCCT
Source organism: Rhodoferax sp. GW821-FHT10B06 (assembly GCF_059415605.1). Taxonomy (NCBI): domain Bacteria; kingdom Pseudomonadati; phylum Pseudomonadota; class Betaproteobacteria; order Burkholderiales; family Comamonadaceae; genus Rhodoferax; species Rhodoferax sp. GW821-FHT10B06. Next base: position 224,913 of record NZ_JBWKNO010000007.1, on the reverse strand, counting down.
GGGCCTGTGGACATTTTTCATCAGCTATCTGGTCGCTGTGCCGCTGGGCATTGCCAAGGCGGTTCGGGCCGGGTCCACGTTTGACCTGGTGACTTCGCTGCTGATTTTGGTGGGCTACGCGATTCCCGGTTTTGTGCTGGGTGTGGTGCTGCTGGTGGTGTTTGGCGGGCAGTTGCAGTGGTTCCCATTGCGCGGCCTGGTGTCGAGCAATTTTGACGAGCTCAGCTGGGGCGCCAAGGTGGTGGACTACCTTTGGCACATTGCCTTGCCGGTCACGGCCATGGTGGTGGGCAGCTTTGCCGTCACCGCCATTCTGACCAAGAACGCCTTCCTGGAAGAGATTCGCAAACAGTATGTGCTGACGGCGCGGGCCAAGGGCTTGTCGCAGAACCAGGTGCTGTACAAGCACGTGCTGCGTAACGCGCTGATCCCCATCGTCACCGGTTTTCCGGCGGCCTTCATTGGCGCCTTCTTCACTGGTTCATTGCTGATCGAGACCCTGTTTTCGCTGGATGGCCTGGGCCTGCTGAGCTACGAGAGCGTGATCCGCCGTGACTATCCGGTGGTGTTGGGCACGCTGTATTTGTTTACGCTGATCGGCCTGGTCACCAAGCTGATTTCCGATCTTTGCTACGTATGGGTGGATCCGCGTGTCAGATTTGATTAGCCCATCGCCCGGCCGCCGCGCCTGGCAGCGCTTCAAGCGCAATCGCCTGGGGTACTACAGCCTGGTTGTTTTTTTTGTGCTGGTATTGCTGAGCCTGGCGGCCGAGCTGGTCAGTAATGACCGGCCGTTGGTGCTGCGCTACCAAGGTCAGCTGTACTTCCCCTTGGTGCATGACTACTCCGAAAAGACCTTCGGCGGCGACTTTGAAACCAGCACCGATTACTTGGACCCGTTCATCCAGGCGCAGCTGGCCCACGGCGACAACTGGGTGCTGTACGCGCCGAACCGCTACGGCCCCAAGACGCTGAACTATTTTGCCAAGTTCCCCAATCCATCCGGGCCGTCGCGTGACAACTGGCTGGGCACGGACGATCGGGGGCGCGACCTGTTGGCGCAGCTGCTGTACGGCTTTCGTGTCAGCGTTCTGTTCGCGCTGGCGCTGACTCTGGTCAGCGTGGTCGTGGGCGTGGCGACGGGTGCGCTGCAGGGCTATTTGGGCGGCAAGACGGACTTGGTCTTCCAGCGGTTCATTGAAATCTGGAGCTCCATGCCGTATCTGTACATGCTGATCATTTTCAGCGCGATTTTCACGCCCAGCATCAGTCTGTTGTTGGTCCTGCTCAGCCTGTTTGGCTGGATGGGCCTGAGCGACTACACCCGCGCCGAATTTCTGCGGAACCGGCAGATGGACTACGTGCGCTCCGCGCGCGCCCTGGGGGTGAGCGATATGCAAATCATCTGGCGTCACATCCTGCCCAACAGCCTGACGCCGGTGGTCAGCTTTTTGCCGTTTCAGATGAGTGCCTCCATCCTTACGCTAACTTCGCTGGATTTTCTGGGCCTGGGCGTGCCGCCCGGTACGCCGTCGCTGGGCGAGCTGCTCAGCCAGGGCAAAAACAATATCGACGCTTGGTGGATTTCGCTGTCCACCTTTGTGGTGCTGGTGGTCACTTTGCTACTGCTGACCTTTATGGGCGACGCGCTGCGTGATGCGCTCGATCCGCGAAAGGTTCAGGCATGAGCTTGCTCGACGTACAAGACCTGAGCGTGCGTTTTGGCGACAAGCCGGTGGTGGACCGCGTCAGCTTCCAGATACAGCCAGGGGAGAAGTTTGCACTGGTGGGTGAGTCCGGCTCTGGCAAGAGCATCACGGCGCTCAGTTTGTTGGGTTTGGTGGAGGACGCCCGGGTTTCCGGTAAGGCCCTGTGGGGTGGAACCGATTTACTGACACTGTCAGAACGTGCCTTGCGCGGTATCCGTGGGCAGGACATCGCCATGGTGTTCCAGGAGCCGATGACGGCGCTGAACCCGCTGTTCACCATTGGCCGCCAAATTGCCGAGGTTTTTGAGTTAAAACAGGGCCTGACGCAGGCGCAATCTGCGCAGGCAGCTATTGAAATACTAGCAAGTACAGGTGTTGCCGAATCCGCACGCCGGGTGGGCAGCTATCCGCACCAACTCAGCGGCGGCCAGCGCCAGCGCGCCATGATCGCCATGGCCCTGGCCTGCAGACCGAAGCTGCTGCTGGCGGATGAGCCCACCACCGCGCTGGACTTGACGGTGCGCGCCCAGATTCTGGCCTTGCTGTCTGACCTGCAGCGCCAGTACGGCATGGCCGTGCTGTTGATTACCCACGACCTGCATTTGGTGCGCCAGTTTGCCGACCGCGTGGCGGTGATGGAGCAGGGCCGCATCGTCGAAACTGGTGTGGTGGCTGAGGTGTTTGCCTGTCCGCAGCATGTCTACACCCGCAAGTTGATCGACAGCACGCCGGTCCGCAATGTGGTGCCCGACAGCCCCGCGCCGCCCTTGCTGCAGGCGCAGTCCCTGCGGGTGGCCTATCCGGTGCCTATTGCCGGTCTGCGCGGCTGGTTTCGCAAGGCGGAGTTTGTGGCGCTGAAAGAGGCCAGCTTTGCCATTCCCCCTGGTCAGACACTGGGTGTGGTGGGCGAATCGGGTTCGGGTAAATCCACGCTGGCACTGGCGGTTCTGGGGTTGCAGAAATTTTCCGGTAGCGTGCAGTGCGCCGGCCAGGCCTGGGGCCGTGATGCGACGGGCAACAAGGCCCTGCGGGCCAAGCTGCAAGTGGTGTTCCAGGACCCGTTTTCCTCCTTGTCGCCACGTATGACGGTGGAAGAGATTGTGGGTGAAGGTCTGCGCGTGCATGCGCCGCATGTAGGTGTAACGGATCGTAAAAAATTGGTGCTGGAAGCTTTGGCTGAGGTGGGCTTGGGTGAAACCCAGTTCCCGGGTCTGCTGCAGCGCTACCCGCATGCCTTTTCTGGCGGCCAGCGCCAGCGGCTGGCGATTGCACGGGCCCTGATCGTGCGGCCTCAGCTCCTGGTGCTGGACGAGCCCACCAGCGCGCTGGATGTGACCATCCAGAAGCAGGTGCTGCAGTTGCTGCAGCAGTTGCAGCGCACGCATGGCATGGCCTATCTCCTGATTACCCACGATATGGCGGTGATACGTGCCATGGCCCACCAGGTGCTGGTGATGCAAGAGGGCAAAATCCTGGAATCGGGCCCGGTAGACCAGGTCCTGGATGCGCCACACCATGGCTATACCCGTGCGCTGGTGGCTGCGGCGGCCTGAATGCCGGCCGAGCCCCGCTAAAACCCTTACGTATCAATGGATTAAAGCCATTTTTGCGCTACAATCCGGGCTCACGACCAAACGGGCGGGTAATTACCGGCCCGTTTTTTTTGGTCGATTGTTTTTAACACGCCTCTCGGCACCTGCTTTTATGGTGGTGCGGTCGGGCCCAATGTACTCATATTCATAACACGTGGCGTTACAAGACATCGTTGAACAAACCGTGACCGGATTCGGTTATGACCTCGTAGAGATCGAACGCTCTGCTGGTGGTTTGCTGCGCATCACCATCGACCATCCTTGGGTCGCGGGGGCGCCTGAGCAGTTCATCAACGTGGAAGACTGCGAAAAAGTCACCCGCCAACTCCAGTTTTCGCTGGAAGTCGATGGCGTCGAATACAAGCGGCTGGAAGTCTCCTCGCCCGGTATCGATCGCCCACTGCGCCACAAGACCGACTTTGAACGTTTTGAAGGTTCGGTGATTGATATCACCCTCAAGGTCGCCATCGGTATGGCGGCCGGTGGCCAGGTCAATGCCAACCGCAAGAAATTTCGCGGCACGCTGGAAAGCGTTGCCGCTGTGAGCGCCGATGCGGCGCCCACTTGGCAAATCGTCTGGAGCGACGAGCCCGTGGCCAAGCCCGGTGCTCGTATCAGTAAAAAGCGGGCTCCCGCGCCGGTGCAGGCGTTGGGGTTCACTCTGGATGAGATTCGGGATGCCCGTTTGGCACCAATCGTAAGTTTCAATGGCCGCAACGCAAAAGACACTGGCGCGGCGCTTGGGTGATGGTCCGTCGGCGCCAGCGTGCAGATGCGGCTCAGCGGGTTTGGTTTTGTTGGTTTAAGTGTTCAGGAGATTCGTGACATGAATCGCGAAATGTTGATGTTGGTAGATGCCATTTCACGTGAGAAGAACGTGGAGCGGGACGTTGTGTTTGGCGCAGTGGAATCGGCTTTGGCGCAAGCCACCAAGAAGCTGTACCAGGGCGAAGTGGATATCCGCGTGGCGCTGGACCGCGATAGCGGCAACTACGAAACCTTCCGCCGCTGGCTGGTGGTGCCAGACTCTGCCGGTTTGCAAAACCCCGAGGCAGAAGAGCTGGTGTCGGACGTGCGCGACGACATTCCTGACATCGAAGAAGGCGACTACATCGAGAAACCGATTGAGTCCCTGCCGATTGGTCGTATTGGTGCGATGGCCGCCAAGCAGGTCATTCTGCAAAAAATTCGCGACGCTGAACGTGAAATGCTGTTGAACGACTTCATGAGCCGCGGCGACAAGATTTTTGTCGGCACCGTCAAGCGCATGGACAAGGGCGACATCATTGTCGAGAGCGGCCGCGTTGAAGGCCGTCTGCGTCGTAACGAGATGATCCCTAAGGAAAATCTGCGTACCGGTGACCGCGTTCGCGCCATGATCATGGAAGTGGACCTGACCTTGCGCGGTGCCCCCATCATCCTGTCGCGCAGCTCGCCTGCCTACATGGTCGAACTGTTCCGCCAGGAAGTGCCTGAAATCGAACAAGGCCTGCTGGAGATCAAATCCTGTGCCCGCGACCCTGGTTCGCGCGCCAAGATCGCCGTGCTGTCGCACGACAAGCGCGTTGATCCCATCGGCACCTGCGTGGGTGTGCGTGGTACCCGTGTCAACGGTGTGACCAATGAACTCGCTGGCGAGCGCGTCGACATCGTGCTGTGGAGTGAAGACCCGGCCCAGTTCGTGATTGGCGCTCTGGCTCCGGCCAATGTCACCTCCATCGTGGTGGACGAAGAGCGCCATGCCATGGATGTGGTGGTCGATGAGGAAAATCTGGCGATCGCGATCGGCCGTGGTGGTCAAAACGTGCGCTTGGCCGCCGAATTGACCGGCTGGAAGATCAATATCATGGACGCCGCCGAGTCGGCCCAGAAGCAGGCTGTGGAAACCGATTCCAGCCGCAAGCTGTTCATGGAAAAACTCGATGTCGATGAAGAAATGGCTGACATCCTGATCCATGAAGGCTTCACCAGCCTGGAAGAAATTGCCTACGTGCCTCTGCAGGAAATGCTGGAAATCGAAAGCTTTGACGAAGACACCGTGCACGAGCTGCGCTCGCGTGCCAAGGACGTGCTGCTGACGATGGAAATCGCCCTGGAAGAAAATGCCGAGGCGGTATCCCAGGACCTGCGCGACCTGGAAGGTCTGACCCCCGAACTGATTGCCAAGCTCCATGCGGGCGGCATCCAAACACGCGACGATCTGGCCGATTTGGCTGGTGATGAGCTCTCCGAAATTACCGGCCAGTCTGAGGACGAGGCCACGACCTTGATCATGAAGGCGCGCGCGCATTGGTTTACCAATGACGGCGCCTCTCAAGAGTAATGGTCATGAAAGGTCACACAATACATGTCCACTACTACCGTCGCCGAGTTTGCTGCTGAACTCAAAAAATCCCCTGACACCCTGCTGGAACAACTCCGGGGTGCCGGTGTTGCCAAAGCTGCTGTGTCTGACGTTCTGAGCGAGTCCGACAAGCAACGCTTGTTGGGCTATCTGCAGGCCAGCCATGGCACTGCTACTCTGGAACGCAAGAAAATTACCTTGGTGAAGAAATCCACCAGCGAAATCAAGCAGGCCGATTCAACCGGTCGTGCTCGCACCATCCAGGTCGAGGTGCGCAAAAAGCGCACCTTCATCAAGCGTGATGAAGGCATGGACGCGAGCCCCGAGGGCGCTGTGCTAGAGGCTGAACTGGAAGTTCCGTCCAGCAACGCGGCAGAAGAAGCTGAATTGGCCCGCCGTGAGGAAGAAGCTCGCCGCCAGGCTGAGCTGATGCGCCGTCAGGAAGAAGAACTGATCGAAAAGCGCCGCCAGCGTGAAGAGCAGGAAGCGCGTGAACGGGCTGCTGCTGAAAAGGCAGAAGCTGAAGCAGAAGCGGCGGCCAAGGCTGCAGCACGTGCCCAGGCTGAACAACAAAAAGCGGCTGCGCCCACGCCGCCTCTGTCTGCCGTTGGACAAAACATCAACGCCGCAGCTGAAGCTGCTGCCCAGGCCAAGGCGCAAGCCGACGCTGCTGCGGCCCAAGCCAAGGCCCAGGCCGAGGCGGATGCCCGCGCCAAGGTCGCTGCCGAGGCCAAGGCCCGTGCAGACGAAGAAGCCGCCCGCGTGGTGGATCTGGGAGACCGCCGCCGCAAGGCCGAAGCAGAAGCTGCCGCCATCCGTTTGATGATGTCCACGCCCAAGAAGGTGTTGGTCGCCAAGAAACCGGAAGAGCCCAAGCCTGTGGCCAAGCCTGCAACCGCTGACGCGGCCAAGGCCGGCATGAAGGGCACCTTGCACAAGCCCGCTGCCGGTGCAGCTCCGGCCAAGCCGGCGCCAGCGCCAGCAACTACCGGCGCTGGTGCAGGTAAGGAAGTCAAGTCGGCCAAGCTGTCGAGCAGCTGGGCAGATCCCGCCAAGAAGAAACCACTGCCCACCCGTGGCGATTCCAGCGGTGGCGTCGGTGGCCGTGGCAACTGGCGTGGTGGACCGCGTGGTCGCCGTGGCAGCAATGACCGCGACCAGCATGACGACCACGCGCAACAAGCGCCGGTGGAAGCGCGCATCATTGAGGTGCACGTGCCTGAAACCATCACCGTGGCCGAACTGGCCCACAAGATGGCGGTGAAGGCCTCCGAGGTGATCAAGCACCTGATGAAGCTGGGTCAGATGGTCTCCATCAACCAGCCGCTGGACCAGGATACGGCCATGATCGTGGTCGAGGAAATGGGCCACAAGGCGGTGGTGGCGGCACTGGACGATCCAGAAGCCTTCACCGACGACGAAGTGTCGCAGCAGGATTCCGAAGCTTTGCCGCGCGCACCTGTGGTGACCGTCATGGGTCACGTGGACCACGGTAAGACTTCTCTGCTGGATTACATCCGCCGTGCCAAAGTAGCATCGGGTGAAGCCGGTGGCATTACCCAGCACATTGGCGCCTACCACGTGGAAACCCCGCGCGGTATGGTGTCCTTCCTGGATACCCCGGGCCACGAGGCGTTTACCGCCATGCGTGCCCGTGGAGCCCAGGCAACCGATATCGTGATTCTGGTGGTGGCTGCCGACGACGGTGTGATGCCGCAAACCAAGGAAGCTATCAAGCATGCGAAAGCGGCTGGTGTGCCCATCGTGGTTGCCATCAACAAGATCGACAAGCCTGATTCCAATCCCGAGCGCGTGAAGAACGAGCTGGTGGTGGAAGACGTGATCCCTGAAGACTTCGGTGGCAACTCGCCATTCGTTGCGGTGTCGGCCAAGACCGGCCAGGGCATTGACGAACTGCTGGAGCAAGTGCTGCTGCAGGCCGAAGTGCTGGAGCTGAAGGCACCGGTGGATGCCATGGCCAAGGGTCTGGTAATCGAAGCGCGTCTGGACAAGGGTAAGGGCCCTGTGGCCACCGTGCTGGTGCAGTCGGGTACGCTGAAAACCGGCGACATCGTGCTGGCAGGTTCGACCTATGGCCGTGTGCGCGCCATGCTGGATGAAAACGGCCGTCCCTCCAAGTCGGCTGGTCCATCGATCCCGGTGGAAATCCAGGGTCTGACCGAAGTGCCACAGGCGGGTGATGAGTTCATGGTTCTGCCGGACGAGCGCCGGGCCCGTGAAATCGCCACCTACCGTGCCGGCAAGTTCCGCAATACCAAGCTGGCCAAGCTACAAGCCGCCAAGTTGGAGACTATGTTCACGGACATGACGGCGGGCGAAGTCAAGGTACTGCCTATCATCGTCAAGGCCGATGTGCAGGGTTCGCAGGAAGCTTTGGCTGCATCGCTGCTCAAGCTGTCGACCGACGAAGTCAAGATCCAGATGGTGTACGCCGCTGTGGGTGGTATCAGCGAGTCCGATATCAACCTGGCGATTGCGTCCAAGGCTATCGTGATCGGCTTCAATGTGCGCGCCGATGCCGGTGCCCGCAAGCTGGCCGAAGGCAATGCTGTGGACGTGAAGTACTACAACATCATTTACGACGCCGTGGATGAGTTGAAGGCTGCCATGGCCGGCATGCTGGCGCCCGAGCAACGTGAAGAAGTCATCGGTATGGCCGAGATTCGCACCGTGTTCGTGGCTTCCAAGATCGGTACAGTCGCAGGCTGTATGGTTACCAACGGCTCGGTCAATCGTAGTGCACGCTTCCGCTTGCTGCGCGAAAACATCGTCATCTACACCGGTGAAATTGACTCGCTCAAGCGTGTCAAGGACGATGTCCGCGAAGTGCGCGAAGGCTTCGAGTGCGGTATCAAGCTCAAGAACTACAACGACATCGCCGTGGGCGACCAGTTGGAGTTCTTTGAGATCAAAGAAATCGCCCGTACCCTGTAATGGTGAAACGCAAAGCCGCTGCGCCAAACCGCAGCCTCAAAGTCTCCGACCAGATTCAGCGGGATCTGACGGAGCTGATCGCCCGCGAGTTGAAAGACCCGCGGGTGGGCATGGTCACCATCCAGGGGGTGGAGGTTACGCCCGACTACGCGCACGCCAAGGTTTTCTTCAGCGTGCTGACGGGCAACCCGGACGAATGTACCGAGGGTTTGAACCAGGCCGCAGGCTTTCTGCGTGCTGGTTTGTTCAAGCGCTTGCACATCCATACTGTGCCGACTTTGCACTTTCACTTTGACCGGACGACCGAGAAAGCCGCCGATATGAACGCGCTGATTGCGCGCGCGGTGGCATCCCGGGCCAAGGAAGACTGAGCCCCATGACCGCAACGCCACGTGTACGGGTTGCCAGGCGTCCCGTGCATGGGGTGCTGCTGCTGGACAAGCCTTTGGGCCTGTCCAGCAATGATGCGCTGCAAAAAGTGAAATGGCTGCTGCGCGCCGAGAAGGCCGGCCATACCGGTACCTTGGACCCCTTGGCCACCGGTGTGCTGCCCCTGTGTTTTGGCGCGGCGACCAAGTTCAGTCAGCTGCATCTGGATGCTGACAAGACCTACCTGGCAGTAGCCCGGCTGGGGGTGAAAACCTCTACCGGCGATGCCGAAGGCGATGTGATCGAGACGCGGCCGGTGCATGTCAGCCCCGAACAGGTGGTGGCCGTGGAGAAGCAGTTCACAGGCCCGATCCGGCAGGTGCCGCCCATGTACAGCGCCTTGAAGAAGGACGGCAGGCCCTTGTACGAGTACGCGCGTGCCGGGGTGGAGATTGAGCGACCGGCGCGGGATGTCGAGATTTTTGAATTAAAAGTGACTTTAGCGCAGACGGAATCTGCGCTGGATGCTATAGAAATCGTAGCTAAGTGCAGCAAGGGCACCTACATTCGCACGCTGGGTGAAGATATTGGTGAGGCACTCGGTTGCGGTGCGCATCTGACGGCATTGCGCCGCATTGCGACCGGTGATTTCGGGATAGCGCAGTGCGTCACTTTGGCGGAGCTGGAGGCCATGACGGAAGACCAGCGCCTGGACTGCCTGCTGCCGGTGGATGCGTTGTTGGCGCAGCACCAGCGTGTCATGTTGGACACGCAGAATGCGGGGCGGTTTCTGAGCGGCGTGCGCCGCCGGGGTGACTGGCCCGATGCTGCCCATGTGGCGGTATACGGCGACAGCCCCGCCACCTTGCTGGGAACGGCACAGGTGAAGGACGGTGAATTGATACCAGGGCGACTGCTAAGCCCGCTGGACATAGGTCAGATTCTGGCCCAGGCGCAAAAAGCAGAGAGCCATTCGATTTAGGAGTAGAGAAATATGAGCACTAAACAAATCCGTAACATAGCGATCATCGCCCACGTTGACCATGGCAAAACCACCATGGTTGACCAACTGCTGCGCCAGTCCGGCACCTTTGCCGAGCACGAAAAAGTGGTTGACACCGTGATGGACAACAACGCCATCGAAAAAGAACGTGGCATCACGATTCTGGCCAAGAACTGCGCAGTGAGCTGGGAAGGCACGCACATCAACATCGTTGATACCCCCGGTCACGCGGATTTCGGTGGTGAAGTCGAACGCGCCTTGTCCATGGTCGATGGCGTTGTGCTGTTGATCGACGCACAAGAAGGCCCTATGCCGCAAACCCGTTTCGTGACCAAGAAGGCGCTGGCCCTGGGCCTGAAGCCGATTCTGGTGGTGAACAAGGTGGACAAGCCCGGTGCCCGTCCCCAGCACGTGGTGAACGCCGCTTTCGACCTGTTCGACAAGCTGGGTGCGACCGACGAGCAACTCGACTTCCCGGTGGTTTACGCTTCCGGCATCAACGGCTGGACCTCGCTGGAAGAGGGTGCTCCTGGCGAGCAATGGGGCCCCGACATGTCGGCCCTGTTCAACACCGTGCTAAAGCACGTGCCATCGCAAAGCGGCGACCCTGAAGCTCCTCTGCAGCTGCAAATTTCCGCACTCGACTTCTCCACCTTCGTGGGCCGTATCGGCGTGGGCCGCATCGGTCAAGGCACGATCAAGCCCAATATGGACGTGGTGGTCATGGAAGGTCCGGACGGCAAGGTCGTCAAGGGCCGTATCAACCAAGTGCTGACCTTCCAAGGTCTGGAACGCGTGCAAGCCACGGAAGCCGGCCCCGGTGAAATCGTGCTGATCAACGGTATTGCCGACATCGGTATTGGTGTGACCGTGACCGATCCGCTGAAGCCCGCACCACTGCCCATGCTGAAAGTGGACGAGCCCACGCTGACCATGAACTTCTGCGTCAACACCAGCCCGCTGGCCGGCCGTGAAGGCAAGTTCGTAACCAGCCGCCAGATCTGGGACCGTCTGCAAAAGGAACTGCAACACAACGTGGCTTTGCGCGTCAACGAAACCGACGAAGAAGGTATCTTTGAAGTGATGGGCCGTGGTGAATTGCACCTGACCATCCTGCTGGAAAACATGCGCCGTGAAGGCTATGAGATGGCAGTGTCCAAGCCACGCGTGATGTTCAAGGACATCAATGGCGAGAAGCACGAACCTATCGAGCTGGTGACGGCCGATATCGAAGAACAGCACCAGGGCGGCGTGATGCAGGCCTTGGGCGAGCGCAAGGGTGAACTGGTCAATATGGAGCCGGACGGCCGTGGCCGTGTGCGCCTGGAGTACCGCATCCCGGCCCGTGGCCTGATCGGTTTCTCCAATGAATTCCTGAACTTGACCCGTGGTTCCGGCCTGATCTCCAACATCTTCGACAGCTACGAGCCGCACAAGGGCGACATCGGCGGCCGCAAGAACGGTGTGCTGATCTCCATGGACGACGGTGAAATCTTCACCTATGCCCTGGGCAAGCTGGACGACCGCGGCCGCATGTTCGTGCGCGCCAACGACCCTGTGTATGAAGGCATGATCGTCGGTATCCACAGCCGTGACAACGACCTGGTGGTGAATGCTACGCGTACCAAGCAACTGACCAACTTCCGCGTGTCCGGCAAGGAAGATGCGGTCAAGATCACGCCTCCGATCGAGCTGACGCTGGAGTATGGCGTTGAGTTCATCGAAGACGACGAACTGGTCGAAATCACGCCCAAGTCGGTGCGTCTGCGCAAGCGCCATCTGAAGGAAAGCGACCGTAAGCGCGCAGGCCGTTAAACCCTGATTCCGAGCAGCCATCGCAAGATGGTGCTCTCTTGGAAGCCCCGGGCGCCGTCATGGCGTGCCGGGGTTTTTTCATGCGTGGCATGTTTTGCTGCATGGCGGGCACGCGTTACCATGGTTGTGTGCTTGGATGGTCCAGGTGGACGCATTTCGAATGGGACTCCCTTGATGTTTGGGCGTACGAATTACCACCGTTATTTGCTCTGGGTCGCCGTAGTGACGGTCGGCATGGCGCTGGCCATGGCGGTAATGCTGGTGCTACAGCTGACGCAGCGGCAGGCAATACGGCAAAACAGCCATTTGGGAAATGATTCGATCACGGCCATGGCCTTTCAGTTTGAGCGCGAATTTTTGCGTTTTCGCCAGGTGCTGGACAGCCGGGTCAAAAGCCGTGAACCACCGGACATGGATGAGCTGAATCTGCGGCTGAACATCTTCGTGAGTCGCCTGGGTTTGTTGCGTGACAACCCCAGCATTGCCATCCTCCAGGGGCGGCCTGAATACGTGGCGGTCATTCCCCGCATGGAACAGCTGGTGGCGCAGACCGATAGCGTGTTGGAGCAGCCAGATCCGGACCCTCAGGCATTGACTGATTTGCTGCGGGAATTCAATGCCATGGGGCCCGAGGTACAAGCACTGAGCATGGTTGCAAACAGCCAGGTATCACTGCAGCTGGAGGGACAGGGCACCACGCTGCTGTGGCAGAACAATATGATCGTCTGGCTTACGCTGGCACAGCTGATCGTGTTGTTGGTGGCATCCGGTGCCCTGGTGGTCCGGCATCGCCGGCAGGAAGAGGAGCGCTTAGCCTTGAAGCGTTTGACCGATGATCTGGTAGAGGCCAACCGCATGGCCGAGAGCGCCAACCGCGGTAAGAGCCAGTTTCTGGCGAATATGAGCCACGAGTTGCGCACGCCTTTCAATGGTATTTTGGGCATGCTGGGGCTGCTGGAGGAAACGCGACTGAATGCGCGACAGGCTGACTATGTCGCCACCGTGCGCGGCTCGGCCAACCATTTGCTGGCTTTGTTGAATGACATTCTGGACGTGTCGGCCCTGGACGTGGGCAAGATGGCCATCAATCCTTCACCTGTGCAATTGATCCGGCTGTTGCACGATGTAGATGCCCTGATGGGCCCGCTGGCCAAGGAGAAGCACCTGGAGTTCGCGCTGGAATTGCATAGCCCGCTGCCCGATTGGGTGCAGGCCGACGGTACACGCATCAAGCAGATCTTGCTGAACCTGGTGTCCAACGCCATCAAGTTCAGCGCCCAGGGCCGCATTCTGCTGAGTGTGGACTGCGAACCTCAGGGCGATGCCGCACCTGCGCATTCCGTAGCGCTGCGGCTGTGCGTCAGCGACCAGGGTATAGGTATGGACGCCGCCACGCTGGACAGCCTGTTCCTGCGCTTTTCGCAAGGTGACGCCAGTATTTCCCGCCGTTTCGGGGGCACCGGTCTGGGCCTGGAAATTTCCCGCAGCCTGGCCCGGCTGATGGGAGGCGATATTACGGTGCAGAGCCAGCCCGGCCGGGGCAGCCAGTTCAGCCTGGCACTGCTATTGCCCTGCGTGCCGGCTCCGCAGGGTACCGAGCAGGCGCCCGCGGTGCTACCTGCGCATGCGACCCAGTACGGCATCATCGGCGGCCTGGACATCCTGGTCGCTGAAGACCACCCGGTGAACCGCAAGTACATGGAGGGCTTGCTGCTTCGGCTGGGCCACCGCATCCGCTTCGTGGAGGATGGCGAACAGGCCGTGGCCGAGGTACGGCGTGCCGCGCCCGATGTGTTGTTCATGGATGTGCACATGCCCGTGTTGGACGGTCTGCAGGCCACCCAGGCGTTGCGCGCGGGTGGTGGTGCGGCGTCCCGCGTCTACATCGTGGCTTTGACGGCCGATGTCTTTGCCGAATCCCGTGAGCGTGCGCTGGCAGCGGGCATGGACGATTTCCTGTCCAAGCCGGTGCGAATGGACCAGATCGAATCCTTGCTGCAGCAGCGCTTCGGCCTGATGGACAGCCGCGCTCCTGCGCAAGAGGCTGCAACGGTGGCCCCGCCTGCACCGGCCGAACCACGGCGCTTCCGTTCGGAAGATGTGGCCCGGCACTTGGATATGCCCATGCTGGGCGAGGTTTGCGTGGCGATTTCCCTGGACGGCTACCGCTCCTTGCTGGACAGCTTTTTCAACGACGAGTCTCGCAGCTTCAATACCCTGGTGGCATGCCTGGACGCGGCCGATACGGCGCGCTTGCAAGAGGTGGCCCATGCCTTCAAGGGTGGCTGTGCCAGCCTGGGCTTTCATGCTCTGGCTGCCCTGGCCGGGCAGGTTGAACGCGCTGGGCTGGACTATAGCGCCGACGCCTGCGCGGACGCGGCGCGGCAAGTGCGCAGCCTGTACCAGACGGCGCATGCCTTGTGCCGGCGCATGGGCCTGACCGGTTTGGCGCATCCCGCAGCTTAGGTTACGTTGTCTAGGCAGGTGCTGCGGCAGGCGACAATAGGGCATGCATTTATCCCACGCCCGCGCCTTGTTCATGATGGTTTTGGTGACCCTGATGTGGTCCATCGCAGGGGTTACCACCCGCCACCTGGAGTCTGCCCACAGCTTTGAAATCACTTTTTGGCGTAGCGCCTTCACAGTGTTGTCGTTGCTGGTGATTTTGCCCATCCTGCAGGGCCGTGCGGTCTTTACCAAGATCGCCCGGGGCGGCGTTTCGCTGTGGTTGTCGGGTGTGTGCTGGGCGGTGATGTTTACTGCCTTTATGCTGGCTCTGAGCATGAGCCCGGTGGCCAATGTGCTGGTCACCATGGCGCTGGGGCCTTTGTTCACTGCATTGCTGGCCCGCTTCGTGATTGGCCACCGTTTGCCCATGCGCACCTGGACGGCGATTGCCGTGGCGGGCGTGGGTATCGCCACCATGTATGGTGCACAGCTCTCGCTGGAGGGTGGGATGGAGCAGTTGCTGGGCTCGCTGGTCGCCTTGTGCGTACCGATTGCCGGCGCGGTGAACTGGACCGTGCTGCAGCGCAGCCGGGCACAGGGCCATGATGTGGACCTGGTGCCTTCGGTACTGGTGGGGGCCTTGATTTCGTCGGCTTTGACCCTGCCTTTGGCTTTGCCTTTCCAGGCGACCGCGCACGATATGGGCTTGCTGGCCCTGCTGGGCTCGGTGCAGCTGGCCATTCCATGCGTGCTGTCGGTATGGTGCGCTCGGGTGTTGAAGGCGCCCGAGGTGTCCCTGCTGCAGTTGCTGGAAGTGCTGTTTGGCATTGCCCTGGCCTGGCTGGGTGCCAACGAGGCACCCGATCCGCGCGTTCTGCTGGGCGGTACCCTGGTTGTGGCCGCGCTGGTGGGCAATGAGCTGCTGGGTTGGTGGCAGCGCCGCCCGATGTCTTGAACATACAAGCCGCTGCGATTACCCGTCTCAGGTGTAGGTGGTGTGCTTGCGTGCCACGGTTGCCTGTTCTTCTTCCACCTCTTTGCGCAGCCGGCGGATTTCTGTCAGTGCGTGCTGGAACTCGGTCAGTGAACGGTCGATGTCGTGCACCGGCTGTTCTTCCAGCTCGTTGCGGGAGTGGATGAAGCGCTGCGCATGGGCGGCGATTTCTCCGGCCAGATCGGCCTTGGCATCGGCGGCCAGCTGCGACTGGTGCGCGTCCAGCTCGCCAGAGGTGGTGAACAAGCCCATCAGCCCATAGGCGCGGCTAAGTTCTGCGGCCTGCTGCTGTGCCCGTTCGGCCTCCATATGGACTGCGCTGGCGGCGGCGACGGCCTCGCGCACCTCCATCAGGCGCAGCATGCGTTCGCAGGCCATGCTGGCCGCGCTGGCGGCTTTGGCCGCCTTGTGGGCAATCAGGCCAGCGAATGCGGTGAACAGGCCGATGACGGCACAGACCAGGGCCGCAGCCAGGGAGAGGAGGGCGGAGTTGCTCATAGCGTTCGGGGTCTGCAAGTTTCAAGCCGAATATGCGTTTGACGCACATAGAGCCTGCGGGAGTAGCTATTAAAAATGTAGTGTCCCCCAAGCGCCACGGCACGGCAGCTAGAGGCCATCTACGGCTTGTTTTTACCTTCGGGATAGGCTGGCAGAGGCAGTCTATCAAAGCGCGTGCGTCCGCTGGCGGCGGTGATGTGCGCCAGGCGCTCTGCGGCCTCGCTGCCCACCCATTCCCACTGGAAACGCCAGGTCCAGCAGCCCACGGTGCCCGGGGTGTTCATGCGGTGGCTGCCGTCCAGGCCCAGTACGTCCTGGAACTGGCACAGCGCGTGGTTGGCCACTGATTGCGCGCAGGCGCGCACCATGGCCCAGTGCACATCATGTCCGTCGGTGTGCAGGTACTCGCCGGCATAGGCGCGTTCGCGTTCGGTGCAGTCGGCCCACCAGCCTTTGACCGTGTCGTTGTCGTGCGTGCCGCTGTAGACGACCGTGTCGCGCGCATAGTTGTGCGGCAGGAAGTTGTTGGCTGCATCGTCCGAGAACGCGAACTGTAGTATGCGCATGCCGGGGAAGCCCGCGCGCTGGCGCAGCGCCACCACTTCGGGCGTGATGACACCCAGGTCTTCCGCGATGATGGGCAGCTTGCCGAGCGCGGCTTCGATGGCGGCGAACAGTTCGTAGTCTGGCCCCGGCATCCAGCGGCCTTTGACGGCTGTGGGTTCGCTGGCGGGGATTTCCCAGTAACCCACAAAGCCGCGGAAATGGTCGATGCGCACCACGTCGGCCAGGCTCAGCTGGCGCTTCACGCGCTCTATCCACCAGCGGTAACCGTCGGCCTGCATGGCCTTCCAGTTGTACAGCGGGTTGCCCCAGCGCTGGCCGGTTTCCGAGAAGAAGTCGGGCGGCACTCCGGCGATCACATTCGGGTTGCCCTGCGGGTCCAGTTCATACAGATCCGGGCGGGACCAGCAGTCGCTGGAGTGGTGGGCGATGAAGATGGGCAGGTCGCCCACCAGGTGGATGTTCTTCTGGTTGGCGTAGCCCTTGAGCCGTTTCCACTGCACATCAAACTGCCATTGCACAAAGCCCCAGAAGGCGATTTCCTGCGCATGCTGGCTGCGTGCCTGCGCCAGTGCGGCCGGGTCGCGCTGGGCCAACGGAGCCGGCCAGTCCGGCCACAGCGCTGGGCTGTGCGCCTGGTCCAGTGCCATGAACAGGGTGTAGTCGTCCACCCAGCTGACCTCGGCCTGCAGCCAGGCCTGGAATGCCTGCTGGTCTTCCGGCTCGGCGGTTTGCTGAAAGCCGGCAAAGGCCTCGCGCAGGCGGGCCAGGCGCCAGGGCACGACCTGGCTGTAGTCAATCTTTTGGGCGTTGAAGTCGGCTTTCAGCGATGCAGCGCCTATCCAGCCGCGCTCCTGCAGCGGCTCAAACGCCACGAACAAGGGGTTGCCGGCGAAGGCCGAGCTGCCCATGTACGGCGAGTCGCCCGGGCCGATAGGGCCCAGCGGCAGCGTCTGCCATAGCGTCTGGCCGGCCACTTCCAGCCAGTCCACAAAATAGTAGGCGTTCGGTCCGAAATCGCCGCAGCCATGCGGGCCTGGCAGAGACGTGGGGTGCAGCAGCACGCCCGAAGTGCGTTGGTTCAGAAGATCGGATGCCATGGTGCGCGGGTCCTGGTAAGAAGGGTGGATATTTCAGGCGGCAAACCAGCCAAAGCCCTTGGGTGCTAGCGTAAGCGCGCCGCGTGCCAGCTCGTGCCCACCATACACGGATTGCCAGTGGATGCTAGCCAGATCCGCTGGCAGGGCGATGTCCACCGCAGTGTCGCCCAGGTTTTGCAGCACCAGCACCCGGCTGTCGCCGTTGGCGCGCACATAGGCCAGCACGCTGTCGGCCAGACCGGGCACGGGCTGGAAGCTGCCACCGCTCAGTGCGGGTTGGCCGCGGCGTACGGTCAGCATGGCGCGCACAGCACCATGGATGTGCGCCGGCAGGCTGCCGGGCGTGGCCAGGGCTTTGTCCACCGCAGGCCAGTCCACCGCGCCGCGCACGCGGTAGCGTGCGTCCTGGTAGCCGGTCAGGGCCTCCTGCTCTCGCTGGAACTGGTCGTCATTCGGCTTGGCGAATTCATCGCCGTAGAAGATCACCGGCGTGCCCAGCAGGGTGAAGCTGATGCTGAAGGCCAGCAGGATGGCGGCCGGATCGTGGCGGAACAGGTCCACCAGCCGCGCCGCTATGCCTTCGCCCTGGCGGAAGTCCCATTCCGGCTGCAGGCAGTAGGCCGCATGGATGGCTTTGCGCTCCTCGGGCGTCACCATCTCCAGCGTCAGCTCGTCGTGGCAGCGCAGGAAGGAGAACCAGCCGCAGTCGGCAGGAATCTCGGGTGTGAAGTTGGAGGATAAGGTTTCGACAATCGGTTTTGCCGAGCCCTGGGCCAGCGCCAGGTAGATGCGCGGCATCACCGGGAAATGGTAGGCGGCCTGGCATTCGTCGCTGTCGCCGAAATAGGTGACCACCTCGGCCGGCGGCTGGCAGGCTTCGGCCAGCAGGATGGTGCCGGGGCGCACGGTGTCCAGCACGGCGCGGAAGAACTTGATGATGGTGTGCGTGCCCGGCAGGTTTTCGCAAATCGTGCCTTCTTCCTTCCACAGGTAGGGAATGGCGTCGGCACGGAAGCCGTCCACCCCCTGCGCTACCCAGAACAACAGCACCCGGCACATGGCCAGCAGCACCTCGGGGTTGCGGTAGTTCAGGTCCGGCTGCGAGTCGAAGAAGCGGTGGAAGAAATAGGTGCCGGGCTGACCATCGGAACTAGGCAATGGGTGCCAGTTGCTCGGCATCATGCCTTTGAAGATGATGCGCGCTTCCTTGTAGCGCTCTGTTGTGTCGCTCCAGATGAAGTAGTCGCGGTAGGGGTTGTCCGGCCCCTTGCGGGCTTCTTGGAACCAGTGGTGCTGGTCTGAGCAGTGGTTCATCGCCACGTCGAAGATCACGCGGATATTGCGGCGGTGCGCCTCGGCCAGGAATTCGGCAAACGTAGCCTGGGCCGCAGTGTCGCTGCCGCCCACCAGTTCGCTGCGGATGCGGGTGTAGTCGCTGATGTCAAAGCCTGCGTCGCGCATGGGCGAGTCGAGTATCGGCAGCAGCCACAGGCAGGTGACGCCCAGGTCCTGCAGATAGGGCAGGCGGTCGCGTAGGCCCTTGAAGTCCTTGTTGAACAGGTCCACGTACAGCGAATACACCACCACCTCCTTGAACCAGGTGGCAGGCGGCGGCGGGCTGGCCTGGGCGGCGGCTTGCTGCAGCTCGGCGAGGAAGGCGTCCAGCTGTGCGGTGGGCTGGCCGGGGTAGAGCTGCTGCCAAAACTGGCGCAATGGGGCAGACGAGGGGGCGGGCATAGAAGCTTCTCCAAAGCGCTTTGAATGCGTGAGGAAGCGGATTGTACGGGGTGTAAATAAGCTGCGAATGCGGGTTGCTCCTAGGAGCCTGTCGGACTTGGCAAGCGTCGGCTGCAAAGGGACCGCAGCGGTCCATTTTTATGGGAGCAGCGCTTTCACCGTCTTTTTGTCCCATAGCGGGGCTATGGGCCTGCAAACCCGGCAAAACCAGTCCTCGCTGGGGCCGCTTTTCGCTATCGACGCCCCAAACCCGAAAGCCTTCTGGCGCAATGATCCAGGTTAAGGCAGCGCCTTCCCGCTCGTCGCCCCGTTTGTTCCGCAGTTGCCAGACTGCACTTCATAGTTGACCACTTGCACGGTCACGCTGAATGACGCCAGGGCCGGGTCGTAGGTGATCCGTAAAACTTCGGCACGGTCGTTCGCCGTGGGCAATGGTGGCAGTGCCGAGTTGTCCACTACCAGACTCTCTTCCTCGATACGCATGGCATCAGCGCGTAGAGTCAGCTGCTGGGTGGCCCCTTTTTGGGCCAGCACGGTAGCCACGCAGGCCTGCACCATGGGCGATCCCCGGGCCGGTATCTGCTCAAACACCAGCGCCTTGAGGTCGCTGGCCGCCAACGGAACCATGCCCTTGCCCGGCACCTCCAGCGTGAAGTTCCTGCTCACCGCATCGAAGCCGGCAATGTGGCGCACACCGGCCAGCGAACTGCCGTCGACGCGTTGCACGTCCACGCGGCGCATCGCGTAGCGGTCCGGTTGCGTGAGGTTCAGCGCCACGTCTGCGGCCTGCGCCATGCCAGTGGCCAGGGCCCATCCGAGCCAGAGCGCCTGACGCAATCCGCGGGAGTCAAGTTTCAGCATGTTTGCCTCCTATTCAAGGACCAGCACCACATTGCCGCGGTTGGGCAACACCAGCGTCAACGGCCGCCTATCGGTTGCGTCGGCAGGTCGCGCGGCGAACAGATAAACCTCGTCGTCGTCGCGGTAGAGCAGGCGCCAGCTCACCTCGCGGTCGTTGCAGGTCCGGAAAAAACGCTGCAACTCCTGCAGCCGCTGGCCATCGCCAATGAAGGTGGCCAGCGTGGCCGCGTCGGCTGTCGCACCACAGGCCAGCGCGGCCACCGGGCCATCTTTGGCGCCGCCAAAAACCGCGGTGACAGCGGGCAGCGGATGGTGCGGATCCATGCGGGCATGCGCCAGGAAAGTCTCATAACCAATCATCGACGCGACGTTGTAGACCGCATAAACGATCACCCCGGCCCGCAACAGATCCGCCAACAGCGGTGAGGGCCAACCCAGGTATGCCGCACCACGGCCGATGGCGCGCCCACCCGCATGCGCCGACGTCGCCGCAGCCGAGAGCCCCGCCGAGATGGCTGCCAGCACCAGGTTTATCACCAGCACCGGCACAGCCACCCAAAGCAGCAGCATGACCAGGTTGCGCGGCGTGCGCATCAGCTCGAAAGCGGCGATCAGGAAAGACTGGAAGCCGAGCTTGAACACTAGGTGCTGCACACCGAAGTTGTAGTAATAACTCCAGCGGTAGGCGAAGCCGGCCACATACAGCAAAGCCGCCAACAACGAAGATACGCCTATCAGCGCGGCGAAGGGATTGGGTCTTTCGGCGGCTTTTGTGTTTTCCATGCGGGTGGTGGTTGCCAGCAGTGGCGTGTGATGGTGGAGCTCATTTTTGGCGGGTACTGCCGGCCCGTCAACAGGCGCGCCACGCAAAAGGTGGAAGCTCAGCCAAGCCCTACACACTCCTGGGCGTTCAACCGTGACCCCGCCCAAGCCTGCCAGTGGGCAGACGTCGCACCGCACCTCCATGCGCAAGGTACCGTTGACTTGGCTGCCGATGGGTGCGCGACAGGGTGTGGCTGCTAAGGACCCGGGCGGAGGGGCCCTGGTTTGTGGGGCAGTTCTTGGTGCCTTTTAGATCGCTAGCACAGGTATTACCTGCGCTGGTAGCTATTTTTTATATAGCACTTTGAATTTGACTTTCAATAGAGTGTCGAAGACCGCTGCAAATGGCCTCTATGCAATGCGGGAAGGCGAAGGCTCCGCCGCTCCCGGTGCTATTTTTTGCGTTTCGGCAGACTGACCAGTCCGGTGGACAGGGCCGTGCCGCACACCACCACCAGGCCGCAGCCCAGCATCCAGGGTGTCAGCGTCTCGCCCAGCAGCACCGCACCGTAGAACACCGCGAACACCGGCACTACGAAGGTTACTGTCAGCGCCTTGCCGGGGCCGATGTTGCTGATCAAGCGGAAGAACAGGATGTAGGCCAGGCCGGTGCACACCACGCCCAGCACCAGCAGGGCCAGCATGGCGTGGGTGCTGGGCCATTGGGCCGGCCAGAGCCACAGCGCGGGCAGTGCCAGGCCCAGCGTAGCGCCGACCTGGCTGCCGGTGGCGGTGACCAGGGGCGGTACGCCGGTGAGAAAGCGTTTGGTGTAGCTGCCGCTGATGCCGTAGCAAATGGAGGCCAGCAGGCAGGCCAGCACGGCCCAGCCGGGGGCGATGCCATGGGCGTCGGGCTTGAAGCTGGCTTTGTCCCAGGCCAGCAGGGCGACACCTACAAAACCAATCACCAGGCCCAGGCTGCGCGAGCTGTTTGGCCGGTCCTTTAGCCAGGCCCAGGCGATGAGGGCGCCGAACAGCGGCACGGTGGCATTCAGAATGGCCGACAGCCCGGTGGTGATGGACAGCAGCGCAAACGAAAACAGCGCGAACGGAATGCCCGAATTCAGCATGCCAATCAGCAGCACCGGCTTCCAGTGCTGGCGCAGGGAGGGCATCAGCCCGCGCAGCCACAACAGCGGCAGCAGGGCCAGCGAGGCAATGGCCACGCGCACTGCGGCGGTCGGTACGGCGCCGATTTCCACCGTGGCGATGCGCATGAACAGGAACGAGGCCCCCCAGATGGAGGCCAGTGCCACGAAGTCCAGCAGCCAGGGCTTGGCAAGAGATTGAGGCACCGCACTCACAGTAGCACCGCCTGGCGCTTGGCTTCCAGCTGCAGCAGCGCGGTCTTGCGCTCTAGCCCGCCGGCATAGCCGGTGAGCGAGCCGTCCGAGCCCAGCACCCGGTGGCAGGGCACGATGATGCTGATGGGGTTGCGCCCCACCGCACCGGCTACGGCGCGCACCGCGCTGGGCCGGCCCAGGCCGAAGCTCAAGGCGCCATAGGTGGTGCTGGCGCCACTGGGGATGCGCAGCAGGGCCTGCCACACAGCCTGTTGGAATTCTGTGCCGCTGCGCAGGTCCAGCGGCAGGTTGAAGCTGCTGGTGTCGCCCTCAAAATAAGCCTGCATAAAGGCCTGGGTGTGCAGCAGCACCGGGTGCTGTTGCGCCACCGGCCAGCCCGACATATCCGGCAGATGGCGCTGGCCTTCTGCAAACCACAGGCCGCACAGGCCTTGCTCGCTGGCGGCGGCCAGCATAGGCCCTAGCGGTGAGTCGAAACGGCTTTGCACCGTGTGGGATGGGAATTTCATATCAAACAAGCCTTTGGCGCAGGTAAATCAAGCGGCAGCAGCTACTTTTTTGGTAGCAACGGGTTGGGGGTTAGCGGCCGGTGCGGGCAGCTCGGCCCAGGCGCGCAGCACGGCGTAGCTGCGCCAGGGCTTCCAGGCCTGGGAGGCAGCTTCGGCCGCGCGTGCGGCCAGGCGCACATTCGGCTCCTGCTGCACGCCCAGGGCTTTGTGCAGGGCCACGTCGCCGGCCGGGAATGCATCGGGCCAGCGCAGCGCGCGCATGGCGATGTACTGGGCGGTCCAGTCGCCGATGCCGGGCAGTTCGCGCAGCTGGGCCATGGTGGCGTGTATGGGGCCGCTGCCGCACAGCCGCAGCTGCCCGTCGGCCACGGCGCGGGCCAGGGCCAGAATGGCGTTTTGCCGCTGGCGCACGACGCCCAGGGCGCCCAGCGCATCGCCGCTTAGTCGGGCCAGCACCTGGGCGGAGGGGAAGAGCCGGTTCAGCCCCGGCACGGGTGTTTCCAGCGGTTCGCCAAACTGTTCCACCAGGCGCTGGGCCAGGGTGCGGGCGGCGGCCACGGTGATCTGCTGGCCCAGCACGGCGCGCACGGCCAGCTCAAAGCCATCCAGTGTGCCGGGTACGCGCAGGCCGTCGCCGCTGGGGAAGTCGCTGTGCAGCACTGGGTTGATGGCCTTGGGGTCGGCGTCCAGGTCCAGCCAGGCGCGTACCCGGCGTATCACCTGCGGCAGCACGCTCAGCAGCGATTCGCTGACGTGCAGCAGCACATGGGTCTGGCCGGGAACGAACTCGGCGCGCAGCCAGCCGCTGTGGATCTTGCCGCCAGAATCCAAGCCAAAAGTGCGTGTGGCGCACGATTCATCTGCGCTGGTAGCTATGGATTCAATAGCGTCTATCTGGCGCTTGCGCAAAAATCCCAACATGGCGGCCACGTCATACGGCGGGCGGTAGCCGAGCTTGATGGCCGTGCCGCCCTGGGCTGCAGGCTGGGTGCCCTGGCGCCGCAGCTGGCTGGGGTTGAGCTGGTAGCGTTCCATGAACACGGCGTTGAAACGGCGCACGCTGGCAAAGCCGCTGGCCAGGGCAATCTGGGCCATGGGCAACTGGGTGTCGGCCAGCAACTGCTTGGCTACCAGCAGGCGCCGGGTCTGCAGGTATTGCAGGGGCGACACGCCCAGCTGGGCCTCGAAGATACGGCGCAAATGCCGGTCGCTGACGCCCAGGCGCGCCGCCAACTGGGCCACCGAGATATTGCTGTTGTCGCTCCAGCTTTGCGGGTCGTCCAGCAGGCGGGCGGCCTGCTGGGCAAGGATGGTGGTGGCGTCCTGGAACGACCACACCAGCGAGTGCGGCGCCAGCTCGGGCCGGCAGCGCAGGCAGGGGCGAAAGCCCGCATGCTCGGCCTGGGCTGCGTGGCCAAAGAAGCGGCAGTTTTCGCGCTTGGGTGTTTTCACGCTGCACACTGGCCGGCAGTAGATGCCGGTGGAGGTTACGCCGGTGAAAAAGCAGCCGTCAAAGCGGGCGTCCCGCGCCTGCATGGCGCGGTAGCAGGTATCGTCAAAGCGGCTGGTGCTGTCAGGTGTCATAGAGGGCATGGTACGCCAGGCGCCGGCCCTGATTAGCCGTTTTCGGACCCGTGATTGGCGTGCTGTGCACGGCCTCATTTCCGTCCACAATTTATGCGCAGCCTGGCTTGGCGCGGGGCAATTCTCAGGGAAAATGAAGTTATGCACCAACCCATCGTCGAAGTCCCTGGCGCCCACTGGTCTGGCCGTCCCACCGAAGCAAAACTGACCCGGGCGCTGGAAAGCGGCGGGGTTCTGTATTTTCCGTCCATGGCGTTCACCATGTCGCCGGCCGAGCAGAGCTTGCTGCGCCCCGATATGCGCGATCCCAAGGCACGCAATATCAGTCAGCCGCCACAGGGCCAGGTGAAGGGCGCACTGGGTTCGCCGGATGAGCTGGCCCTGCTGGATGCGATGATGCGCCGCTACCGCCACCAGGCGGTGCAGCTGGTGCAGGACTTGTTCCCGCGCTACAGTGCTTATCTGCGCATGGAGCCCACCAGCTTCCGACCGACCGAGGTGGCCTCGCGCAAGCAGTCCTGGCGCGCTGATGATAAACGCCTGCACGTGGATGCTTTTCCGTCCCGGCCGAACCGGGGCGAGCGCATCCTGCGGGTGTTCAGCAACGTCAACCCTGAGCAGCCGCGCGTGTGGCGCGTGGGCGAGCCGTTCGAAGACATGGTGCAGAAGTTCTGGCCCCAGCTGCCGCCGTACAGCCCCTGGAAGGCGCGTTTGCTGCGCAGCATGCGCATCACAAAGTCCTTGCGCAGCGAATACGACCACATGATGCTGCAGCTGCACGACAAGATGAAGCGCGACATGGTCTACCAGAAGGAAGCGCCCAAGACCGTTGTGGCCTTTGCCCCGGGCAGCACCTGGGTGTGCTTTTCCGACCAGACCCTGCATGCGGTGGACCAGGGCCAGTTCATGATGGAGCAGACCTTTTTCATTCCGCCCCAGCACCAGTACGATCCCTCGCAAAGCCCCCTGGGCATTTTGTCGCGCATGGCAGGCCGCACGCTGGAAGGCGCGCGCCAGTAGCGAGTAGCGTCTACGGCGTAATGCCGGAGCCTGCTGCGGCCAACAGCACCAGGCTGTGCGCTGGTAGCTGGAACATCACTTCGCCCTGGCCGACCCACTTGGATCGGCCCTGTGGTTGGCTGCTATCCAGGACAACTTGCCAGACGCCGGCGGGCAGCCAGAACGGGTCGTCGGTATGGCCAGCATTCACCAGCAGCAGCAAAGGTGCTTTGGCCCGGCCGGGCCGGCCTATGAGGCAGCCCAGCGAGCGGTAGTGGGGGTCGCGCCAACCATCACCTTCCAGCGGCCGGCCGCTGCCGCGCAGCCAGGCCAGGTCGTGCAGGCCCAGCGCGTCGGCCACACCGCTGTACCACTGGTTGGCGAAGGGCAGGGCCTGGCGGCGCAGCGCGATGACGCGGGCCGTGAAGGCGATCAGGTCGTCGTCGGCCTCGGACCAGTTGATCCAGGTGGTCGGGTTGTCTTGGCAATAGGGGTTGTTGTTGCCGCCCTGGGTATGGCCCAATTCATCGCCAGCGCAGATCAATGGTGTGCCTTGTGCTAGTAAAGTAGTAGCAAGCAGGGCGCGCTGCAGCCGCCCGCGCAAGGTGTTGACCACGGGGTCGTCGCTCGGGCCTTCGGCACCGCAGTTGAAGTTCAGGTTGTGGCCATGGCCGTCGCGGTTGCTCTCGCCATTGGCTTCGTTGTGGCGGTGGTTGTAGCTCAGCAGGTCGCGCAGGGTAAAGCCGTCGTGCGACACCACGTAGTTCACCGATTCGGCCGGTGCACGCTGGCGCGGCTGGAACATATCGGAGGAGCCGCACAAGCGCAGGGCCAGGTCGGCGCGGGTGTTGTCGGGCAGGGCGGCTTCGGGCGCGGCGGCGGTTTGCACCCAGAAGCCGCGCATGCAGTCGCGGAAGCGGTCGTTCCACTCCAGCCAGCCGCGCGGAAAGTTGCTGGTCTGGTAGCCGCCCGGGCCTACGTCCCAGGGCTCGGCGATCATTTTCACGCGCGACAGTACCGGATCTTGGGCCACGGCGGTGAAGAAGGCGCTGCCGCGCTCGAAACCGGTATCGGTACGGCCCAGCACGGGTGCCAAATCGAAGCGAAAGCCATCGACATGCATGTCCGCAACCCAGTAGCGCAGGCTGTCCATCACCATTTGCAGCACGCGTGGCTGGCGTATGTCTAGCGTGTTGCCGCAGCCGGAGTAGTTGTCGTAGTAGGCCAGGGCTTCTGGCGGCAGGCGGTAGTAGCTGCGGTTGTCCAGCCCGCGAAAACTGATGTTGGGGCCGTCTTCGCCCGATTCGGCCGTGTGGTTGTAGACCACGTCCAGCAGCACCTCCAGCCCGGCGGCGTGCAGGGTCTTGACCATGCGGCGGAACTCGTCGCGTGGCGACAGGCTATCCACGCCGCTGGCCATGCGTGGGTCCACGCTGAAGAAACCCAGGGTGTTGTAGCCCCAGTAGTTGCTCAGGCCCATGTCGCTGAGCCGCTCTTCGCTGACTGCGTAGTGCACCGGCAGCAGGCTGACCGCCGTCACGCCCAGGCGCTTCAGGTGGGCGATGGAGGCGGGGTGTGCCAGGCCGGCGTAGCTGCCACGCAGGGCTGGCGGCACCTGGTCATTCAGGCGCGAGAAGCCTTTGACATGGCACTCGTAAATCACCGAATCGGCCAGGGCTATGCGTGGCGGGTGGTCGCCGCTCCAGTCGAACTGGTCGTGCGTGACGCGGGCTTTGAGTGCAAATGCTGCGTTATCGCGTGTGTCCATATGGCGCGGGTGCAGGCGGTCGCCAGCGAAATGCTCGTCGCGCCACTCGAATTGGCCAACGATGTCGCGCGCATAGGGGTCCAGCAGCAGCTTGGATGCGTCGAAGCGGTGGCCCCGGTCGGGCCGCCAGGGGCCGTGGGCGCGTAGGCCATACACCTGGCCGGGCTGGGCGCCTGGCAGGTAGCCGTGCCAGACATCGCTGGTATGGGCGGGCAGCCTTAAGCGGGCCAGTTCCTGCGTGCCTGTGGCATCGAACAAGCACAGGTCCATGGCCTGGGCATGGGCGGAAAACACCGCGAAATTGACGCCAAGGCCATCAAAGCTGGCACCCAAGGGCCAGGGTTGGCCTTGGGTCAGGCTAAGCCTGGCCGCATGGGGCGGGGGGGCGGGGGGAGATTTCAGGCTGTCCATTCCAGCAGTACTGTAGCCAAAGGCGGCAAGTTCAGCACAACAGAATGCGCGAACCCTTGCCAGGCCACATCTTCCGCTGTGGCAGTGCCCAGTGGCGTGCCTACATTGCTGCCGCCGTAGTGGGCCGAATCGGTGTTCAGCTTTTCATGGTAAGTGCCGGCGCTCGGTACGCCCAGGCGGTAGCCGTTCCAGACATTGGGGGTGAAGTTGCACACCACAACGATGAACGAGGTGGCGTTCATGCCCCGGCGTATGAAGGCCAGCACCGAGTGCTCGGTATCGTTGTGCTCAATCCACTGGAAGCCCTCTGGCACGAAGTCCAACTGGTACAGCGCCGGGGTGGCAGTGTAGAAGTGGTTCAGGTCGCGCACCAGGCGCTGTATGCCAGCGTGGGGCGCGTGCTCCAGCAGATGCCAGTCCAGGCTTTGGTCGTGGTTCCATTCGCGGTCTTGGGCGAATTCGCAGCCCATGAACAGCAGCTTCTTGCCCGGGTGGGCAAACATATAGCCGAGGAAGGCACGTAAATTGGCGAACTGCTGCCAGCGGTCGCCCGGCATCTTGTTCAGCAGCGAACCCTTGCCGTGCACCACTTCGTCGTGCGAAATGGGCAGCACAAAGTTCTCGGTAAAAGCATAGACCAGGCTGAAGCTGATTTCTCCCTGGTGGTGCTTGCGGTAGATCGGGTCGCGCTGCATATAGGCCAGCGTGTCGTGCATCCAGCCCATATTCCACTTGTAGTGAAAGCCCAGGCCGCCGGCATAGGTCGGGCGAGACACGGAAGGGAAAGCTGTGGACTCTTCCGCCAGGGTAATGGCTTGCGGCCGCTCGGTGCCTACCACCTCATTCATGCGCTTGAGGAAGGCGATGGTTTCCAGGTTCTCGCGCCCGCCGTGCACATTCGGAATCCACTCGCCAGCCTTGCGGCTGTAGTCGCGGTACAGCATGGAGGCCACGGCATCCACGCGCAGGCCGTCGACGCCGAAGCGCTCCAGCCAGTACAGGCTGTTGCCGACCAGGAAGTTGCTGACCTCGGTACGGCCCAGGTTGTAGATCAGGGTGTTCCAGTCGTTGTGGAAGCCCTCGCGCGGGTCGGCGTATTCGTACAGGTGCGTGCCGTCAAAGTTGCCCAGGCCGTGCGCATCGGTGGGGAAGTGGGCGGGTACCCAGTCCAGTACCAGGCCCAGGCCCTCGGCATGGCAGCGGGCCACGAAGCGGGCGAAACCCGCCGGGTCGCCGAAGCGGGCAGTGGGTGCGTACATGCCGACCGGCTGGTAGCCCCAGGAGCCGTCGAACGGGTGCTCGCTGATGGGTAGCAGCTCGATGTGGCTGAAGCCCATGTCGCGTGCGTAGGGCACCAGGCTGTCGCTGAGTTCGTCCCAATTCAGCCAGCGGTTTCCTTCCTCGGTCTTGCGTTGCCAGGAGCCCAGGTGCACTTCGTAAATGCTGATGGGCGCATCCAGTGCGTTGGCGTGTTTGCGGGCAGCGGATGCGGGCACGAAGGGCGGCAGCGGTGCCACGATGCTGGCTGTGGCGGGGCGCAATTCGGCCTGCAGGGCATAGGGGTCGGCCTTGCCGGGCAGTATGCGGCCGTCCTGCGTGCGAATTTCGTATTTGTATTTGTTGCCGGCATGCACACCGGGCAGGAACAGCTCCCACACGCCGCATTCGCGGCGCAACCGCATGGGGTGGTAGCGGCCGTCCCAGAAATTGAAGTCGCCCACTACGCTGACGCGACTGGCATTGGGCGCCCATACGGCAAAGCGGGTGCCGGCCACGCCTTCCATGCTACAGGGTTGCGCGCCCAGTACTTCATACGGCCGCAGGTGCGTACCTTCACCCAGCAGCCAGACGTCCATTTCCGCCAGTACCACGGGGAAGCGGTAGGGGTCGTCCAGGATGCTGCTGTGGCCATCGGCCCATTGCACCTGCAATCGGTATGCGGCGCCCGGTGTCAGTGCCACTGTGCCTTCAAAGAAGCCAGCGGCGTCTTGCAACGCCAACGGCCCCAGCAGCGCACCCTTGGCTGATTCCACGACCACGCTCTGGGCACCTGGCAAAAAGCAACGCACCGAGGTTTGGCCAGCATCTGCAGGGTGGGGGCCCAGCACTGCAAATGGATCGCCGTGGCGTGCGCCACAAATCATTTCAATATCGTGGGCGTGCAACATAAAAACCGATCTTGAAGTGGGTTTAATCAGAAATGGACAGCGCTATGCGGTGTTGTCTGTCACCGCACGTGTCTTATAGCGCGCCCGATGCATCCGGTGTGATGTGCCAGATTTGTTTTGCGTACTCTCGGATCGTACGGTCGGATGAGAACACCCCCATGCCCGCCACGTTGCTGATAGCCTTGGCGCACCAAGCCGCCGGCTGGCGGTACAGCGCATCCACCTCAGATTGCGTCGCTACATAGGATGTGTAGTCGGCCAGCAGCAGGTAGTGGTCGCCACCCCACAGCAGCGAGTCCACCAGTGCGCGGTAGCGGCCGGGTTCGTCCGGCGAGAACTGGCCGCCGGCTATTGCGTCCAGTACGGCTTTCAGCTGCGGCGTGCTTTCGTAGTAGCGCATGGGCTGGTAGCCGCTTTGCTTCAGGGCTTGCACCTCGGGGGTCTTCAGGCCAAAGATGAAGATGTTGTCGTCCCCCACGTTCTGGCGTATTTCGATGTTGGCACCATCGTCCGTACCGATGGTCAGCGCGCCGTTCAGGGCCAGCTTCATATTGCCGGTGCCGGAGGCTTCGGTGCCGGCGGTGGAAATTTGTTCGGACAGGTCGGCGCCGGGCATGATGACTTCGGCCACCGAGACGCCGTAGTTGGGCATGAATACCAGCTTGAGCTTGTCGCCAATCCGCGGGTCGTTGTTGATGACCGTACCCACATCGTGGATCAGCCGGATGATGGACTTGGCTGCCACATAGGACGAGGCGGCCTTGCCCGCGAAGATCACGGTACGCGGCACCCAGTCGGCGTTCGGGTTGGCCAGAATGGCCTGGTAGCGTGTCACCACGTGGAGCACGTTGAGCAACTGGCGCTTGTATTCGTGGATGCGTTTGACCTGCACGTCGAACAAGCTGTCCGGGCTAACGGTGATACCAGTGCTGTGCTGTATGGCGGCGGCCAGGTGGACCTTGTTGGCGCGTTTGACGGTCATAAAGGACTTTTGAAAGTCCGCATCGTCCTTCTTGGCCTTCAGCTTCTGCAACTGGTCCAGATCCTGGCGCCAGCCCTTACCAATGGTGTTGTCCAGCAAGGAGGATAGGCCTGGGTTGGCCTGGGCCAGCCAGCGGCGCGGAGTCACGCCGTTGGTCATATTGGTGAAGCGGTCGGGCCAGATGCTGGCGAAGTCGGCGAAGATGGTTTGCACCAGCAACTCGGAGTGCAATGCTGACACGCCGTTGACCTTGTGGCTGCCGACGATGGACAGGTGCGCCATACGTACCCGGCGCTCACCTTGCTCGTCGATCAGCGACAGGCGGGCCAGGAAGCCGTTGTCGCCCGGGCGGTGGGCGGCGGCGATGTCCAGAAATTCCTTGTTGATGCGGAAGATGATTTCCAGGTGGCGTGGCAGCACATGCTGCATCAGGCTCACCGGCCAGGTTTCCAGCGCTTCCGGCATCAAGGTGTGGTTGGTGTACGAGAAGGTCTTGCAGCAGATGCTCCATGCCTTGTCCCAGGGCATGCCTTGCTCGTCGCACAGCACGCGCATCAGCTCGGCAACGCCTATGGCCGGATGGGTGTCGTTTAGGTGGATGGCCACGTGTTCGGCCAGGTTGTCCAGCGACGGGTGTTCAGCCAGATGCCGTGCCACCAGATCCTGCACCGAGGCGGCTACAAAGAAGTACTCCTGCTTCAGCCGCAGCTCGCGCCCGGCGGGCGTGCTGTCGTTGGGGTAGAGCACCCAGGAGATGTTTTCGTACTCGTTCTTCAGGCTGGCGGCGCGTGCGTAGTCGCCTGTGTTGAAGGCGTTCAAGTCGATGTGGGCTGGTGCCACGGCTTTCCACAGGCGCAGCGTGCTGACTTTGGGCGTACCGTGGCCGGGCACCACCATGTCATAGGCTTTGGCCGCCACTTCACCCGCATGGCGCCAGACGGAGGCGCCGTCCACATGCTCTACCCAGCCGCCAAAGCGCACCGGGTAGCTGATGTCTGCACGCGGGAATTCCCAGGGCGTGCCGTTTTCCAGCCATGGATCGGGGTACTCCATCTGCGCGCCGTTCTGGATATCCTGCGCAAACATGCCGTATTCGTAGCGGATGCCGTAACCGAAGGACGGCAGACCCACGGTGGCCATGGAATCCAGAAAGCAGGCTGCCAGGCGGCCCAGGCCGCCATTGCCCAGCGCGGCATCGGGTTCACGGTCGGCCACGGTTTCCAGGTTTTGGGCGAATCGGGTCAGGCCTTCTGCGGCACTGCCACGCAGCTCCAGGGCGCCCAGGGCGTTGGACAGGGTGCGGCCCATCAGAAATTCCATGGACAGATAGACCACGCGGCGGGCCTTCTGGGATTTTTCCTGATTTTGGGTTTGCACCCAGCGTGCTGAAAGTTGTTGCCGTGCAACATGCGAGCTTGCGAGCATCAGGTCGTGTGCGGTTGCATCGGCCGGAGATACGCCTACGGTGTGCAGCAGATGCTGTTCAATGGCGGTATGGATATCGTCAGCGGAGGGGGTAATACACTGGGGCACAGGGGCATCCTTTGTCGAATGTGGTCAAGGCTGTCGCACTCCATTTGGAGGCTTTTTTGCAGAGTCTAAGCGCTTTGGATTTCTGAAATAGGCTTATTTGTTGAATTTTCGCATGCAGGGTTGGGCTGTAGGATTTTTTCGGCTTCGAGGTTTAAGATGTTGGCGGTAATCGGAAAGCCAATCAACAATTAATTTCTTCTGGAGACATTTGATGCAAAAAAATGATTTGGCACTCGGGCTGGATTTGCCCAAGCGGGCCATCGCATTGGTACTGGCCGGCGGACGCGGCAGCCGCCTGATGAACCTGACCGATAGGCGTGCTAAACCGGCGGTCTACTTCGGCGGCAAGTTCCGTATTGTTGATTTCGCACTGTCGAACTGTTTGAACTCCGGTATCCGCCGCATTGGCGTGATCACCCAGTACAAGTCGCACAGCCTGCTGCGCCATTTGCAGCGTGGCTGGGCCTTTCTGAAGAATGAGATGAACGAGTTCGTGGACCTGCTGCCGGCCCAGCAGCGCAACGACAACGAAAACTGGTACCGCGGTACCGCCGACGCGGTCTATCAAAACCAGGACATTCTGGAAAGCTATGGTGCGGACTACATCGTGGTGCTGGCCGGTGACCATATCTACAAGATGAATTACGCCCTGATGTTGGCCGACCACGTGGCCAAAGGGCGGGAATGCACCGTGGGTTGCATTGCTGTACCGCGCAGCGAGGCATCTGCCTTTGGTGTGATGGCCGTGGGCGACAACAGCCTGATCACCGAATTCCTGGAGAAGCCGGCCGACCCGCCGGCCATGCCCGGCAGTACGGACATGTCTCTGGCCAGCATGGGCATCTATATCTTCAATGCCGCCTATCTGTATGCCGAGCTGGAACGCGATATGGCGGACCCGGAGTCCAGCCACGACTTCGGCAAGGACATCATTCCGCGCGCGGTGCGCAACGGCAATGCATCGGCCCACCCGTTCTCTTTGAGCTGTGTGCCCAATGCGGATGATGAGGAGCCTTACTGGCGTGACGTGGGCACCATTGATGCTTACTGGGATGCCAATATCGATCTCACAGCCACGGAACCGAAGCTGAACCTGTACGACACGCACTGGCCCATCTGGACTTACCAGGCGCAGCTGCCGCCCGCCAAGTTCGTGCACAACCAGGATGACCGGCGCGGCCTGGCGATCGAATCCATGGTGTCGGGCGGTTGCATCGTGTCGGGCAGCGTGTTCCGTTCCGTGCTGTTCTCCAGCGTGCGGGTGCATTCCCATTCCAGTGTGAATTGGTCGGTACTGTTGCCGGGTGTACAGGTGGGCCGTGGAGCACGTATCACGCGGGCTGTCATAGACCGTGGCTGCGTCATTCCCGACGGCATGGTGATCGGTGAAGATGCCGTGCTGGATGCGGAGCGCTTCCACCGCAGTGAAAATGGCATTACTTTGGTGACACCCTCCATGTTGAAGAAGTTGGCCGGATGAAAGTATTGCAAGTAGGCGCCGAGGTTTTCCCTCTGGTCAAAACAGGTGGCTTGGCGGACGTCATGGGGGCTTTACCCCAGGCCTTGATTGCGGCGGGGGCTGATGTGCGTCTTCTGCTGCCGGGCTTTCCAGCCATTCTGGCAGGGCTGAAGAAACCCGCACTGGTGTGTGAGCTCGGTGCCGTGTTTGGTGCGGGGCGGGTACGTTTGCTGCGTGGCACCCTGGCCGTCAGCGGTGTGCCGGCCTACGTGGTGGATGCCCCGTATTTTTACCTGCGAAAAGGTAATCCTTATTTGGCGGCAGACGGATCCGAGTGGCCGGACAACGCGCAGCGCTTTGCCTTGCTGGGCTGGGCGGCGGCCCAGGTGGCCTCTGGTGGCCTGGATCCGGCCTGGGAGCCCGATGTGCTGCACGCCCACGATTGGCACGCTGCCATGGCGTGTGCCTACGTTGCGGCGAACCCAGGGGGCCATGTGGCGACGGTATTTACCGTGCACAACCTGGCCTACCAAGGGCTGTTTGATGCCAGGGACTTTCATCTACTGGGTTTACCCATCCGGTACATGGACCCTACGCGACTGGAGTACCACGGCAAGTTTTCATTCATGAAGGCGGGTTTGACCAGCGCGCGCTGCATCACCACGGTCAGCCCCAGCTACGCCCAGGAGATCGCAACCTCCGAGTTCGGCTGCGGTTTGGATGGGGTGGTGCGCTCACGCGGCGCAGATGTCTCCGGCATCCTGAACGGGGTGGATGACGCGGTGTGGAACCCGTCCACCGACAAGGATATTCCCGCTCGCTATTCCGCATCCGATCTGGCTGGCAAGGCCGTATGCAAGGCGGCGCTGCAAAAAGCCCTGGGTTTGCGGGTGGATGCCAAGGCACCACTGTTTACCCTGGTGAGCCGTTTGACGCAGCAAAAAGGCCTGGACCTGGTGCTGGCCGCCATACCCGAGATGCTGGCGGCAGGTGCGCAGCTGGCGGTGCAGGGGACGGGTGATGCCGTGCTGGAAAAGGCCTTCAGGGAAGCCATGGCTGCATATCCCGGCGCCATGGCGGTGCGCATAGGTTATGACGAAACCTTTGCCCACCAGATGATTGCCGGGGCGGACGCTATGCTGGTGCCATCCCGTTTCGAGCCCTGTGGCCTGACCCAGCTGTATGCCTTGCGCTACGGCACTGTGCCCGTGGTCCGCCATGTGGGCGGTTTGATCGACACGGTGGTGGATGCGGATGCGTCCAGCCTGCAGGCGGACACCGCAACGGGCTTCATGTTCGGCCCCGCGACCCGCGAGGCTTTGGCCTTGGCGGTGCACCGTGCCGTGCAGGACTTTGCGCTGCCGGATGTGTGGAAGCAGCTGCAACGCCGTGGCATGGCGCAGAACTTTTCATGGGCTGCAGCGGCTACGCAATACCTTGCGTTGTACCAAGCTTTGGGTGTGTCGGCACAGGCTGCGTAGCTGGTGGATTGCAGGCCTGTCAAAACGGGCTTGCGAAAAACCTACAATTCGCGCTCGTGGTCTGGCCCTCTGGGTCGGATGTCTGATTTACCCGACCTCATCTACACCATGCACATTGCCAATTCCATCTTCAAAGCCTATGACATCCGCGGCATCGTGCCGACCACGGTAGACGAAGCGGTTGCAGAGGGAATCGGTAGGGCGTTCGGCACGATTGCGCTGGCCGAGGGGGAGAAGGTCATTGCTGTCGGGCGCGATGGCCGTTTAAGCGGCCCCAGCCTGGTCGCCGCACTGATCCGTGGCCTGGTTGCGGTGGGTGTGGAAGTGATTGATGTGGGCGCCGCCACTACGCCCATGCTGTATTTCGCGGCGTACACCCTGTGCCGCAGCGGTATCCAAGTCACCGGCAGCCACAACCCCAAGGACTACAACGGTTTCAAGATGATCATGGGTGGGCGTGCCATCCATGGTGAGGAAATCCAGGCGCTGCGCCGCATGATGGAAGCGGAAACCTGGGTATTCCAGGCCGGTGGCTCGGTACGCCAGGTAGATGTGCTGCCTGCCTACACCGCGCGCATCGTCTCCGACATCCAATTGGCCCGGCCGATGAAGATCGTGGTTGACTCGGGCAACGGCATTGCCGGCGCTTCGGCCCCCGCCATTTTGCGGGCCATAGGCTGTGAAGTGGTGGAGCTGTTCAGCGAGGTGGATGGCAACTTCCCCAACCACCACCCGGACCCGAGCAAGCCCGAGAACCTGGAAGACCTGATTGCCGCGCTGAAGACCACGGGCGCCGAGCTGGGCCTGGCTTTCGATGGCGATGGCGACCGCCTGGGCATCGTGACACAGGACGGCAGCAATATTTACCCTGACCGCCAGATGCAGCTGTTCGCCGAAGACGTGCTGCGGCGCGTGCCCGGTGGCACCATCTTGTTCGATGTGAAGTGTTCGCAGCGTCTGGCACCGGCGATTGCTGCCGCCGGTGGCCATCCGCTGATGTTCAAGACCGGCCATTCGCTGATCAAGGCCAAGATGAAAGAGATCGAAGCTGCGGGTGGCCAGGCGCCGCTCGGTGGCGAGATGAGCGGCCATATCTTCTTCAAGGAGCGCTGGTTTGGCTTCGATGACGGCACCTATGCCGGCTGCCGTCTGCTGGAAATCCTGAGCCAGTCGCCCGACGCCAATGCGGTGTTGCATGCCTTGCCGACCAGCTTCTCCACGCCTGAGCTCAATGTGCCCTGCCATGAAGGCGAGCCGCCCCGCGTGGTGGCGGAAGCCTTGCGTTTGGTGGATTTCGCCGCGCCTGCAGTGGTCAGCACCATCGATGGTTTGCGCGTGGATTGGCCGGACGGCTTTGGCCTGATCCGCGCATCCAACACCACTCCTGTGCTGGTGCTGCGTTTTGAAGGCCACACCCAGGCGGCGCTGGACCGCATCCAGGCCGATGTGTTGGCGCTGCTGCGCCGCGTCAAGCCCGATGCCAGTTTTGCAGCCTCTGCCCACTAAGGTGGCTGCTGGCGTCTGCAGGTATCTGGCATGAATGTTCTGATCGTCAAATTGTCTTCTCTTGGTGACGTGGTGCACGCCATGCCGGCTGTGCAGGACATACTCTCTGAGTTGCCCGGTACCCAGGTGGACTGGGTGGTCGAACCGGGTTTTGCACCGCTGGTGCGCCGCTGTGAGGGCGTGCGCCGGGTGATCGAGTGCGACTTGCGCCGCTGGCGCAAGACCGTGTTTACCGTGGACACGCGCAATGCTTGGCGTGCCTTTTCGGCCGACTTGCAGCAGGAGACCTATGACGCGGTGCTGGACCTGCAGGGCCTGAGCAAATCCGCGCTGGTGGCCAAAATGGCGCGCCTGAGCCCGGACGGCCTGCGTTATGCCCTGGCCAACCAGACCGAGGGTTCCAGTTTTGAGGCGCCTACCCGCTGGGTGGCCGATGTGGCCATTCCCGTGGAGCCGCGCATCCACGCCATCAACCGCTCCCGCGTGATGTGCGCCCGGGCCTTGGTGTACGCATTGCCGGAGAAGGTCAATTTCGGCCTGGTGTCGCATTCCAGCATGGATGTGAACGCGATCAAGAATATTTCCAACAACTTCTTCGATTCTGGTGCCACGTCTCCCGCGCCCGTGGTGGCATTTGTGCACGGCACGTCTCGCGCCGACAAGCAATGGCCGGTGGAGCATTGGTTGGACCTGGGACATCGCATGAATGCCTTGGGCTATACCGTGGCTTTCACGCACGGCAATGATGAGGAGTTGTGGCGCAGCGAAAGCATTGCTAGCCGGCTGACGCAGGCGGTGGTCTGGCCCCGCATGAAGGTGGACGCGCTGACCGATGCCATGTCCGAATGCATGGGCGTGGTGGGCGTGGACAGTGGCCTGAGCCATATCGCCGTGGCGCTGGATCTGCCGCATGTGCAGATATATAACTTCGACACCGCCTGGCGTACCGGCCCGCTGCAGAGCGACCACCAGATCAGCGTGGTGTCTGACACCACGCCCACGGTCGATGCGGTCTGGGGCGCCTGGATGCAGGCCTCGGCCCTGGCGGCGCTGCGAGACTGAGTACTCTTGGTTCGCTCCTTGTATTCCCTGCTGCTGTGGCTGGCCAGTCCCTTGCTGCGCCGCAAGCTGCGTCTGCGCGCCGTGGCAGAGCCCGGCTATGCAGAACACATATCCGAACGTTTTGGCCACTACACCCAGGCGCCCAGCACAGGCTGGGTGTGGGTGCACGCGGTTTCGCTGGGGGAGACCCGGGCCGCCGCCATTTTGCTGGCAGCCTTGCGCAAGGAGATACCGGACCTGCGCCTGCTGCTGACCCATGGCACGGCCACCGGCAGGGCTGAAGGCCGCGCTCTGCTGCGTCCGGGTGATGTACAGGTGTGGCAGCCCTGGGATAGTCTGGGCGCCGTGCAGCGCTTTGTGAGTCACTTTCAGCCGCGTATCGGCATCCTGATGGAAACCGAGATCTGGCCAAACTTGTTGGCCGCTTGCCGTAGCGTAGCCATACCAGTGGTGCTGGCCAATGCCCGGCTCAGCGAAAAATCCTTGCGCCAGGCCCAGCGGCTGGCTTGGTTGTCGCGGCCGGCCTATGGCGCGCTGAGCGCGGTGTGGGCGCAGACTGAGGCGGATGCCCAGCGCTTCGTTGCAGCCGGCGCGCCCAGGCCCCAGGTGCTGGGTAATTTGAAGTTCGATGCCAGCCCGGATGCCGCCCAGTGCGCCCGAGGCCGCAACTGGCGCCAGGCGGCGGGCCGTACGGTGGTTTTGTTGGCCAGTGCGCGCGAAGGCGAGGAGCGCATGCTGCTGGAAGCCCTGAAGTCTTTTAAGGCTCTGGCGCAGGATTCATCTGCGCTGGGTGCTATTAAAATGGGAGCAAGCGGTGTGCGGTGGCTGATCGTGCCGCGCCATCCGCAGCGTTTTGACGAAGTGGCCGCGCTGGTACAGACCTACGGTTTGAGCGTGTCGCGCCGCAGCCAGTGGCAGGACGCTCCGATCGAGGCCGATATCTGGCTGGGGGATTCCTTGGGTGAGATGGCGCTGTACTACGGCCTGGCCCATATGGCTTTGTTGGGCGGAAGTTTCGAGCCATTGGGCGGGCAGAACCTGATCGAGGCCGCGGCCTGTGGCTGCCCCATGGTGCTGGGGCCCTCTACCTTCAATTTTGCAGAGGCGGCTGAATTGGCAACCCAGGCCGGTGCGGCCTACCGGGTGGCCGATATGCCCGCGGCGCTGGAACAGGTGCGGGCCTGGTGCCAGGCGCCGGATCAGCTGGCTGCTGCCGCGGCAGCCGGGCCGGCATTTGCCGCAGCCCACCGCGGAGCGGCGCAGAAGACGGCCGCCGCGATCAAGGCCTTGTTACAGGCCTGAGGTTTTAGAACGTTCTTAGTGGGCCAGCAGGGCGTTCACTGCCTGCAGGTCTTCTGGCTTCAGGCTTCCGCTGGCTTGGCGCAGCTTCAGCGAACCCACCAGCACGTTGTAGCGGGCCTGGGCCAGACTTTGCTTGGTCTGGTAGAGCTGGCTTTGCGAGTTCAACACATCGATATTGATGCGCACGCCGACTTGGTAGCCCAGCTTGTTGGCGTCCAGTGCGATCTGGCTGGAGCTTTCGGCGGCCTCCAAGGCCTTGACCTGGGCCAGGCCGGACAGCACGCCATAGAACGCGGTGCGGGTGGATTGTGTGACCGCGCGCCGGGTTGCGTCCAGGTCGGCCTGGGCCTTGTCTTCCAATGACAAGGTTTCGCGTATACGGTTCTGGACAGAGTAGCCGGCAAACAGTGGAATGGTCAGGCTCAGGCCCACCACGGCGGTGTTGTTGCGCGAGTTGGACGGCAGGCTGGAGGTGCCGTTGGGGTAGCGGTTGACGTTGTAGGCGGCCGTCAGGTCCAGGGTGGGCAGATTGCCAGCTTTGGCCTTCTGGGTTTCCAGGCGTGCCACATCCAGTGCCACCAGGGCCTGCTGCACGTTCGGGCTGGCGCCTTCGGCCTGGCTGACCCATTTATAGACATCGGCTTCTTCCACGTTGGGCAGCACGGCGGGCTGGGCTAGCGGCGTGGGCTGGGCATTGGTTTTGCCGACGATGGTGTCCAGCGCTATTTTTTTCACCAGCAGGTCGTTGTCGGCCGCGATCTCCTGGGAGCGGGCCAGGTCGAATCGGGCCTGGGCTTCGCGGGTATCGGTGATGGTGGCCGTGCCGACTTCGAAGTTGCGCTTGGCAGAAGCCAGTTGCTCCGCCACAGCGGCCTTCTGGGCGCGTACAAAGGTCAGGGTATCGCTGGCGGCCAAGACGTCGAAATAGGCTTGCGCCACGCGCACCACCAAGTCTTGTTCGGCCACGACCAGTTGCGCCTGGGCGACTTCTACCGACTTCTTGCCCTGCTCATAAGTGATCCAGTTGGCCGGGCGGTACAGTGGCTGCGTGCCGCTGAGGGCTGCAGTCTGGGTGGTGTAGTCCTTGTCCAGCGTGGGATTCACACTGTCGAGCAGGTTACGGTTCAGCCCGGCGGACAGGCCTGCGGTAGGCAGGATGCCAGCCTTGGCTTGGTCGGCCTTTGCCAGATTGGCGTCGTACTGCGCCTTGGCCGACTGGTAGGTTGCATCCGTGGCGCGGGCGGAGTCATACAGCTCCTGCAGACTTTGCGCATGGGCTGAGCCGGCAAAAATGGCAGCCACGGCCAAAGCGAGCGCGCCGAGCGGGAAACGTTGCATGTTCATCCTTGTCATGTCAGTAGCGGGGCACACGGGTATCCAGCTGTTGCGACCATGCATCTATGCCGCCGGCAATGTTCACCACTTGCTCGAATCCGCTCTGCAGCAAATACATGGCGACCCGCTGGCTGCGCGCGCCATGGTGACAGAGACAGGCCACGGGTTGCGCGGGGTCCAGCTCCGCCAGGCGTGCCGGGATTTCGCCCATGGGTAGAGTCACCAGGCTAAAGCCTTCTGGCTGCACGCTGGCGGTTTGCCATTCCCAGGGCTCCCGTACATCCAGCACAACCGGCTTTGCCGTGGAGGGAAGGCTTTGCAGCCACTGGGCCAGTTGGGCGGGGGTGATCTGGTCGAGCATGGGGTTCAGAAATGGAACTTCGAGGGTTCTGGGAAATGTGCCAGCCGGGGGGCGACGATATCCCAGGGGGTGGTGGTCTGGTAGCTGGTGGTGCTGGTGCGGGTGATGATATGGGCTTGCATCACCGGGTCTTGGCCCACGATGGCAAACAGGCGGCCGCCCACCTTGAGCTGGGCTTTCAGTACTTCAGGCACCGAAGCCACAGAGCCGCTGAGCACGATGACGTCAAAAGGACCGTCGCCGACCGCGCCCTGGGCGCCGTCGGCCTGGCGTACTTCCACGTTGTGCACACCGGCGTCACGCAGGTTCTTGCGGGCCAGGCTGGCGAGTTCCGGCAGGATTTCCAGGGACAGCACGCTTTGCGCGCAGGCACCCAGCAGGGCGGCCATGTAGCCGGAGCCGGTGCCGATTTCCAGCACTTTTTCGTGTTTCTGGATTTTCAGGTCCTGTAGTGCGCGAGCCTCGACCTTGGGCGACAGCATGCATTGGCCACCGGGCAGGGGCGCTTCCATGTCGATGAAGGCATAGGCCTGGTGCTCGGGCGGGAGGAACTTTTCGCGCTTGACGATAGACAACAGAGCCAGGATCGAGGCGTCCAGCACATCCCAGGGGCGGATCTGCTGCTCGATCATGTTGAAGCGGGTTTTTTCAATCTGGGCGGTGGTGGTCATGGTGGGTCTCTGTGGCGAAGGCGAAATAAGCTCTGGATTTTAGGGGTGGAATATGGCGGGTTCGGCGGGCAGCTAGGCCATTTACTTTCCGGTCGTGCCTTGGCATGGGCGGCGATGTGTGTGTCGATAGCTAAAGTTTCATGTGGTGGCGGCTCCGGAGGGCTCGGGGCGGGCGCGCAGCCCGTTCAGCATGATGCGCACCTGCGAGGCGATGTACTGCTCGGGGGTAAACGGCTGCTGGGTGCAGGGGTGGCTGCCATCGGCACGCTGGCCCACCGACATGAATATCAGTGGCGCAGTCACGCTATAGGTGGCCAGGTCCAGGTTGAGCGGCGCGAATTCGCCGCTGTCCACACCGCGTTGCAGTATCTTGCGCACCAATTGCTGGTAGGGGTGCACCACTTCGTCCTGGTAGAAGGTGGCCATTTCCGGGAAGTTATGGGCTTCCAGCAGCATCAGACGGCTAATGCCTGCGGCTTTGGTCCGGCCTACGCGCTCCCACCAGGTCAGCATGCCGTGCTCCAGCAGGCTGGCGATGCTGCCGGTGTATCCATCCACTTCGCCGTTCAGTTCGTGGAAATGGCTAGTCAGGCTTTGCCGAACTACGGCTTTGAACAGTTCTTCCTTGCTGGAGAAGTACAGAAACAGCGTGCCTTTGGACACGCCGGCGCGCAGGGCGACTTCTTCCACACGGGTTGCGGCAAAGCCTTTTTCAACAAAGATGTCCAGTGCCGCTGCCAGCAGTTCACCCGGGCGCGCTTCTTTGCGCCGCGCACGTTTGGCGGTAGGGGGGGGCAGGGACTCTAGGCTGGGGGGCATTTTACTGACTGGTTGGTTATTAATATAGCCCGTTACCGATGCAGCGTCAACGTTCGGGCTGTACGGGCTGGGCTTGGGCTGGCACATGCGGGATTTGTTCCCGCAGTCATGACATGCCTTAGATCGTAAACACGTTCTTATATGCGCCCTGCAACCTGCATGCCTAGCCATTCCCGCAGGATTTCGCGCGAGGACTGCAAGCCACTGCCGGAGGGCAGCCATTCCAGCAATGTGCGCTGCTGCGGCAGGGTAAAGCCGGTGGGGGCGGGCACGACCTGCAAGCCGGCCCGTTCGAAGGCCTGCACGGCGCGCGGCATATGCCAGGCGTGGGTTACCAGCGCGATGCGCTGCACGCCGTCGTGTGCCAGCAGCCGCTGCATTTTCTGAGCGTTTTCCACGGTGTCGCGGGATTGGTCGTCTACCCAGCGCAGGTTGCCGCCCAGTTCTTTCGACACCATGGCCTTTGCCACATCGCCTTCCGACATGGCGCTGGTGCCGCTATTGGCCCAGCCCACGCCGCCTGCAAACGCCAGTGGCAGGCTGGATTGGCGCGCCAGCCAGACGCCGTAGCGCAGCCGCGCAGCGGTTTGGGCCGAGGGCTGGGCCGCGCCGTATTCGGGTGCGCTGGGCTGCACGCCACCGCCCAGCACCACAATCGCCTGGACCTGGTGGGCCTGCAGGTAGCTGGGTGCAGTGGCGGGTGGAATGGCTGCAACCTGCGGCAACAGGGTCTGCGCCAGCCAGACCGCCACTACATTGCAGCTCAGCAGCCACAAACCTGCTAGGGCCAGCACGGCGATGCCCCGGCCCAGCCATTTGCGTCGCCGCGCCAGCACGCTGGCCAGAGCCGCCAGCAACAAAGGCCCGGCTGGAGGCATGGCCAATGCTGTCAGTATGGGTTTGAGTTCACTTGGATTCATTTGCTCTTGTATTGATAGCTGTTGGTGCAGGCAATTCGTGCGCTACACCATGTTTTGCTTTGTATCGAAGCTGGCTGCTTTCCAGTCGGGGCAGGGGGCAAGGTGAGTGTACAAGTCGGGCGCTGTTGAATCGGTG
The DNA here is from genome assembly GCF_059415605.1 of Rhodoferax sp. GW821-FHT10B06. Taxonomy (NCBI): domain Bacteria; kingdom Pseudomonadati; phylum Pseudomonadota; class Betaproteobacteria; order Burkholderiales; family Comamonadaceae; genus Rhodoferax; species Rhodoferax sp. GW821-FHT10B06. The sequence continues at coordinate 181,792 of NZ_JBWKNO010000007.1, read as the reverse complement.
TACAAAGTAGCTTATGCAAAATTCGCCGTCCTCCACATCCTCGTCCAGTGCCGCCCAACGTGAGTCCATCACCTTGGGCGGCGGTTGTTTTTGGTGCACCGAAGCCGTGTTCGTCCAGGTGCGCGGCATTACCGATGTAGAAAGCGGCTATTGCAACGGCACGACCCAGAATCCCAGCTATGAGGCCGTGTGTAGCGGCCAGACCGGCCATGCCGAAGTGGTCAAGCTGGAGTTTGATCCGGCCCAAATCAGCCTGCGTGAGATTCTGGAAATCTTCTTCGTCATCCATGACCCGACCACGCTGAACCAGCAAGGCCACGACGTAGGCACACAGTACCGCAGCGGCATCTACGTGAATTCGCCCGACCAGCAGGAAGTGGTGCAGTCTGTGCTGCGTGAGGTCAACGACAGCAAGACCTATCGCCACCCAGTGGTGACCGAGGTGCTGCCCCTGGCCAACTATTGGCCCGCCGAGGAATACCACCAGGATTACTTTGAAAAGCACCCCAGCCAGGGCTACTGCCTGATGGTGGCTGCGCCCAAGGTGGAGAAATTCCGCAAGACCTTCAGCCGTCTGGCCAAGAGCTGATTGCTCTACTTATAGGAGCGCCTGGCGCAGCTTTCATCTGCGCTAGCGCCGGTTTTCTTGTGTGAGCATGCGGCGCTGCACCCCTAAAGCCATGTAGAGGGACGTGGGGCCATATGCGCGTCTGGGTGCGTAACGGGGCCCCAGCCCTTAAAATCGCGGGTTAATCCCCACAAAGTTTTGCATGAACGCCCCCGTCGACGTTTCCTTTTTCGCGCGCGCCGCCAAGCCGCTGACCAGTTACCGCAAGTACTGGGCGGCCCGCTTTGGCACTTCCAAATTCCTGCCGATGAGCCGCGCCGAGATGGATGTGTTGGGCTGGGACAGCTGCGACGTGATCATCGTCACCGGCGACGCCTATGTGGACCATCCGAGCTTCGGCATGTCGGTGATCGGCCGCATGCTGGAGATGCAGGGCTTTCGCGTCGGCATCATCGCCCAGCCCGACTGGCAGAGCGCCGACCCGTTCAAGGCCCTGGGCAAACCGAACCTGTTCTTCGGCGTCACGTCGGGCAATATGGATTCGATGATCAACCGCTACACCGCCGACCGCAAGATCCGCAGCGACGACGCCTACACCCCCGGCGACATCGGCGGCAAGCGCCCGGACCGCGCGGCCATCGTCTACAGCCAGCGCTGCCGCGAAGCCTACAAGGATGTACCCATTGTCTTGGGCGGCATCGAAGGCTCGCTGCGCCGCATTGCGCACTACGACTACTGGTCCGACAAGGTGCGCCGTAGCGTGGTGGTCGATGCCAAGTGCGATCTGCTGTTGTACGGCAATGCCGAGCGCGCGATCGTCGAAGTCGCCCATCGCTTAGCCGCCAAAGAGCCCGTGCAGAGCATCACCGATGTGCGCGGCACGGCCTTCATCCGCCGCAGCGACGACCCGACCGGGCGCGACTGGGTCGAGATCAATTCCACCTCGGTGGATGCGCCGGGCCGGGTTGAGTCGCACATCAACCCTTACCAGACCACCTCCGAGCAGGCGGCAGAGCAGGGCGCGACCTGCTCCAAGGACGATGCCAATCCGCAGGGCGTACCGGCAGAAGCCGTCGTCAAGATGAGCCCATCGCTGGGCGATGCCCTGGCCCGCTCCCAAGCCCGCGAACTCGCCAAGATCAAGGTGCCGCCACGCGAACGCTCGGTGATCCGCCTGCCGTCGTTTGAGCAGGTCAAGTCCGACCCGGTGCTGTATGCCCACGCCAACCGCGTGCTGCACCTGGAAACCAACCCCGGCAACGCCCGTGCGCTGGTGCAGGCCCACGGCGAGGGCGTAACCGCCCGCGATGTGTGGATCAACCCACCCCCGATCCCGCTGACTACGGCCGAGATGGACGCGGTGTTCGACCTGCCGTATGCGCGCAGCCCGCACCCGGCCTATGCGGATGAGAACGGCAGCCATGACGGCGCCACCAAGATCCCCGCCTGGGAAATGATCCGCTTCAGCGTGAACATCATGCGCGGCTGCTTCGGCGGCTGCACCTTCTGCTCGATCACCGAGCACGAGGGCCGCATCATCCAGAGTCGTTCCGAAGAATCGATCATCAAGGAAGTCGAAGACATCCGCGACAAGGTGAAGGGCTTTACCGGCACCATCTCCGACCTGGGCGGCCCCACCGCCAACATGTACCGACTCGGCTGCAAGAGCCCCGAGATCGAGGCTGCCTGCCGCAAGCCCAGCTGCGTGTATCCGGGCATCTGCTCGAATCTGGGTACGAACCACGACCCGCTGATCAAGATCTACCGCCGCGCCCGTGCGCTCAAGGGCATCAAGAAGATCTTGATTGGCTCCGGCCTGCGCTACGACCTGGCAGTGCAAAGCCCCGAGTACGTGAAAGAGCTGGTGACCCACCACGTCGGCGGTTACCTGAAGATCGCGCCCGAGCACACCGAGCAGGGCCCGCTGACCAAGATGATGAAGCCCGGCATCGGCAGCTACGACAAGTTCAAGACCCTGTTCGAGAAGTTCAGCGCCGAGGCCGGCAAGAAGCAGTATCTGATCCCGTACTTCATCGCCGCGCATCCCGGCACCAGCGACGAAGACATGATGAACCTGGCGCTGTGGCTGAAGAAAAACGGCTTCCGCGCCGACCAGGTGCAGACCTTCTATCCGTCGCCCATGGCCACCGCGACGACGATGTACCACAGCGGCAAGAACCCGCTGCGCAAGATCACCCGCGACAGCGAAACCGTCGACATCGTCCGTGGCGACCGGCGCCGCCGGCTGCACAAGGCCTTCTTGCGCTACCACGATGCCAACAACTGGCCGCTGCTGCGCGACGCGCTGAAGACCATGGGCCGGGCCGACCTGATCGGCAACGGCAAGCACCATCTGATCCCGACCTACCAGCCGATGACCGACGGCGGCTACGAGAGCGCACGCAAGAAGAATTCCACCGTGGTGACCAAGTCTTCACCGGTGACCAAGGGCCGCCTGCTGACCCAGCACACCGGCCTGCCGCCGCGCGACAACGGCTCGGGCAAGGCGCCGGTCCGCAAGGTCGTGCGCAAGCCGCGCTAAGCCTGCAAAAGTTTTAAGAAAAAACCGCTGCCAGCGCAGGATTTGTCTGCGCTGGCAGCTATAAATAACGTAGCAATCTCCCCATGTCTTCTCCTAAAGTTCTTTTCGGCTTTCACGCCGTGGGCGTACGCCTGAAAACCGCGCCGCAGTCCATCATCGAGATTTACTACGAGCCCACCCGGCGTGACGCGCGCATGCGCCAGTTTCTGGAGAAAGCCAATGAAGCCGGTGCGCGTCTGATTGAAGGCGACAGCCTGCGCCTGGCCAAGCTTTGCGGCAGCCACGGCCACCAGGGCGTGGCGGCGCGCGTGGAACATATTCCGCAGGTCCATTCGCTGGACGACCTGCTCGACAGCCTGACCACGCCGCCGCTGCTGCTGGTGCTGGACGGCGTGACTGATCCGCACAACCTGGGCGCCTGCCTGCGTGTGGCCGATGGCGCCGGTGCCCATGCCGTCATCGCTCCCAAGGACCACGCGGCCGGCATCAATGCGACGGTGGCCAAGGTGGCCAGCGGTGCGGCCGAGACCGTGCCCTACTTCATGGTGACCAACTTGGCGCGCACCCTGGGCGAGCTGAAGGAGCGCAGCATCTGGTGCATAGGCACCAGCGACAACGCGCCCAAGACCCTGTACCAGGTGGACCTGAAAGGCCCCGTCGCTTTGGTGCTGGGCAATGAAGGTGACGGCATGCGCCAGCTGACGCGCAAGACCTGCGACGAGCTGGTTGGCATCCCCATGGCGGGCGCGGTGGAGAGCCTGAACGTATCGGTGGCCAGCGGCGTTTGCCTTTACGAGGCCTTGCGCCAGCGCTTGTAGCCCAAGGGGGCGAAGCACCGTTCGAAAAATGCGGGTTTTCGCCTGAATTGTGGGTATATGTTGCTGAAAGCGGCTCGAAGCAGTGCAGAGTCAGTTATTCTTTACATTGTAAATATGCGTGTCACCAATATCCATTAAGGAGGAGGTGGGGCACAGCATGGAAATCGGGTTGCCGCAGTTGATGGGCAATACAAGAATAAGCAGGAGACTCAGCGTGTTTTATGAACCCCAACCTATCGATTGCATCACCAGCCGTGCGAAGACGTACAGCCTAATTAATAGCGTTTCTTTCCATCCGAGCGAGAATCTTTTTTGTGCGGCTTTTACCACTGTCAGCCAACTGATTATTTTCAAAATTGATCGTTTCGGCCAGGCGCGGACGAGCCAGATATTGAAAAGCCCCACAGCTTTGCTGGATGAGCCTCAGCATGTGGTGTTTTCCACGGACGGCCAAAAAATAATCGCCGTCAATTGGAATAGCGAGATATTCACGATTTACCAGCGCGGCGCCAATGGGCGTTATGCACACAGCCCCCTGGCTTCCATCAAGTTTCCAGAGCCTCTGGCCGGCTTCAAGCCGCATGGCATGGATATGTCGCGGTGCGGCAATAAGATGGTGCTGGCCTTCGGCTCCACTTCGCTGCGCAAACGCGGGGTCGCGCTCTTCAGTTTTGATGACAAGGAGCCGGCGATCCGCTTGCTTAGCCTCATCAAGGAAGAGGAGTTGCCCGGCATACCCAAGGGCGTTGTTTTCTCTCCGGATGGCAGCTGCGTGCTGGTGACCTACGCGGATGCAAACTGCATTTGCGTTTACGGGTTTGATGCGGAAACCGGGCGCCTGAATCCTGTTCCCCTGCAGACTTTCAAGGGCGAGGCCACGCGTCTATTTCGGCCGGAAGATATACGGATTTCGCGCGAAGGCGACAGCATTCTGGTGTCGAACAGCGAGGCGGACCGCATAACCTCCTACCATTTTGATAGCCGCAGCAACCGCATCACGGAAGAAGCGCCCAGCAACGCACTGGAAAACCCAGGCGCAAACATGCAGTTCCCGCACGGAATTGCGCTGTCGCCCGATGGCGGCTTGCTGGTGGTATCCCAATTTGGCCCACTGCCTATCACCAGCGACGGGAATATTGTGTTTGGCAGTAAGACGCCGCGCAAACAGGCGCGTATCAACATCTACCGCCACCAGCAGTTTCAGCCGGTCTTGAAAAAGTACGCCTGGAGGCGGTTCTGGTCGTCGCTGGTACGGACGGTTGCATTCCGATAAACGCCCACTATTTGGGCCCGCATGTGATTACAGCGGGCCGAGCCGGACCCGCACGGTGTAGGCGCCAGGTCCACCCCTAAATTCCAGCCGTCCGCCCATGCGGGTGGTGATTTGTCGCACGATGGCCAAGCCTAGCCCAGTGCCTGGCAGGGTACGGCTGCTGTTACCCCGGCTGAAGGCCTGTTGCAAGGGCTCCACCTCTTCCTGGGCGATGCCTGGGCCGGCGTCCGTTACGTCCAGCCAAACCTCTTGTCCTTGCTGACGCAGCTGCACGCACACAGGTGTCTGGCCGTGCTTGAAGGCGTTGTCCAAAAGATTGCTGACCAGCCTGTCTACAAGCAGGGCATTGGCGTTTGGCCAGAGCAGGCTGGTTGGGGCATCGATGTGCAGCTCTTCGACAGGGCGGTCCCAGCGGGTTGCGGCGCTACGCACGGCTTCAGCCAGATTCACGGTCTCATTCAGTGGCAGGGTGTCGCTGCGCACATAGTCTAAAAAACTCTCTATCAGGCGGTCGGCTACGCCTACGTTGCGGGCGATGGCCTCCTTGCGGGCGCTGGTGTCGGGTACGTCAGGCAGCAGCTCGGCGGCCAGGCGGATGCGGCTCAGCGGGCTGCGCAGATCATGGGATACGCCGGCCAGTAGCACGGCCCGTTCGCTTTGCTGTTGGGCCAGCCGCGCCAAGGCTTGGGTGTAGGCACTGTCGATGGCGGCAATTTCGGGTGTGCCACCCGGAGGCAGGGCGCTGGCAGGCGTCTCCAGCAGGTGGGCGTCGCCGTTGGCAAGAGCCTGCATGCGCGCGCGTAGCTGTTCCAGTGGCCTTGTGAGGCGGCGGGTAAAGGCCCAGCTGGCCAGCACCAGTAAGATCGCCAGGGCGGTCAGCGCCAGCAGCACGCGTGTGGGCCACGCGGTCAGCACAATCTCCCCAGGCATCCCCAGCCAGATGGCGGAGGCCTGGGGGCGCAGCACGTGGATCCAGACCATGGGTTCGTTGGCACGCATGTTCAGCCGGACCTCGTCTATCGACAGGCCGCGTTGTGCCAGGGTGTTGCGCAAGGCGATGAAGCGTGGCGTGAGTGTGGGCAGGCGGCGGGTCTGGGCTGGCGTATCGCTTTGCTGCAGGATCTGGGCGGGAGCCGAGGGTGTGAGTTGCAAGCCCGCTGCCTGGGTGAGTTGCGGCGCCCATAGCTCGGCGTACAGAGTGGCGATGGTGGTGTTGCGTTCCAGGTAGAACAGGCTGCCGACAATGCTGCCCAGTGCCATCACCACGGCCAACTGTGTCAGCAGCAGGCGCAGAAACAGGCTGTCCAGGCGGCGCAGCATGCCCATGTGCTTGCCTCTCTCAGCCGCGCGGTACGAAGACATAGCCTTCGCCGCGCACAGTGTCTATCCAGGCTTTGCCGGGCACGGCTTCTTCCAGCTTGCGCCGTAGCCTGGCCACTTGGACGTCTACCGTGCGGTCTTGCGGCTTGTAGCCACCGCTTTGCACGGCGTCGCTGAGCTGCTCGCGTGAGCGTGGTTTGCCGGGGCTGGCAGCCATGGCGATCAGCAGTTTGTATTCCACGCTGGTCAGCGCCACCGCCCGGCCGCCGGCCAGCACCTCGCGTTTGAGTTGGTCTATGCAGAGCCCCTCGAAGCGCAGCTGCGTGGATTCGGCGCGGCCGGGCAGTTGCCGGCGCAGCAGGGCACGCAGACGGGCGACCAACTCACGGGGTTCAAAGGGTTTGGGCAGGTAATCGTCAGCGCCGATTTCCAGGCCCAGCACGCGGTCCATGGGGTCGCCGCGCGCAGTCAGCATGACGATGCCCAGGGCCGGGTGGGCGGCACGCCAGCGCCGGCAGACGTCAAAGCCATTGGCGTCGGGCAACATCACGTCCAGCAGTACTGCGTCGGGTTTCCATTGTTGCAAGGCGCGCTCGCCGTCGCCGGCGGTCAGCACCGTATGCACGGCCAGACCTTCACGCTGCAGCAGTTCCGCCACCATGGCCGACAGCTCGGCATCGTCGTCCACCACCAGGACCAGGGCTTTGTTCATGGGCACTGAGTGTAGGAGAGGGCAGGCCGTGCGACATGCATGTTTCAAAACTGTCGCATTTCGTCGTATTCCGTGGTCATCCTGGGCGCGTCCGGACCGTCAAATAGAGGCCAGGCCACAAGGCTCGTGCGCAAACCCTCAACCCCAGGAGCAACCACCATGCAAACACCTTCCTCCATGACTTTCCGCCACTCGGTGCTGATGGCACTGGCGGCCGCATGCGCGCTGGGCGCCTTTACCGGCGTAGCCCAGGCGCGTAGCCGCCAGACCACCATCACCGGAGCAAATGGGGAGTCGGCCACCCGTGACGTGCTGCGCAAGCGCGGCGACGTATCGTCCAGTACCACCGGCCCCAATGGCAAGACCAGCCGCCGTGTGGTGGACCGTTCGACCACCGGTGCCACGGCCACAATGACGGGACCGAATGGTAAATCTGCCAGCCGGGTGACAACGCGCAGCAGCACCGGTTCACAATCCACGGTGACCGGCCCAAATGGTCAGACCGGCACGGTGACGGTAACGCGTTAAGCCGGCAGTTCGCCTCCACCCAGAAGAGCCCAGGAGAAGCTTATGCGAACCGGAATGTGTTGCGGGCTGCTCGCTTCCGCCGGGCAACCCGTGACGGGCGGCTGAGATGCTGGCTTTGTTCAGCAAGGCTCCGGAATACCTGCCCTGGTTGCTGTGGCCGCTGGCTTTGGTCTGGCTGGCCGCTACCCTGGAAGGCCTGGTGCAAAGCTTTGTGCGCCGCCAGCCCTATGACTGGCGGGCCTACGCCACATCGGTGGCCGATATGCTGGGGCGCAGACTGGCGGACGCGTTGGGTTTGTCTTTGGCCGCGCCGGTGTTTGCCTGGGCCTATACGCACCGCATAGGGGATATAGGCTTGTCCAGTCTGGTGGCGGTGGGTGGCCTGTTTTTGGCGCAGGAGTTCTTCTACTACTGGTACCACCGCGCGGCACACCGTGTGGGCTGGTTCTGGGCCACGCACTGCGTACACCATTCGCCCCAGCAGTTGACCCTGGTCTCGGCACTTCGTCTGGGTTGGACAGGCAAGCTCACCGGGGCTGGCTTGTTCTTTGTGCCGTTGGTGTGGCTGGGCTTTCCGCCGGTGGCTGTAGCGGGTGTGCTGGCGGCGAATCTGCTGTACCAGTTTTGGCTGCATGCCACCTGGATACCCAAGCTGGGCCCGTTGGAATGGGTGTTCAACACGCCGTCGCACCACCGCGTGCACCATGGCAGCAATGCCGAGTACCTGGACTGCAATTACGGCGGCGTGCTGATTGTGTTCGACCGTTTATTCGGTACTTTTGTGGAGGAGCGGGCGGATATTTCCATCCGTTACGGCCTGGTCGAACCTGTGGCCACCTACAACCCTTTGCGGGTGGCCCTGCACGGTTGGTGGCGGCTGGGGCGGGACTTGCGGCAGGCGCAGGGCTGGCGCGCGCGCCTGGCGGTGCTGTGCGGACCGCCGGGTGGCCGATGGGGTTCAGACAGACTCTTGCCGGTAGTTAAGGGTGAAATACGCCTCTAGCGCAGAAGATATGTGCGTAAGTTGCTATTTATTTAGTAGCGATTGATGGCGGCTCACGGAACATGGCAAGTTCTCCCCGTTGGCGCTGGATAACTTTGGGGATAACTCTGAATGAATGCTGTATTACTGGGGTAAACCCTTGTTTTTAAAGGGTAAACATTGCAGTGCCTTATTTTCGGGCAGTTAACAACCCGGGCACTGCGCCCCCTTCAAACCCAGCCCCAAGCCCCCAGGATGGCGCCTATGCCCAGCAACCACAGAAGGTGTAACCGGGTGCGCCACATGATGAGGGCGGACACGGCGGTCAGCAGCCACAGGTTCCAGTCTCCGCGCGGGCCGTGCTGTGCTGATGACAGCACCCAGCCTGTGGCCACCATCAGCGCAATCACGATGGGCGCCATACCTTGTTTGAAGGCGCGCACGGCACGTAAGTCGCGGTTGCGGTGACCCCAGCGGGTGGATACGCTGGTGAGTATGGTGCTGGGCAACAGCAGGCCCAGCATGGTGCAGGCCATGCCCAGCAGCGCAGCCCAACCGCCGCCCGCATTCAAGCCCACGTTCCAGCCGAACAGGGCGACGAACAGTACATTTGGCCCGGGCGCGGCCTGGGCGATGGCAATGGCGGTATTGAACTGCTCGCTGGTCAGCCAGTTTTGCTGATCCACCAGATAGCGGTGCATATCGGGCACGGTGGTGATGGCGCCACCTACGGCCAGCAAGGACAGCGATACGAAATGCAGGAACAGATGCAGCCAGTCCTGGGCCTGCATGCTGATGGCGTGCAGGGTATTCATGGTTTGAGCTTGCGGTAGGTCAGCAGGCAGGCCAGTCCGCCCAGGCTGGGCAGCACAAAGGCCAGCGGAATCCGCAGCAAGGCGATGAGGATGAAACAGGCCACGGCCAGTGCAGCGCACACCGGTATGCCCAGCGCATGCCGCCGCAGCGCTGGCAGCAAGCGCAGGCCTGCCGCCGTGATCAAGCCCGCAGCCACCGCGCCCATGCCGCGCAGCGCGCCCACCACCTGGGGGTAATGCGCGTACTGGGTGTACACCAGGGCGAGGGCCAGCACCGCCAGCAGCGGCATCGTCAGCATGCCGGCCAACGCGGCCATGGCACCACGCAGGCCGAAGTGGCGGTCGCCGATCATGATGGACAGATTGACCACGTTGGGGCCGGGCATGATCTGCGCCACGGCCCAGTCTTCCACGAACTCTTCGTTTGTCAGCCAGCGCTTTTTCTCTACCAGTTCGTTCTGAACCACGGCCAGCACGCCGCCAAAACCTTGCAACGCCAGCCAGGTGAAGGACAGAAACAAATCCGTGGGGGATCGGGGCTGTGGACGGGCGGGGGCTGGTGCATTAGAGGTGCTCATCGCGCCATTATGACGACCCGTTTAAGGACGATCCGGCAGATTCTTTTCACCCAAATGGAGGAAGTGGCGGTGCAGGGGCTGGCAGGCCTGGGGTACATTGCGAAGTAGTATTTTTCTCTTTTGTATCAAATATATCAAATTAGAGAGCATGATAGAACGCACACTTTTCAGCTCAGACCACGAGACTTTCCGCGCCAGCTTTCAGAAATTCATCGCCCGGGAAATCGCGCCCTTCCATGCACAGTGGGAGGAGCAGGGTTATGTGGATCGAGCCGTATGGAACAAGGCCGGCGAGCAGGGCTTCCTGTGTCCCTCCATGCCCGAAGTTTGCGGCGGGGCTGGCGCCGACAGGTTGTACTCGATTGTGCAGATGGAAGAGCTGGCGCGTGCTGGCACCACCGGCATTGGCTACACCCTGCACAGTGAAATAGTGGCGCCCTACCTGCTGCACTACGGCACGCCGGAGCAGCAGCACAAGTACCTGCCGGCCATGGCCAGCGGCGCCATGGTGGGAGCCATCGCCATGAGCGAGCCGGCAGCGGGCTCGGATTTGCAAGGCATGCAGTGCACCGCCTTGCGCCAGGCCGATGGCAGCTACGTGCTGAATGGCAGCAAGACCTTCATCACTAACGGCTGGCACGCCGATCTGGTGCTGGTGGCCGCCAAGACCAACCCGGCAGCTGGCGGCAAGGGCACCAGCCTGTTTCTGGTGGAGCGTGGCATGCCCGGTTTCGCGCCGGGCAAGCGGCTGAAGAAACTGGGCCTGAAGGCGCAGGATACGGCAGAGTTGTTCTTCGACCATGTACGCCTGGCACCCGAGCAACTGTTGGGTGGGGCGGCCTTGGAAAACCACGGTTTTGTCTGTTTGATGGAGCAGCTGCCCTGGGAGCGCCTGCAGATTGCCATCACGGCCGTGGCGGCCGCGCAGTCGGCGATCGAGGGCACAGTGGATTATGTGAAGGAGCGCCGGGTCTTCGGTCAGCCACTGGCCGGCTTTCAAAATACCCGGTTTGTGTTGGCCGAGCTGCAGACCGAGGTGCAGATTGCCCGGGTGTTTGTAGACCGCTGCATTGAGCTGATGCTGAAGGACAGCTTGGATACTGCAACCGCCAGCATGGCCAAGTACTGGGCCACCGATCTGCAATGCAAGGTGATGGACGCCTGCGTGCAGCTCTATGGCGGCTATGGCTATATGTGGGAGTACCCGATTACCCGGGCCTACGCCGACGCCCGGGTGCAGCGCATTTATGGCGGCACCAACGAGATCATGAAGGAAGTGATCACCCGGTCCATGGGACTGGGCAGCGTGTAGCCGCCCAGTTACTTCCTACTCTTACCGCCGACTTAGCAGGGCACGCCCTTGCGAGCGACCAGCCAGTCCGGTGCGTCCTGCAAAGCCACCGGGCGCAGGAAGCGGTCCAGCGCGGCGTAGCCCACCGAGGTGGTGAAGGGCTGTGTCGATGCGGGGAAGGGGCCGCCATGGTGCTGGGCCGTGGTCACGGCCACACCGGTCGGAACACCTGCGAACAGCACCCGTCCAGCGATTTGCGTGGCCGCGCGCACGAGGCTGCGGGTGGCTTCGCTTTCGGTTTCTGCGCCCCACAGCGTCACGGTCAGCGAACCGCCGATGGCGTGCAGCACGGCCAGGGTTTCTTCCACCGAGGCGGTACGAACGACCAGGGCGGCTGAGCCAAACACTTCCTCGTGCAACTGGTGGTCGGCGATGAAATCGGCTGCCTGTACTTCGGCTAGGAATGGGCGTGGAGGGGCGGACGCTTCGGCGCTACCGTCCACCAGGGGCTTCAGGCTGGCCGTGTTTTTCCAGCGGGCCACACCCTTGTCGAAGGTGGAGCGGATCGCACCCGACAGCATGGCGTGCGGCTGCAAGGCCTGCAGCGCTTGAGCAAAGGCCGCTACGAATGCATCGGATGCGGCATCCTTTTGGACCAGGATCACGCCTGGGCTGGTGCAGAATTGGCCTGCACCCAGGCAGATGGAGCCGGCCAGCGTGTTGGCCAGCTCTGCGCCATTCTTTTCTGCTGCGGCGGGCAACACGACCAGCGGGTTGACCGAACCCAGTTCACCGTAGAACGGCACGGGGCGTGGCCGGTCAGCGGCAATCTTGGCCAGAGCCGTGCCGCCCTTGAACGAACCGGTGAAGGCAATCGCGGCGATGCCAGGCGCTTGCGCCAGCTGTACGCCCACGGCAATGGAGCCGCCTTGCACCAGGCCAAAGACGCCAGCGGGCAGACCTTGGGCTGCGACCACGCCCTGGGCCAGGGCCGCAGTCTGGCGGGTCAGCTCCGGGTGGGCGGGGTGGCCCTTGACCACCACGGGGCAACCGGCCGCCAGTGCTGCGGCGGTGTCGCCACCCAGTACCGAGAACGCAAACGGAAAGTTGCTGGCCGAGAACATGGCGACAGGGCCCACGGGTACGCGGACCTTGGCCAGGCGTGGGCGGCCTACGGGCGGGGCACCGGCAACGGCCGGATCGTCCACCACGGCGTGGGCAATACCTTGGTCCAGCACATCGGCAAAGCCGCGCAATTGGAAGGCCGTGCGGTCCAGCTCGCCGTTCAGGCGTGGCAGGCCCAGGCCGGTTTCGCGGTCGGCCAGGGCCACCAGGCTTTCACGGCTGCCTTCCAGTGCGACGGCCAGGGCACGCAGCAGGCTGGCACGTTGGGTGGCCGAGGTGGCGGCGAAGGCGTCAGCGACGGCAACTGCAGCGGCTACGGTCTGGTCGATTTCAGCGGGAGTGGATTCAGGAAATTGTGCGCCAACGGGGGTGCCGGTTCGGGCTTCTATGGATTGCAGCATGGTGTTGTAACGAGGCAAGAAGTTGCAAGAAGTGGCCGAAGCAGGGTGACATGGCCGCGAAGGCAGAATGTAACACCGGCATGGTCTGCTGGCGGGCTGACTGGATACGCCCGTAGGGATGATTTAATTGCTGCTACTGATATGAATTCAAGGAAATGAGCATGGCTACGCAAGGATTTACCACCACCATCGTGCACGGCGACAAGGCCATGGGCGTGGAGCACGGAGGGGTGCACAAACCCATCCACACCTCGGTGCAGTACGGGTTTGACAAGGTTGAAGACCTGATTGGCGTGTTCCAGGGTACGGTCAAAGGCGGCTTCAACTATGCCCGCCAGGGCACGCCCACCACGGCGGCGCTGGAGGCCAAGATCACGCGCATGGAAGGCGGCCTGGGCTCGGTCTGCTTTGCCACCGGCATGGGTGCCATCGCGGCGATATTTTTGACCCTGTTGAAGGCGGGCGACCACCTGGTAGCCAGTCGCTATGTGTTTGGCAATACCAACAGCGTTTTCGGCACGCTGCGCAGCCTGGGCATAGAAGTCACGACGGTGGACGCCACCGACGTGGCCCATGTGGAAGCCGCCGTGCAGCCAAATACCCGCATGGTTTTCGTCGAGACCATTGCCAACCCCGGTACCCAGATTCCCGACCTGGCGCCCATCGGCGCGCTGTGCCGCAGCAAGGGCCTGGTGTACGTGGTGGACAACACCATCACCTCGCCCGCGTTGTTCCAGCCCAGGACGGTGGACGCCAGCCTGGTGGTGAACTCTCTCACCAAGACCATTGCTGGGCACGGCACGGCGCTGGGTGGCGCGGTGACGGATACCGGTTTGTTCGACTGGTCGGCCTATCCCAATATCTTTCCGGCCTACCGCAAGGGCGATGCGCGCCAGTGGGGCTTGGCGCAGATTCGCAAAAAGGGGCTGCGCGACATGGGCGCGTCGCTGTCGTCCGAGCAGGCGCATAGCATTTCCGTGGGGGCCGAAACCATGGCTCTGCGTGTGGCCCAGACCAGTGCCACGGCGCTGGCGCTGGCGCAGTTTCTGGAGACCCACCCGGCGGTCGTCAAGGTGTTCTACCCCCGGCTGGAGTCGCATCCGCAATACGCCGTGGCCCAGCAGCATTTCAGCGCCGGATCCTGGCTGCTGTCGTTCGAATTGGCCGATGCCGATGCCTGTCTGGCCTTCATCAATCGGCTGCAGCTTCCGGTGAAGGCCACCGGCATGGGCGACACCCGCACGCTGATCATCCCGGTGGCACCCACCATTTTCTGGGAGGCCGGCGCTGAGGTGCGGGCCCAGATGGGCATTGCCGATGGCCTGATTCGCCTGTCCGTGGGCCTGGAAGACGCAGCCGACCTGCTGGCTGACTTTGCGCAGGCGCTTTCCTAACTTTCTTGCCGGAGCGGACTGCGCTGAGCCAGCTCGCCCAGGTAGTCCGTGATGCCTGCGCCCTCGCGCTCCAGGAAACGCTCCACCGCATCGGCAAATGCCGGGTGGGCCAGCCAGTGCGCGCTGGTGGTTTTGACTGGGAGCAGGGCGCGGGCCATTTTGTGCTCACCCTGGGCGCCGCCTTCGAAGCGTGACACGCCGTGTTCTATGCACCACTGCAGCGGCTGGTAATAGCAGGCCTCGAAGTGCAGGCAGTCCACCCGCTCCAGGGCACCCCAGTAGCGCCCATAGGCCACCAAATCTTGCGGGCTTTTTAGGCCGCTAGCGCAATCAATATCTGCGCTGATAGCTATTAAACTTGTAGCAATAGGCTTGGCGACACCATCGAGCTCGCGTTCGGCTACAAACAGCACCCAGTTCTCCGGCATGGTGTCGGCCATGCGCTGGAAGAAGTCGCGGCTCAGGTAGGGCGCGTTGCCGTGCTCGTAATAGGTGCGTTCATAGCAGCTGTAGAAAAAGTCCCAGTCCTGCGGCGTGATGTCGCGCCCGCGTGCCCAACGGAAGCGGATGCCCGCGTCGGCCACCTTGCGCCGCTCCTGGCGTATTTTCTTGCGCTTGTCTTGCGCCAGCGAGGCCAGGAAGTCGTCGAAATCTCGGTAGCCGTCCACTTTGTTTTGCCAATGAAACTGCACGGTGTGGCGTAGCATCAGTTTGGCATCTTGGGCCGCGGCTATGTCGTCCGGGTTGGCAAACAGCATGTGCAGGGACGAGAGGCCTTGCTCCTCGCACCAGGCAACCGCCGCCTGAATCAAAGCGGCCCGCGCGCCAGGGTCACGCGCCAGCAGGCGTGCGCCGGGCACTGGGGTGAAGGGCACGGCAATCACGGCCTTGGGGTAGTAGGGCACACCGTGCTGCTGGTAGGCGCTAGCCCAGGCCCAGTCGAACACGTATTCGCCATAGGAATGGCTTTTCAGGTACAGCGCGGTGGCCGCGTGCAGCGTGTCACCGTGCCAAAGCGTGATGAGCTGTAGCGTCCAGCCGGTGGCGGGCAGGGCGCTGCCGCTTTGGTGCAGCGCGGCCAGGTATTCCCAGCGCATGAAAGGGCTGGCGTCGGCCTGCAAAGCCAGCAGCCCGTTCCAGTCTGCGGCAGGCAGCTGTAGCGGCGAGTTCAGTACCCGGATGACATAATCAACCGAACTCATTTCCCACCCCGCAGGCCTGCTGCTGCCACCGTCTTTTTTGTTTCCATGACTCTCAAACTCTGTGTTGCCCAGCTCAATTTTGTCGTCGGCGACCTGGCCGGCAACGCGCAAAAGATCGTCGATGCGGCACGCACCGCCTATGCCGAAGGAGCGCGCCTGGTGTTGACGCCGGAACTCTCGATTTGCGGCTATGCCGCCGAAGACCTTTTTTTGCGTCCGGCCTTCACCGCTGCCTGTGATGATGCCGTGAAAACAGTGGCCCGCGAGCTGGCCGGGTTAAAAGGCCTGGTGGTGGTAGTCGGCCACCCCAGCGGCGGCGATGATCGCACCAAATCCGTGGCGGTGCAGCGCCGCTTCAATGCGGCCAGCGTGCTGCGCGAAGGCCAGGTGCTAGCTACCTATGCCAAGCGCGAGCTGCCAAATTACCAGGTGTTCGACGAACGCCGCTATTTCACGCCCGGGCATGGGGTCTGCGTGTTCGAGGTAGAGGGCGTGAAGGTCGGCCTGTTGATCTGTGAGGACGCCTGGTTCGACGAGCCTGCCGCGCTGGCCAAGCAGGCTGGGGCAGAGCTGCTGGCCGTCATCAACGCCTCGCCGTTTCATGTGGGCAAGGGCGGCGAGCGGGTGCTGCGCATGGCCGACCGGGCGCGCGCTGCTGGCCTGCCGCTGATTTACGCACACATCGTGGGCGGACAGGATGAGGTGGTGTTCGACGGCAATTCCTTCTGCGTGGATGCCGACGGCGTGCTGAGTGGCCACGCCCCGGCATTTAAGGAAGATCTGTTCTACGTGCAGGCAGTACCTGCGCAGGCTGCTATCAAATTGGAAGCGAGCATAGTGCCCGAGCGCAGCCTACAGGCCGACTTGTGGGACGCGTTGGTGCTGGGTCTGCGCGACTATGTGGGCAAGAACCGTTTCCCTGGCGTGCTGCTGGGGCTGTCGGGTGGTATCGATTCGGCCCTGGTGCTGGCCATTGCGGTGGACGCGTTGGGCAAGGAGCGTGTACGCACGGTGATGATGCCGTCGCCCTATACCGCCGATATTTCCTGGATCGACGCGCGCGACATGGCTTCGCGCCTGGGTGTGCAGTACGACGAAATCTCCATCCTGCCCGAGTTTGAGGCCTTCAAAGCCTCGCTGGCGCCGCATTTTGTGGGCCGAGCCGAAGACACGACCGAGGAAAACATCCAGGCGCGTATCCGCGGCACACTGTTGATGGCCATGAGCAACAAGTTCGGCAGCATTGTGGTCACCACCGGCAACAAGAGTGAAATGGCCACCGGCTACTGCACCTTGTACGGCGATATGGCCGGCGGCTTTGCCGTCATCAAGGATGTTGCCAAAACCCTGGTGTTCGCCCTGGCGCGTTGGCGCAATGCCAATGATCCTTATGGCACCGGCAGCAACCCGATCCCGGAGCGCATCATCACCCGCCCACCCAGCGCCGAGCTGCGTGCCGACCAGACCGACCAGGATAGCCTGCCCCCTTACGAAGTGCTGGACGCGATCCTGGAGCGTTATATGGAGAATGACCAAAGCCTGGAGGCCATCATCGCCGCCGGCTTTGAGCGCGCCGATGTGGAGCGCGTAACCCGGCTCATCAAGATTAATGAATACAAACGCCGACAATCTCCAGTGGGAATTCGCGTGACCCACCGTAGCTTTGGTAAGGATTGGCGCTATCCTATTACCAGCAGCTTCCGGGCTTAACTTTTCCACTCTATAGCGAGAAAACCATGAAACAAATTACCGCCGTTCTGAAACCGTTCAAGCTCGAAGAAGTCCGTGAAGCCCTGGCTGAATGTGGCGTGACCGGCCTGACGGTGACCGAGGTCAAGGGTTTTGGTCGCCAAAAAGGCCATACCGAGCTCTACCGTGGCGCCGAGTACGTGGTGGACTTTCTGCCCAAGGTAAAGGTCGAGGTGGTAGTCAAGTCGGATGACGTGGACCGCTGCGTGGATGCCATCGTGCGTGCAGCTCGCACCGGCAAGATCGGTGACGGCAAGATTTTCATCACCAGTGTGGAGCGCGTGGTGCGAATCCGCACCGGCGAACAGGACGAAGCCGCCGTCTAAACCATTTAGATCCAGGCCGTAAAGCGCTGGACCAGCGCCATGCCCCAGATGGCAATGGTCATCAGCAGGCTCAGCAGCACGGCCGCGCTGCCCATATCCTTGGCGCGTTTGGACAGCGAATGCCATTCCGGCCCGATACGGTCGATGGCGGTTTCAATTCCCGTATTCAGCAGTTCCACCACCATCACCATGACGATGGAGCCTGCCAGCAACGAAAACTCCACCCAGCTATGGGCCAGCCATACGGCCACAGGAATCAGCACCATGGCGGCGATGGCTTCTTGGCGAAAAGCGGTTTCATGCCAGCCTGCGCGCAAACCGGCGAGCGAATAGCCTGCGGCGTGCCAGATACGGCTTAGGCCGGTGCGGGATTTTTGGGGATTGGCTTCGGAGTGCATGGGGGAAGAGGACATGGCCTGATTGTCGCCGAGCCAAGGCACCATAAGTGCCTTAACGACCCTTAACGGCTTAAGGGCGGTGAGGCAACCAGGCGAGTGCCCGCTAGCGCATCGTGCCAGAACTGACGCTGCGGATGGAAGCGGCTCAAAACTGCCCAAACGGCAATCCAGCCGAAGAGCACCCACACTTTTTCCTGCACCGAAATTTCGAACGGCGCCAGTGCCGCCAGAGGTGGCAAGAACCACAGCCAGCTGGACAGGTAACGCATAAATGCCCTGCGTTGCGTGATGCCAACACCGTTTTTGTCTACGACCCGCATATGCCAGGTTTTCATGGCCAGGGTTTGTCCTTTGGACCAGAACCAGGTGAAGTAGATGCCGAATATGACAAACAAGAAGGCTTGCAAGGCACCTCGATTGTCCATGGCGTTGCGGGTTTGGCTGAGTGTGCTGAACAAGTAGCCGGCTATGAACACCACGCCGAACATCAGCATGCCCTCGTACAGCCAGCAGGCCATGCGCCGGCGCAAGCTGGGCGCCGTGAGTGTGTCGCCACCCAGCACGGAGGCAGGGGGCGTCATTGGGCCGTTGTTTTGGCGGGAGTGGATCCGGCCGAGTTACCCAGTTCTACGCGCTGTAAAGCCAGGGGGAGCAGGGTTTTGGGATCGATTTGGTGCGCTTCCGTCACGATGCTGGGATTTTTGATGACGTCTTTGCGCGCGGCTGGAACCACTACCAGTTTTTGCGGCGAAATAGGCCGTACCGCGGTGGCTGCACCGGGTAACTTGGTGGGTGCTTGTTTGGCCAGCTGGTGTTTTTCTTCGGCCGACAGCGTTTGGTAGGCCTCCCATTTGGCCTTTTTCTCGGAAGGTGTCAGACGTTTGGCTTCGGCGAAATTCAGGCGAGCACGGCTGCGTTCGGCCACACTTAGTGAGCCCCAGTCCAGCATGCGTTCATGCAGATTGGCCCGCTCAGTGTCATTCATTTTTCCGTAATTGGCAGACAAGGCCAGCCATTTGCGCTTCTGGGGCTCGCTGATATCGTTCCAGTGCATGGCCAGGGGCTTGAGAGCCTCTTGCTGGGCGGGCGTCAACTCCTTCCACAGCGGTCGCAGTTCGGTCTTTGCCGTGACCGCCAGGGGAATGGAGGCTGGGCCATTGGAAATAGCGGCGACTTGCGCCATTGCGGGCGCAGATATGGCCCAACCCGCCAGACACAAGCTTGCCACAGCTGCATAAGCTTGCAGCGAAAGAAATTGACCGTTGCTCGAAAGGAACATCCGTATCTGGTCCGGGTTATTGGGTGGTGTCTCGGCTGGTTTTGAGGAACTCTACAAATCCAGGGTCGGTGTAAGCCGCGGTCGGCAGGTCGTCCGTTAGCAAGGCGGAGTCCACTTCGGCCAATTCGTCAGTGCGATTGTCGTTTTGCACAACGTAAATGGTCAGCATGCCAACGACCAGCGCAAAAATCGGGACAGCAGAGGCAAGTCGGCTCCACCAGCCTGGGTTTTCGTTGCCCATACTCAGTGTTGCGCTGCCGCCTTGGCCCAGCACCACGGTGGCCGTACGGATGGACGGCGCCACCTTGCGTTTGGCCAGGGCCTGCATGCGAGCCACGCGCAGGCGCTCGGAAATATCGTGCGGCAGTTCGCTACTGCCTTCAGAGAGGCGCGCCGTGAGCTTGAGTGCATAACGGTCTTCCGCAGAAAGCGTGCGGGGTGCTAGCAGCTGTGTCATAAAAATATTCCTCGTGCCTTGAGTGCTTTGCTGAGCGATTGGACCGCGCGTGAGCAATGGGTTTTGACACTGCCTTCCGAGCAGCCCATGGCGCTGGCGGTTTCCGCAACATCCATTTCCTCCCAGTAACGCATGAGGAACGCTTCTCGTTGACGTGCTGGGAGTTCTTGTACCTGCGCATCGATTTCACGCAAAACTTGTGCCCGGCGGGTGGAGTCTTCCGCGCTTTCCGTTTGTTCGGAGCTATCGGAGAGCTCAAAGGTTTCCAGTAGATCGAACTCGCCGTCGCCGGACTCGAAATCGCTCATGTTGGAGAACAGTGTGTTTCTGGTTTTTTGGCGGCGAAACCAGTCCAGGGTGCAGTTGGACAGAATCCGTTGAAACAGCATGGGCAGTTCTTCTGCCGGCTTGTCGCCGTAGTGTTCGGCCAACTTCATCATGCTGTCTTGCACGATGTCCAGCGCAGATTCTTCATTGCGCACGTGGTACAGCGAGCGCTTGAACGCCCGTTTTTCGACGCCTTTGAGGAAATCAGAGAGTTCGCGTTCGGTAGCCAAGAAGATCGGGTCTGAAGGACGTTTGGTAAAGGCGGTGGACTCTCAGTGGGGAAATATGCACCGAGAAAGGGCTTGTCGGGCGAGATTATGGCATTGGGATCGCATTTTCTTGGACTGTTATGGATTTTGTGCGTTGCACAGTGACATAATCCAAGGCGCAAGTAAAACGCAAACGGATCATGGTTCGGTGGTGCAAGCAGCCCACCCATGGCTTTGGTCTTAAGTTTCAACACGTCTCCAAAAGAGTTCGTGAAGAAGCACCCAAGGTATTTCGTTAGAGAAATTCACAAAGGTTCATCATGGAAATGTCAAAAGCCGAAATCACTTCGGCGGCCGCAGCGTCTAGCGCCGCACAAAATACTCCGCGTACTACCGCCCAAGAGCTCATGGGTGCAGAGGTTCTGGTGAAATGTCTCCAGGCCGAGAACGTCAAGCACATCTGGGGCTACCCCGGCGGCGCCGTTCTGTACATCTACGACGCGTTCTACAAACAAGACACTATCCAGCACGTGCTGGTGCGCCACGAGCAGGCTGCCGTGCACGCTGCCGATGGCTATGCGCGCGCTACCGGTGATGTGGGTGTGGCGCTGGTCACCTCCGGCCCCGGCCTAACGAATGCAGTCACCGGTATCGCCACGGCGTACATGGACAGCATTCCCATGGTGATCATCAGCGGCCAGGTGCCGACCCACGCCATCGGCCTGGATGCGTTCCAGGAATGCGATACCGTGGGCATCACCCGCCCCATCGTCAAGCACAACTTCCTGGTCAAGGATGTGCGCGATCTGGCGGAAACCATGAAGAAGGCCTTCCACATCGCCCGCACCGGCCGCCCCGGCCCGGTGGTGGTGGACATTCCGAAAGACGTGTCCTTCAAGAAGACGCCTTACCACGGCTACCCAGAAACCGTCGCCATGCGCTCGTACAACCCGGTGCGCAAAGGCCACGGCGGCCAGATCCGCAAGGCCTTGCAGCTGCTGTTGGCGGCCAAGCGCCCATATATCTATACCGGCGGCGGCGTGCTGCTGAGCAATGCCTCGCAAGAGCTGCGCACCCTGGTGGACATGCTGGGCTATCCCTGCACAAATACCTTGATGGGCCTGGGTGCCTACCCGGCCAGCGACAAGAAATTCCTGGGCATGCTGGGCATGCACGGCACTATCGAAGCCAATAACGCGATGCAGCATTGCGATGTGCTCTTGGCCGTTGGCGCCCGGTTTGACGACCGCGTGATCGGCAACACCAAGCATTTCGCCCAGAACGAACGCAAGATCATCCACATCGACATCGACCCGTCGAGCATCTCCAAGCGCGTCAAGGTCGATGTCCCCATCGTCGGCGATGTGAAAGAAGTGTTGACCGAGCTGATCGCCATGATCAAGGAAGCCGGCACCAAGCCCGACGCCGATGCCTTGGGCAGCTGGTGGAGCACCATCGAAGGCTGGCGCAGCCGCAACTGCCTGAAGTACAGCATGGGCTCCAGCGACGTAATTAAGCCCCAATATGTGGTTGAAACCCTGTGGAACATGACCAAGGATGCCGACACCTACATCACTTCCGATGTGGGCCAGCACCAGATGTGGGCTGCGCAGTACTACCGCTTTGACGAACCGCGCCGCTGGATCAATTCCGGTGGCCTGGGCACCATGGGCGTGGGCATTCCCTACGCCATGGGTGTCAAGCTGGCCAAGCCCGACAGCGAAGTGTTCTGTATCACCGGCGAAGGCTCGGTGCAGATGTGTATCCAGGAACTGTCGACCTGCCTGCAGTACAACACGCCGATCAAGATCTGCTCGCTGAACAACCGCTACCTGGGCATGGTGCGCCAGTGGCAAGAGGTGGAATACGCCGGCCGCTACAGCAGCAGCTACATGGACGCACTGCCGAACTTCGTCAAGCTGGCCGAGGCCTATGGCCATGTCGGCATGCTGATCGAGCGCCCCGAAGATGTGGAGCCCGCACTGCGCGAAGCCCGCAAGCTGAAGGACCGCACGGTGTTCATGGACTTCCGTACCGATCCCACCGAGAACGTGTTTCCGATGGTGCAGGCCGGCAAGGGCATCACTGAGATGCTGTTGGGCAGCGAGGATCTGTAACCAGGTCTTCAAGCCAAATATGGCTCTGGCGCAGGTACTGCCTGCGCTGGCAGCTATCAATTCGATAGTATTAACTTTCTGACGAATCTATTGCCCGCCAAGCCCGCGCATTACCGTGCACGGGGGAGGGCGGCGAAAAGAGGAATCTAGTCTTATGAAACATATCATTGCTGTCTTGCTGGAAAACGAACCCGGTGCGCTGTCGCGCGTGGTCGGCCTGTTTTCCGCCCGTGGTTACAACATCGAGTCGCTGACGGTGGCTCCGACCGAAGACGCCACCTTGTCGCGCATGACCATCCAGACCTCCGGCTCGGACGACGTGATCGAACAGATCACCAAGCACCTGAACCGCCTGATTGAAGTGGTCAAGGTGGTCGATCTGACCGAAGGCGCGTATACCGAACGTGAGCTGATGATGGTCAAGGTGCGGGCTGTCGGCAAGGAGCGCGAAGAAATGAAGCGCATGGCCGATATCTTCCGTGGCCGCATCATCGATGTGACCGAGAAGAGCTACACCATTGAACTCACCGGTGACCAGGGTAAGAACGATGCTTTCCTGGAAGCGCTGGATAGCGGCGCGATTCTGGAAACCGTGCGTACCGGTGCCAGCGGTATCGGCCGTGGCGAGCGCATCCTGCGGGTTTAGTTTTGAGTTGTCCGTACGCGCGTTTCGACGGGCTCAACGCGAACGGACTATTTTTGGCGATTGCGTATTACGTTCGCCCTGGGCCTGTCGATGGGCATTTCGCCAAACCTTTAATTTTTGAAAGCAGAACATGAAAGTTTTTTACGACAAAGACTGTGACCTCAGCCTGATCAAGGGCAAGACGGTCGCCATCATTGGTTACGGCAGCCAAGGCCATGCGCACGCGCAAAACCTGAACGACAGCGGCGTCAAAGTCGTGGTCGGTCTGCGCAAGGGCGGCGCTTCCTGGGACAAGGTTGGCAAGGCCGGCCTGAACGTGCTGGAAGTCAACGACGCGGTCAAGGCCGCTGACGTGGTCATGATCCTGCTGCCTGACGAAGACATCGCTTCCGTCTACAAGAACAACGTCGAACCCAACATCAAGCAAGGCGCTTCGCTGGCCTTCGCCCACGGCTTCAACGTGCATTACAACCAAGTCGTGCCCCGCGCTGACCTGGACGTGTGGATGGTTGCCCCCAAGGCCCCTGGCCACACCGTGCGCAACACCTACACCCAGGGTGGCGGCGTGCCCCACCTGGTGGCCGTGCACCAGGACAAGACCGGCAAGGCCCGTGATCTGGCCCTGTCGTACGCGATGGCCAATGGTGGCGGCAAGGCCGGCATCATCGAAACCAACTTCAAGGAAGAAACCGAGACCGACCTGTTCGGCGAACAAGCCGTGCTGTGCGGCGGCGCTGTCGAACTGATCAAGATGGGTTACGAGACCCTGGTCGAAGCCGGCTACGCTCCTGAAATGGCCTACTTCGAGTGCTTGCACGAACTGAAGCTGATCGTGGACCTGATCTACGAAGGCGGCATTTCCAACATGAACTACTCGATCTCGAACAACGCCGAATACGGCGAGTACGTGACCGGTCCTGAAGTGATCAACGCCGAATCCCGCGAAGCCATGCGCAACGCCCTGAAGCGCATCCAGACCGGCGAATACGCCAAGATGTTCATCCTGGAAGGCCGTACCGGCTACCCCAGCATGACCGCTCGTCGCCGTCTGACGGCCGAGCATTCGATTGAAAAGGTCGGTACCCAGTTGCGCGCCATGATGCCTTGGATTGCCAAGAACAAGCTGGTTGATCAAACCCGCAACTAATTTTCCTGCGTGCGGCTGCTACAGCGGCACGCGGTGAGAATGGCAAAGAGCCCGCCAACCTTCAGGTTGGCGGGCTCTTTGTGTATGGAGGCGCGCTTACAGTGTGGAGATGTGCACCAAAACCAGGGAAAGATTGTCACCCGTGCCTCGGGCGCGCTTACGCGCTTGCTCTATCAGGATTGCGCTGGCCTCGCGCGGTGGCAGGCTGGACAAGATGCTGCCCAATTCATTGTCTGTAAAGTAGTGCCAAAGACCGTCGCTGCAGGCCAGTAGCGTATCGCCAGGTTGTAACTGCAGCTGCAGGTGCTCGTCTACAGGCGGGTCGGCCTCTGTGCCCAGGCAGCCCAGCAGGATGTTGGCGTTGGGGTGTGTATTGGCTTCTTCGGGTGTGATTTCGCCACGCTCCACCAGGTTTTGCACAAAGGAATGGTCTAGCGTGCGCTTGACGAGTTGCTCCTTGTGGAAGTGGTAAATGCGAGAGTCGCCGGTATGCGCCCAGTGGCACTGGCCTTGTGGGGTAATCAAAAACAAGGCGGCGGTGCTGTGTGGCTCTTCCTCCGCAGAAATGGCGGTCAGCTTGATGACCAGGTGGGCCTCCGCAATGATGTTCTTCAGCAGGTTGCGCGGGTCGTCGTTATAGGGATCAAAGCGTTCGAAGAGTTGGCGGGCGGTCATCATGACCTGGTCGGATGCCTTGCGACCACCGCTTCGGCCACCCATGCCATCGGCTACCGCAGCCAATACACAGCCGTGCACGCGGGCATGGCTGAGCAGTAGGAGCTGGTCTTGTTGGTATTCGCGATCGCCTTTGTGAAGGCCCGTCGAAGCGGTAATCCGAAAACCTGGGGACATATATGAAATGCTTAGTTCTATGGTTGGCGCAGGGAGCGGGTCCGCACATAATGTGTGGATAAACTTTACTTGTCCGTATTATCCAGCCAAGCTGGAATGCGTCTGGCTCTTCTTGTTCTAGATCGTCGCCTTGAATCCCAACCTCCACTCCCCTGAACGCCAACTGATCGAATTGCGCATGGAGCACGCCGATTTAGACGCCAGCATTGACCACTTGGTTGAGCATAAACCACTGGATGAATTGATGCTGCAAAGGCTGAAAAAGCGCCGCCTGGCCCTGCGGGACAAAATTGCGCGCTTGGAAATGTCACTTGATCCCAAAGAGCCAGCTTGATGGGCCTGGGTCAGCGGGTTCAAGAGGTCTTTGCGTCTGACGGGGTTCTGGCGCGCACCACCAGTAATTACAAGCTCCGTCTTGGCCAATTGGATATGGCTTTAAGTGTGGCCAAGACCATTGAAGAGGGCGGGGTATTGGTGGCCGAAGCCGGGACCGGCGTAGGCAAAACTTTTGCGTATCTGGTGCCGGCGTTGCTGAGCGGGGAGCGTATCCTGCTGTCTACAGCAACCAAGAATTTGCAAGACCAATTGTTTGCACGTGACCTGCCATTCTTGGTCCGTGTTTTGGGGCTACCCTTGCGCATTGCTTTGCTTAAAGGGCGTGGCAGCTATTTGTGCCTGCAGCGCCTGGAGCAGGCTCGTTTTGATTTCCATCCGGTGGACCGTTCTGAACTGCAGAACTTGGCCGATATTGAGCGCTGGTCCCTTGTGACCCGCAGCGGAGATATGGCTGAACTTGACGCTTTGGACGAGCGTTCAACCTTACTGCCGAGGGTGACATCAACACGTGAGAATTGTCTAGGCTCCCAGTGTCCCAGGGTTCGCGATTGCCATGTCAATCTGGCCCGTCGAGAGGCGTTAGCGGCGGATGTGGTGGTGGTGAACCACCATGTTTTTTTTGCCGATCTTGCTGTACGAGAGAGCGGGATGGCCGAATTGTTGCCTACTACGCGGGTAACAATTTTTGACGAAGCACATCAGCTTAACGAAACCGGAGTTCAGTTTTTGGGCACCCATTGCACAACCGGGCAGTTGCTGGATTTTGCCCGAGACCTGCTTGCCACAGGCTTGCAGCAGGCGCGGGGCCTGGTGGATTGGCTGCAAACAGTTTTTGCAGTGGAACGCGCCGCGCGTGAGCTGCGGCTGGTGGTGGGGAAGGCCGGCCCGAATACGCGCTTGCGCTGGACGGGTCCGGCGCCAGAAGGTCTGCAGGAGGATGTTTGGTGTGAGGCCATGGCGGACATGGTTGAAGCTTTGCAGCAAGCGGCGATGGCTTTGGATATGGTGAGTGAGCTGGCTCCTGACTTTGTGCGACTGCATGAGCGGGCTATGGCACTGCGCGATGTGATTTTGCAGTTTTCGCGGGAAAACTCTTTACAGGGTGTGCGCTGGCTGGAGGTGGGCATGCATCTGCGCCTGACAGAGGCTCCTTTGGATATTGCGTCGGCTGTCAAAGCAAGACTTTTCGGGGCGGATGTTGCGGACACCGGAAAATCCTGGGTATTTACGTCAGCGACCTTGGGCGATGATGCGCAATTGAGCTGGTTTACCGAACGCTGTGGACTCCATGGTGCAAGCTGTGTTCGCGTGGCGAGTCCATTTGACTATGCTGAGCAGGCTGGCTTTTATGTTCCACGCCATTTGCCCAAACCTGGCGAGTCATCGCACAGCGCCCAGGTGGCGCTCTTTGCGGCAGACGCCGCGCGCAGTTTGGGTGGGCGCACCATGGTTTTGACTACGTCTCTGCGTGCCTTGCAGGTGATAGGCGATGCGTTGCAGGTAGCGTTTGCCGGCGATCTGGCGCTAGAGGTTTTGGTGCAAGGGCATAAGCCTAAGCGCCGCTTGATCGAGCGCTTCCGCCAAGGGGCATTCAACGGCCAGCCAGGCTGTGTGTTGGTGGCTTCGGCATCATTTTGGGAGGGGGTTGATATTCCTGGCGACGTGCTACAGCTCGTCATCATCGATAAGCTGCCGTTTCCGCCACCCAATGATCCGGTGGTAGAGGCGCGAGCTCAGCGAATTGAATCAGAGGGGGGAAATCCCTTTATGGAATATTTCGTGCCAGAGGCCGCCATTGCATTGAAGCAGGGTGCCGGGCGCTTGATTCGCCACGAAACAGACCGAGGCTTGCTAGTGGTTTGTGATGTGCGTCTTGTCAGTATGGGCTATGGCAAGCGTCTGCGAGCCGCATTGCCGCCCATGCGGATCTTGAAAACGGAAGCCGAATTTCAGACGGCCTTACAGGCGCTTACCAAATCTTCCACCACGGAGAATCCTTGGCCTTGAAGCCTTGGCTCACGTATTCACTTTTGGGATAGTTTTGCGCCAGTATGCGTTGCGTGTCATCGCGCAGCTGCGTCATGCCCAGGGCTTCGTATGACTTGACCATGATGTACAAGGCCTCTTCACGTGCAGGGGCATTCTGGTAGTCCACCAGGGCGGACTGGGCGCGGTTGATGGCTGCTACATAGGCTCCGCGGCTGTAGTAATAGCGCGCAACATGCACTTCGTATTGGGCCAGCGAGTTGACGATATAGACCATGCGCTGCAGGGCGTCGGGCGTAAAGCGAGACTCGGGGAAGCGGGTGCTCAGCTCCTTGAAGGACTCAAAGGATTCCTTGGCTGCTTTCTGGTCGCGTTCGGACAGATCTTGCCGGGTTACGAAGGAGAATAGTCCTAGGTCTTCGTTGAAATTGACGATGCCTTTGAGATATAGCGCATAGTCCAGTGCAGGGCTGGCGGGATGCAGCTTGAGGAATCGGTCCAGCGTGGCCAGGGCTTGCGCCTTGTCGCCTGATTTGTAGTATGCGTAAGCTTTTTCTAGCTGAGCCTGCTGTGCCAACGGCGTGCCTGCGGCGCGGCCTTCCAGCTTTTCAAACAAGCCAATGGCCTTGTCATAGGCGCCGGAGTTGAGCTCATCCTTGGCTTCGGAGTAAATCTTGTTGGGGCTCCATCCCACCGTTTTATCTTCGGTCACGGTGGAGCAGGCAGATAGGCCGAAAGCCAGAACGACGGCCAACAGGCCAGGGAACACCGATAATCTAGAGCGCAACATCACTGGCCACTTTCTTGAAACTAAGCGATTTGATTATATCGACCGACCTTGCTGCTGACGGCTCGGCAGAAAACCTTCCGGATCCTCTGGAGGTGGAGTCAGAGCAGCGCGCATTACATATTGCCGAAGCTTTGCATGGGCAGAGGCTGGACCGCGCTTTGGTAGAGCTGGTGCCGGAGTTTTCGCGCAGTTATCTGCAGCAATTGATAGAGGCTGGGGCGGTGACTCTGAATGGCCGGCCTGCACTAAAGCCTGCGGCCAAAGTAAAGGCCGGGGATGCAGGTGTTATTGAGTTGCGCCCTACGCAGCAAAGCCAGGCTTTCAAGCCCGAGCCCATGCTATTGGATGTGGTTTTTGAAGACGCTTTTTTGCGCGTAATCAATAAACCTGCTGGCTTGGTGGTGCATCCGGCTCCGGGAAACTGGAGCGGAACTTTACTCAACGGACTGTTGGCGCGCGATGTGCAAGCCCAGATGCTGCCGCGGGCAGGCATCGTTCATCGGCTGGATAAAGACACCAGTGGTTTGATGGTCGTGGCCAGAAGTCGGGCCACTATGGATGCACTGGTGGCCATGATCGCGTCCCGAGACGTGAGTCGCCAGTATCTGGCTTTGGCGCACAAGGCCTGGACTGGCCCCGCAAACCGTAGTTTGGACGCATCGATTGGGCGTGATCCGCGCAATCGCCTGCGCATGGCCGTGGTTGATTTGGCCTTGCATACGGGTAAAACTGCCAGGACCGATGTGGCTCTGCTGGAGAATTGCGACCAAGGCTGCCTGGTTCGCTGCACCTTGCATACGGGCCGCACCCATCAGATCCGGGTGCATATGGCTGCCGCTGGGCACCCTCTGGTGGCGGATGCTGTGTATGGCGGTACCGCTGCTGCCGGAATGGCCCGCCAGGCATTGCATGCGACCCAGCTCGCATTTGTCCATCCGATGACGGGGGAGGCTTTGCGATTCCATGCGCCACTGCCGCAGGATATGCGCCTTGCCTTGGTCGACTGGGGTCTCAGTTACAATGGCTAAAAGCGTTTGATGCTCGGGCTTGGGTCCTGACGCTATCAGTTTTTTGACGACACCCCAGCGGGTCGCGTGTACCGTGAGTTCCGCGCTGTCGATTTTGCGTCCTTGAATGGCGTTTTCCCCGGAATAGTTACATACATGAATACGGCAGAGGCCAAGCGCGTCCTCGAGGCTGCACTGATTTGTTCGCAGCAACCTTTGTCTGTGCGCGATATGCGTGTCCTGTTTGACGATGCTCTTAGTGCAGACACTGTGAAGTCCCTGCTGCAGGATTTGCAAAGTGAATGGTCACAACGCAGCGTGGAGCTGGTCAATGTGGCGAGCGGCTGGCGTTTTCAAAGTCGCCCTGAGATGCGTGAGTACTTGGATCGTTTGCATCCCGAAAAACCGCCGCGTTATTCGCGCGCGACATTAGAAACCTTGGCCATCATTGCCTATCGTCAGCCGGCTACCCGAGGGGACATGGAGGAGATCCGCGGTGTCACCATTAGTGCGATGATCATCAAGCAACTGGAAGACCGTGGCTGGATTGAGGTCATTGGTCACCGTGAGACGGTGGGGCGTCCCGCATTGTTTGCAACCACGCGCCAGTTTTTGGACGATTTGGGCCTAGCCTCCCTGGACCAGCTGCCTCTGGCGGATGACCCTGTGCAAAGTGCCGAGTTGCTGGCCTCTTTGACGCAAGCTGAAGACTTTGCGCAAGCGGCATTGCCGATTGATAACCCCGCTGTGGATGTTTCCCCAGCTTCGCTGGAGCCCTCCGAGCCTCCTTTTGCTCCCCTCACCGCCAGCGGTGATTCTCCGATAACAAGTTCGCCCCATGCATAACACTCCTGTTGACCCCGCGCCGTTTACGCCTCCTGCTACGGAAGATCTGCCCGTGGGTGTCGAAGCCAGCTCTCGGCCCGCGCCGGCACCGTCGGATGACGCTGAAAATCGTTTTCTGGATGTGGTGTCGGGGCAGTTTGATGCCGACGAAGAAAGTGCCGACATTCCACCGCTGAAACGCGTGCTGGCGCCTCTTGCGGAGAGCCCGAAGTTGCACAAGGTGTTGGCCCAGGCTGGTATGGGCTCGCGCCTGGAGATGGAGCAGCTGATTCTGGAGGGTCGCATTTCGGTTAACAACGAACCTGCCCATATTGGTCAGCGCGTCCAGTACGGGGATTCGGTCAAGGTCAATGGCAAGCCGGTGCGTTTTCGCATCGAGCCGCCTCCGGCTCGGGTGATTGCGTACCACAAGCCTGTAGGCGAGGTGGTGACTAATGACGACCCGCAAAATCGTCCTACCGTGTTCCGTAAATTGCCGAAATTGTTCCAGGGTAAGTGGCAGTCAGTGGGGCGGCTGGACCTGAATACCGAAGGTCTGTTGCTATTCACCAGTTCGGGCGAGCTGGCAAACCAGTTGATGCACCCACGTTTTGGGCTGGAGCGCGAATACGCGGTGCGCGTGCTGGGTGCCTTGAGCAAGGAAGAAAAGCAGCGCCTGCTCGATGGCGTCAAGCTGGATGACGGTATGGCTTCGTTTGGCAGCATCGAAGATGGTGGTGGTGAAGGTTCCAATTGCTGGTACCGTGTGACCATTTCCGAAGGCCGTAACCGTGAGGTTCGCCGCATGCTGGAAGCCGTGGGCCATGCGGTCAGCCGGTTGATTCGCATTCGCTACGGTGCCATGTTGTTGCCCCGCGGCCTCAAGCGCGGCGGTTGGATGGAGCTCGACGATCGCGATATCCAGGCCTTGGTGCATGCGGCCAACAAGGCGCCCGCGAGTGAGTTCGATGAGGTGCCGCGCCAGGCCCGTGCCCCTAGCCGCCGCCCGCCCAATCCTGCCGATGCCCGTAGTGCCCCGAACCGCACACGGGGTGGTCGCAACACGGGTGGACGAGGCCCCCGTCCATCGGGTGTCAACCCACCTGTAGGCCCGAATCCATTGGTGACCAACCAGATTGGCGGCAAAGGCCGTGGTCAAGGTCGTAAGGATATGGCGGACCGGACTCCTAGTGGTGGTCAGCCAGATCCGATGAAGACCGCTTTTGGCTACATCGGTGCCGATAGTTTTACCCGGCAGCGCAAAGAGCCGAACCAGGGTGGGCCACGACGCAGTGGGGGCTCTGGTGGCAGCGGTAACGGCGGGCCACGCCGCAGTGGTGGCCGTAACCGCTAATTGTGGATGAGAGCAAGGCAATTGCTCGCACCACTACAACCTATTCATAAAGTGGGCATGCCGGCGGGTTAAACTCGCAGGCTTTGCTTTGTTGGCAAAATTTCAAAAAACCTAAGTTCAGGAAAATCATGGCTATCGAACGTACCCTCTCCATCATCAAGCCCGACGCAGTCGCCAAGAACGTGATCGGTCAAATCTATGCACGCTTTGAAGCAGCTGGCCTCAAGGTTGTGGCAGCCCGCATGGCGCACCTTTCGCGCGGCGAAGCTGAAGCGTTCTACGCTGTGCATAAAGCCCGTCCTTTCTTTAAGGATCTGGTGGACTTCATGATTTCCGGTCCTGTGATGATCCAGGCCCTGGAAGGCGAAAACGCCATTCTGAAGAACCGTGACCTGATGGGTGCAACGGACCCCAAGAAGGCTGACGCCGGCACCATCCGTGCTGACTTCGCTGACAGCATCGACGCCAATGCCGTGCATGGTTCTGACGCTGCTGAAACCGCCAAGGAAGAAATCGCCTTCTTCTTTGCTGGCCTGAACGTTTACTCCCGCTAACTATGTGCACCCTCATGCTTCGCTGCCTCTGCAAGAGGGCATCGCTGGTGGGGGTGAGCCCTGAGCGGCGCCTGAAATGACGACCAATCTGCTCGAGTTTGATCTCGACGGCTTGGCCGCATTTTGTGAACGGCTCGGGGAAAAGCGTTTTCGCGCGACACAGTTGTTCCGCTGGATACACCAGCGTGGAGCCACAGAATTTGACCAGATGAGTGATCTGGCCAAGTCTCTGCGCGGTAAATTGGCCGGCAGCGCGCATGTGCAGGGCTTGCCGGTCATCAGTCAGCATGCATCCACTGATGGCACCATCAAGTGGTTGTTTGATGTGGGCGAGGGCAATGCCGTTGAGGCGGTGTTTATCCCTGAGAGCGACCGCGGCACGCTGTGCATTTCATCCCAGGCCGGTTGCGCTGTAGGCTGTCGATTTTGTTCCACCGGGCACCAGGGCTTCAGTCGCAATCTGACCACCGGTGAAATCGTGGCCCAGCTATGGTTTGCTGAGCACTTCTTGCGTAAACACCTCAAAACCGAAGATCGCGTCATCTCCAACGTCGTCATGATGGGGATGGGCGAGCCTTTACAGAATTACAACGCTTTGGTGCCAGCTCTGCGGGTGATGCTGGACGACCATGGTTATGGTTTGTCGCGCCGCCGGGTGACGGTTTCTACTTCTGGCGTGGTGCCCATGATCGACCGCCTGGCGCAGGATTGCCCTGTAGCCCTGGCGGTGTCGTTGCATGCGCCGAACAATCCCCTGCGTGACAACCTGGTTCCATTGAACCGTAAGTACCCCTTGGCCGAGCTGATGGAGTCGTGCAACCGCTATTTGGAGCGTGCCCCACGGGACTTCATCACCTTTGAATACTGCATGCTGGATGGCGTCAATGACCAACCCGAGCATGCCCAGGAGCTGATCGCACTGGTGCAGCAATACCGCCACCCCGGCGTGTGGTGTAAGTTCAATCTGATTCCCTTCAACCCCTTCCCAGCGTCGGGCCTGTTGCGTTCGCCCCTGGCCCGCGTGGCGGCATTTGGCAAACTGTTGAGTGACGCCGGTATCGTGACAACGGTGCGTAAGACCCGGGGTGACGATATCGATGCGGCCTGTGGTCAGCTGGCCGGTGACGTCAAGGACCGCACCCAGGTGGTGAAACGCATGGCCCAGCAGCGTATGGTGATGATGGCGCAGGTGCCGCCAGTGGTTGAATCGTCCAAAGGGGTCTGAGGAATGCAAAAAAAACTGCGGGGTAACAGCCTATTGGGGCTGTTGGCTGGATGTGCCATGGTGCTGTGGCTGGCCGGGTGCGGCGCGCCTGGGCATGTGACGCCTGCGGTCGCCGCCAATCCAGGCACCCAGACTGACATCGTGACGGCGTCAGATGAACCAGAGGCTCGCAAGCATGCACGTACCCGCCTGCAATTGGCGATCGGCTATTTCGAGCAAGGCCAAACTACGGTGGCACTGGACGAGCTGAAGCAGGCCCTGGTGATTGACCCCTCGTTCTCTGATGCTTTCAATCTGCGCGGCCTGATTTACATGCGCTTGAACGATTTGCGTCTGGCGGAAGACAGTTTCCGCCGGGCTCTTGCCTTGAACCCGCGTGAGCCCAACACCATGCACAACTATGGCTGGTTGATGTGTCAGCAAGGCCGATACGCGGAATCCGTGCAGATGTTCGAACAGGCCTTGGCCAACCCCATCTATAGTGCGCGCGCCAAAACACTGATGACGGAAGGTCTTTGCCAGCAGCGCGCCAATTTGTTGCCCGAGGCGGAACGCAGTTTGTCACGCTCTTATGAGCTCGATCCCGGCAACCCCATCACCGGCTACAACCTGGCGACTTTGTTGTACCAACGTGGCGAATGGACACGTGCCCAGTTCTATATCCGCAGAATCAATAATTCCGAGCTTGCGAATTCCGAGTCCTTGTGGCTTGGCATCAAGGTGGAGCGCCGCATGGAGAACCGTGAGGCAATGATGCAGCTGGTGGATCAGCTGCGAAAGCGTTATGCACAATCCCGCGAGCTGGCGGCGTATGAGAGAGGGGCATTTGATGAATGAGTCAGTGGTGCCTGCGGCACCCGTTGCAGTGGAGTCTGAAACCCTGGCCCAGGGTGAGCCTTCGGCTGTGCGGGCCGGGCAGCTCTTGCGGCAGGGACGTGAGGCTGTGGGCCTGCATGTGGCAGCCTTGGCGGTGTCGCTCAAGGTGCCGGTGGGTAAGCTGGAGGCCCTGGAGGCCGGCCGCTTGGATGCCTTGCCTGACGTCATGTTTGCGCGAGCCTTGGCCGCCAGCGTATGCCGTAGTCTCAAGATCGACGCTGCACCAGTGCTGGCCCATTTTCCCCAGGGAGCTGCCTCGCGCCTGGGCGCGGCGGACTCGGCGATCAATGCGCCTTTCAGGCAGCCGCATGCGGGGCCACGTTTCGGCCTGAAGGGGCAGATGCCCAGTCCGTCCGTCGTGGCCGTTGCGCTGTTGTTGATTGCGGCTTTGGCTGTCTTCTTGTGGCCGAAAAGCAAGGAAGAGGCGTCGGAGGTGTCCCAAGGTGTGGATACCTCTACGGTTGTTGCTACACAGGCTCCTGTTTCGGAACCCTCGGCGGAGCCTGCGCCGGCGGCTTCTGCTGCGCTGCCAACTCCGGTCGCGGTGGCGCCTGTTGCAGCGCCTGTGGCCTCGGCGCCCGTTGTGGCTGCTGCTGCCAGTGCTCCGCTCACTGCTGCCAGCGCACCCTCCATCATGGTCATGACGGCTACGGGGGAATCCTGGGTGAAGGTCACCGATGCCAAGGGCGTAGTGGCTTTTAGCCGTACGCTGAATGCGGGCGAGGTCGTCCAGCCATCAGGTACCCCGCCGTTCAATATGGTGGTGGGGCGTGTGGATGCCGTGCAATTGCAAGTACGTGGCCAGGCTTTTGACATGACGCCTTTTGCCAAAGACCATGTTGCCCGATTCGAGGTGAAGTAATGGACTTCCTGACGCCTGTAGAGGCTGCCGCGCCGCGCGCGCGCAATAGCTACCAAGCCCATGTGCGCTGGGGCTCCCGCGATGTCACAGTGGGCGGCAACGCCCCCGTGCGCATCCAGTCCATGACGAACACCGACACGGTGGACGCCATCGGCACGGCCATCCAGGTGAAAGAGTTGGCCCTGGCCGGCTCGGAGATGGTGCGCATTACCGTCAATACCCCCGAGGCCGCCCAGGCCGTGCCCTATATCCGCGAACAGCTGGACCGCATGGGCATCGATGTGCCGCTGGTCGGTGACTTCCATTACAACGGCCACCGTCTGCTGACCGAGTTCCCGGCCTGCGCCGAGGCTTTGTCCAAATACCGTATCAACCCTGGCAACGTGGGCAAGGGCGACAAGCGCGATCGCCAGTTCGGTCAGATGATCGAAGCCGCGGTGCGCTGGAACAAGGCCGTCCGCATCGGCGTCAACTGGGGCAGTCTGGACCAGGAGCTGCTGGCCGGCCTGATGGACGAAAACAGCCGCCGCGCTGTGCCCTGGGACGCCAAACCGGTGATGTACCAGGCGCTGATCACCTCGGCCGTGGAATCCGCCAAGCTGGCCGAATCCATGGGCTTGGCGCCCGAGCAAATCATTCTGTCTTGCAAGGTCAGTGGCGTGCAGGACCTGATCTCGGTCTACCGCGCCCTGTCGCAGCGCTGCCGCTATGCGCTGCACCTGGGCTTGACCGAAGCCGGCATGGGCACCAAGGGCACAGTGGCTTCCAGCGCTGCCCTGGCTGTGTTGCTGCAAGAAGGCATTGGCGACACCATCCGCGTCTCGCTGACGCCGCAGCCCGGCGAAGCCCGTACCCAAGAAGTCGTGGTCGCGTCGGAAATCTTGCAGGCCCTGGGCTTGCGCAGCTTTGTGCCCAGCGTCACCGCCTGCCCCGGCTGCGGTCGCACCACCAGCACGACATTCCAGGAACTGACCAAGCAGATCGACGACTTCCTGCGCGCGCAGATGCCGGTCTGGCGCAAGCAGTACCCAGGCGTCGAGGCCATGAAAGTGGCCGTGATGGGTTGCATCGTCAATGGCCCGGGCGAGAGCAAGCATGCCGACATCGGCATCAGCCTGCCGGGCACCGGCGAGGCGCCGGCCGCGCCGGTGTATATCGACGGTGAAAAAAGCGTCACCCTGCGCGGCGACAACATCGCCCAGGAATTCCAGGTCATCGTCGAAAACTACATCGCCAAGCGCTTCGGTGCGGCTGCGATTGCGTAGTCAGATTTAAGCATCAAATCGGCCTCTAGCGCATATTCGGTATGCGCTAGTAGCTATCAAATAATAGTAATTGGATTTATGGCTGACAAACTCACTGCCGTCAAAGGCATGAACGACATACTGCCGCCCGACTCTGCGCGCTGGGAATGGCTGGAAGACAAGGTCCGCACGCTGATGGCGCGCTCGGCCTACCGCATGATCCGCACGCCGATCGTCGAGCCCACCGCCTTGTTCGTGCGCGGCACCGGCGAGACCACCGACATCGTCGAGAAGGAGATGTACTCTTTTGAGGACCGATTGAATGGTGAACAGCTGACGCTGCGGCCCGAAAACACGCCCGGCGTGGTGCGCGCGGCGATCCAGCACAACCTGACCTATGACGGTGGTAAGCGCCTGTACTACATGGGCCCGATGTTTCGCCACGAGCGGCCCCAGCGCGGCCGCTACCGACAGTTCTACCAATTGGGCGTGGAGGCCTTGGGTTTTTCCGGCCCTGAGGTCGACGCCGAGATCATGCTGCTGGCCAGCGAGCTGTTTGCCAACCTGGGCCTGCGCAATGTGCGCGTCGAGCTGAACAGTCTGGGCGTGCCGGCCGAGCGCCAGGCGCACCGCGCCGCGCTGATCGCCTATTTCGAACAGCACCGCGACTTGCTGGACACCGATGCCCAGCGCCGTTTGCTGACCAATCCGCTGCGCATTCTGGATACCAAGAACCCAGCCATGCAGGCCATGGTGCAGGACGCGCCGCAGCTGCTCAGCTACCTGGGCGAGTCTTCGCTCAAGCATTTGGACACGGTGCAAACCTTGCTGACCGGCTGCGGTGTGCAGTGGACCGTGAACCCGCGTCTGGTGCGCGGCCTGGACTATTACAGCCACACGGTGTTCGAATTCATCACCGACGAGCTGGGCGCGCAGGGCACCTTGTGCGGCGGCGGTCGGTATGACGGTCTGTTCGAGCTGCTGGGTGGCAAGCCTACACCGGCTGTCGGCTGGGGCATGGGCATCGAGCGCGTGCTGGAACTGATCAAGGAGCAGGGCGCCGAGTTGCCTGCGCAAGCGGCCGACGCTTATGCGGTCGTGCCTGATATCGCCGCCTTGCCGGTCGCCATGCAAACCTTGCAGACCCTGCGCCGCGCCGGCGTGCAGGTGCAAATGCACGCTGGAGCCGGCGAGGGCATGGGCAGCATGAAGTCGCAGCTGAAGAAGGCCGACGGCAGCGGCGCCCGGTTTGCGTTGATCTTTGGCGCCGACGAGCTGGCGCAAAACCTGGTGACGGTCAAATCCCTGCGCGACGGCAGCGGAGTGCAAACCACCCAGTCCCTGGCCGATGTGGCCACCTGGGCACCGACCCTACAATCGAACGCTTGACTCTTAGAACCTTATGGCAAACCACCTCGACCTTGAAGAACAAGAACAGCTTGACGAGCTCAAAGCTTTCTGGAACCGTTTTGGCAATTTGATCACCTGGTCCTTGATTGTGGTGCTGGCCGCATTCGCCGGCTGGAACGGCTACCAGTACTGGCAGCGCAGCCAGGCGGCCCAGGCGGCCGCCTTGTACGACGAGGTGGACCGCGCATCCAAAGCCGGTGACGTGGCCATGGTGGAGCGCGCTTTTTCCGACATGAAGGACAAGTTCGGCCGTACGGCATTCGCCCAGCAGGCCGGCCTGCTGGCTGCCAAGAGCCTGTATGAAAAGAGCAAGCCAGATGAAGCCAAGGCGGCCCTGACCTGGGTGGCCGAGCAGTCTTCTGACGAGGGCTACCAGGCCATCGCCCATTTGCGTCTGGCCAGCGTGCTGCTGGAGGCCAAGAGCTACGACGATGCTTTGAAGCAGTTGTCGGGCAGCTTCCCCAAGGATTTTGAACCACTGGTCGCCGACCGCAGGGGCGATATCTACCTGGTGCAAGACAAGAAGACCGACGCCATCGCCCAGTACCAGATCGCCTACAAAGGCCTGGACGAACAAGACCAGTACCGCCGTCTGGTAGAGGTCAAGCTCAACAGCCTGGGCGTGGACCCGCGTCCTGCAGTCCCCGTGGTCACGCCTGCAGGCCCTGTCTCTGTGGAAGTCAAAAAATAATGAAAAATATGCCTTTTGTGCAGATATTTCGTGCGCCGGTAGCTATTGTTTTGGTAGCGGTGCTGGCTGCCTGCTCCAGCACCCCCGAAAAACCCAAGCCCGTAGATTTGCCCGCCAACGTGGCCTTGCTGGGCGTTCGTACTGCCTGGAACGTAAGACTGGGTGAGGCGGGGTTCCCAATGTCCGTCAACGTCTCGGGTGGGACGGTTACCCTGGCGGGTGCCGATGGCGCGGTGTCGGCGCTGGATGCGAAAAGCGGCCAATCGCTGTGGCGTGTGGCTGTAGGCGGTCCCTTGTCTGCCGGCGTGGGCAGCGACGGCACATTGACGGCCGTGGTCACGCGTGACAACCAGGTAGTCGGCCTGCAGGCCGGTCGCGTGTTGTGGCGCCAGCGCCTGGCAGCCCAGACCCTGACCGCGCCGCTGGTGGCCGGCGGGCGTGTGTTCGTGTTGGCTGCTGACCGTTCCGTCAATGCCTTTGATGGCGCCACGGGCCGCAAATTGTGGAACCAGCAACGCACCGGCGAGGCCTTGGTGCTGAGCCAGTCAGGCGTGCTGATGGCCGTGGGCGATACCTTGGTCGCCGGCATGTCCGGCCGCCTCGTGGGCCTGAACCCGAACAATGGCAGTACCCGTTGGGAGGCGCCGATCGCTTCGCCCCGTGGTACCAATGACGTGGAGCGTCTGGTGGACCTGGTGGGTGGCGTCAGCCGGGTTGGTGATGTCGTGTGCGCACGGGCCTTCCAGGCTGCGGTGGGCTGCGTGGATGCGTCTCGTGGCGCTCTGTTGTGGACCAAGCCTGACGTGGGCTCCGTTGGGGTGCATGGAGATGACCGCTTTGTTTATGGCTCCGAAGACGATGGCAATGTCGTCGCTTGGCGCCGTATCGATGGTGAGCGCGCCTGGGTTTCCGAGCGTTTGCGTTACCGCAACCTGTCTGCGCCGCTGGCAGTGGGCCGCTCGCTGGTGGTGGGCGATGGTACGGGTCTGGTACATTTCGTCTCCCGCGAAGACGGTTCTCTCTTGAACCGCTTGCCCACCGATGGCTCGCCCATCGTGACTCCCCCCGTATTGGCGGGCAACACCGTTGTCGTTGTGACCCGCAGCGGCGGTGTTTTTGGCTTTCAGCCTGAATAACTAATTTGCGTCAGCCGATCTGCGCCATACCATGAAACCAGTCTTGGCCTTAGTCGGTCGCCCCAATGTGGGCAAATCTACACTCTTCAATCGCCTCACCAAGTCGCGTGATGCGATCGTGGCGGACTTCGCCGGTCTGACCCGCGACCGCCACTACGGCAACGGCCGCCAGGGCAAGCACGAATACATCGTGATTGATACCGGCGGCTTCGAGCCGGATGCCGAAAGTGGTATCTACAAGGAAATGGCCAAACAGACGCGCCAGGCGGTTGCCGAGGCTGATGTGGTGATCTTCGTGGTGGATGCCCGCGGCGGCCTGTCTGCCCAGGACCACGATATTGCCAAGTACCTGCGTCGCCTGGGCAAGCCCTGCATACTGACGGCCAACAAGGCCGAAGGCATGAAGGAAGGCCACCAGTTGGTGGATTTCTATGAACTGGGTCTGGGCGAGGTGTATCCCGTCTCGGCAGCGCACGGGCAGGGCATTCGCGGCCTTGTCGATCTGGCGCTGGCTCCCTTGAATCTGCCCGATCCGGATGAAGAGGTCGAGGCCGAAGACATCGGCGTGACCAAGCTGGCCGTGGCGGGCCGCCCGAATGTGGGCAAATCCACGCTGATCAATACCTGGCTGGGCGAAGAGCGACTGGTGGCATTTGATATGCCCGGTACGACCCGTGACGCCATCAGTGTGCCCTTCGAGCGCAACGGCCACAAGTTCGAGTTGATCGACACCGCCGGCCTGCGCCGCAAGGGCAAGGTTTTTGAAGCCATCGAGAAGTTTTCGGTGGTGAAGACCTTGCAGGCGATCGAGACCTGCCATGTGGTGCTGCTGCTGATTGACGCGACCCAGGGCGTGACCGACCAGGACGCCCATATCGCTGGCTACATCCTGGAAAGCGGGCGCTCGGTGGTGCTGGCAATCAACAAATGGGATGCTGTGGACGCCTACCAGCGGCAACTGGTGCAGCGCTCGATCGAGACCCGACTGGCGTTTTTGAAGTTTGCGTCCATGCATTTCATCTCGGCGACCAAGCGCCAAGGCCTGGGACCTTTGTGGGCGTCCATTCTGCAGGCGCACCAGGCGGCGATGTGCAAGATGTCCACGCCGGTGCTCACGCGTCTGCTGCTGGAGGCTACGGCCTTCCAGAGCCCGCAGCGTGCCGGTATGTTCCGTCCCAAGCTGCGCTATGCCCACCAGGGCGGCATGAACCCACCGGTCATCATCATCCACGGCAATTCGCTGGAGCATGTGACCGACGCGTACAAGCGCTTTCTGGAAGGTCGTTTCCGCAAGGCCTTCAATCTCACCGGTACGCCATTGCGTATCCAGATGAAGTCGGCAGCCAATCCTTACGCCGATAAAGACGACTGAACGAGTCTCAACAATTTTGGTGGGGCCTTAGGCATACCTAGTGTAAGTACGGGTATCGCTGTGGTAAGGTCCAACCTTCTTTAACATCTTCACAACACGGAGAATATCGTGAGCAATAAAGGGCAGCTTCTTCAGGACCCATTTCTCAATACTTTGCGTCGCGAGCATGTGCCAGTGTCGATTTACCTCGTCAATGGCATCAAGCTGCAAGGCCAGATTGAGTCTTTTGACCAGTACGTTGTGCTGTTGCGCAATACCGTGACCCAGATGGTGTACAAGCACGCCATTTCGACTATCGTTCCTGGCCGTGCTGTGAATTTCTCCGCTGCGGATGAGTCGGCCCCCGACGCAGCCGCCTGAGATTGCCGGTCATTCTTTTGGTGACCGGGCTTCTGCAACGCTGCCCGGTCCACTAAAACCTCCCCCTCTACCTGTTTCCTGATTTGAGTTCTCTTGATTCGCCTGACATGCCACTGGCCGTACTGGTCGGTGTTGATTTGGGGGCACCGCATTTTGACAAAGAACTTGAAGAGCTGGGCCTGTTGGCAGACACCGCGGGTATGCGTGTGGTTGCCCGCATCACCTGCAAGCGCCAGGCACCCGATGCTGCGCTGTTTGTAGGCAGCGGCAAGGCTGATGAGATCAAGCTGCTGGCGCAAATGCATGGCGCGACCGAGATTCTCTTCGACCAGAGCTTGAGCCCCGCGCAGCAGCGCAATCTGGAACGCCACTGTGAGTTGCCGGTCAACGACCGGACCATGCTGATCCTGACCATTTTTGCCCAGCGCGCGCGCAGCCACGAAGGTAAGTTGCAGGTGGAACTGGCCCGGCTGCAATACCTGAGCACACGTTTGGTCAGGCGCTGGTCGCATTTGGAGCGACAGAGCGGCGGTATCGGTATGCGCGGAGGCCCAGGTGAAAAGCAAATCGAGCTGGATCGCCGTATGCTGGGCGAATCCATCAAGCGCACCAAAGAGCGCTTGCAAAAAGTGGTGCGCCAGCGCAGCACGCAGCGGCGCCAACGTTCGCGCCGCGATGCCTTTACGATTTCTTTGGTCGGCTATACCAACGCCGGCAAATCCACACTATTCAACACCTTGGTGAAGGCACGGGCCTACACCGCCGACCAGTTGTTTGCCACGCTGGACACCACTACTCGTCAGCTATACCTGGGTGAGGCCGGGCGGTCCGTGTCCTTGTCCGACACCGTGGGGTTTATCCGCGATCTGCCGCACGGATTGGTGGATGCGTTCCGAGCAACCCTGCAAGAAGC
Source organism: Rhodoferax sp. GW821-FHT10B06 (assembly GCF_059415605.1). Classification (NCBI taxonomy): domain Bacteria; kingdom Pseudomonadati; phylum Pseudomonadota; class Betaproteobacteria; order Burkholderiales; family Comamonadaceae; genus Rhodoferax; species Rhodoferax sp. GW821-FHT10B06. The sequence goes on along the minus strand of NZ_JBWKNO010000007.1, from coordinate 139,795 downwards.
AGCCGATGCCGACTTGCTGTTGCATGTGGTGGATGCCTCCAACCCGAACTTTCCTGAGCAGATGGCCGAAGTCGGCATGGTGCTGAGAGAGATAGGTGCTGACGACGTGCCCCAACTGCTGGTATTTAACAAGCTGGATGCCCTTGATAAATCGCGTTGGCCGCTCCAGATGCAAGATGAAATCGAGGTAGATGGCCAGCAGGTCCCTCGAATTTTTTTAAGTGCCCGTACCGGAGACGGAATGCCGGCGTTGCGGCAGAAGCTGGCGGAACTGTCCTTGGCCAAAATGTCCAAGGCAGATGCCCCCACGCAATCCCCGGAATGGCTCGGCGATGGTGTTTCCATAGGCACAATACAGGAATGACAACCGAGAGACTTGCGCGAATGAATCTCAATTTACGGGCTTTTACTATGGCCATCCTGCCAGGACGACTCCGGGGTATGTTCAACTTGAACGACCCGCGCTGGGGCCGTGGTGACGACAATGGGTCCGATGGCTCTCAAAAACCGGAAGAGCCGGCCAAGAACACGCCCAACCGCGGCCAGGGCCCGAACCAAGGCCCGCCGGACCTGGATGAGCTGTGGCGTGACTTCAACCGCAAATTGGGCGGGCTGTTTGGCGGCAACAAGAATAATTCTCGCGGCAACGGATCTTCCGGTGGCGGTGGCGGCGGTTTTCAGCCCGACATGAAGAATGCGGGTGTCGGCATCGGTTTGATTGCTGGCGTGGTTCTGCTGATTTGGCTGGGCACCGGCTTTTTCATCGTGCAGGAAGGCCAACAGGCCGTGATCACCCAGTTTGGCAAGTACAAATCTACGGTGGGGGCGGGCTTCAACTGGCGTCTGCCTTACCCCGTGCAGCGCCACGAGCTGGTTTCTGTGACCCAGATCCGTTCTGTGGATGTGGGTCGCGATTCCATCATCAAGGCCACTGGCTTGCGTGAATCCGCCATGCTGACCGAAGATGAAAACATCGTCGAGATCAAGTTCGCTGTGCAATACCGTTTGAACGATGCGCGTGCCTTCCTGTTTGAAAGCAAGGACCCCAGCGGCGCCGTGGTGCAGGCCGCAGAAACGGCGGTCCGCGAGGTGGTGGGCAAGATGCGCATGGATACGGCCTTGGCCGAGGAGCGTGACCAGATTGGACCGCGTGTGCGCGTGCTGATGCAAACCATTCTGGACCGCTATAAGTTGGGTGTGGAGGTGGTTGGCATCAATATGCAGCAAAGTGGCGTGCGTCCGCCCGAGCAGGTGCAGGCTGCGTTTGACGATGTGCTGAAGGCCGGTCAGGAGCGTGAACGTGCCAAGAATGAAGCCCAGGCCTATGCCAACGACGTGGTGCCACGCGCCGTGGGTTCCGCGTCGCGCCTGCAAGAAGAGTCTGAGGCATACAAGGCCCGTATCGTGGCCCAGGCCGAAGGTGATGCGCAGCGTTTCCGCTCGGTGTTGACCGAATACCAGAAGGCCCCCCAGGTCACGCGCGATCGCATGTATCTGGACACCATGCAGCAAATCTATACCAATGTCACCAAGGTCTTGGTGGACTCCAAACAGGGCTCCAATCTGCTGTACATGCCGATAGACAAGATCATGCAGATGTCAGGTCAGGCCGCTGTGGGTGCCGCAAATAGCAGCACTACGGCAGATCCGTTGGCAAGCAGCTCGGTGGTGCCGGTTGCGCCAGCGATCGTGTCGAATGATGCCCGCACGCGCGACAATTCGCGCTCGCGTGACCGTGACGTGCGTTAGGAGAATACTTTGAACAGAGTTGGTTTTATTGCATCGTCCCTGCTGGTGGTCTTCGCGCTGCTGAGCTCCATGTTGTTCGTGGTGGATCAGCGCCAGTTTGGTGTGGTCTATGCCCTGGGCCAGATCAAAGAGGTGATAACTGAGCCCGGTCTGAACTTCAAGTTGCCGCCACCGTTTCAGAATGTCACTTATCTCGACAAGCGATTGCTGACCCTGGACAGCACCGACGCCGAGCCCATGCTGACCGCTGAAAAGCAACGCGTGGTGATTGATTGGTATGTACGCTGGCGCGTTTCGACGCCGTCCGACTACATCCGTAACGTGGGCCTGGATGAGAACGCCGGCGCCAATCAGCTGAATCGCGTGGTGCGCAATGCCTTCCAGGAAGAAGTCAACAAGCGCACGGTGAAGGAGCTGCTGTCACTGAAGCGCGAAGCATTGATGGCCGATGTGAAGCGCGAAGTCCAGGAGGCCGTGCAGGGCTCCAAGCCTTGGGGCGTGGATGTAGTGGATGTACGTATTACGCGTGTGGACTACGTGGAGGCCATCACCGAATCGGTCTACCGTCGCATGGAGGCCGAACGCAAGCGCGTGGCCAACGAGCTGCGTTCCACGGGTGCTGCCGAGGGTGAAAAGATCCGCGCCGATGCCGATAAGCAACGTGAAGTGACCATCGCCAATGCCACCCGTGAGGCCCAGAAGATCAAGGGCGAGGGTGATGCCGAGGCTTCTCGCATTTATGCCGATGCATTTGGCAAAGACCCCCAGTTTGCCCAGTTCTACCGCAGCCTGGATGCCTACAAAGCCAGCTTCAACAAGAAGAGCGATGTGATGGTCTTGGACCCATCGTCGGACTTCTTCAAAGCTATGCGTGGTAGCGGCAGCAGTGCTGCTGCGCCTGCCGGTAAGAAGTAATCTTGGAAGACGGCAATAGCCTTTGGGCCGCTCTGGCCCTGGTGCTGGTGATAGAGGGGCTGTTGCCTTTTCTATCACCGTCTACCTGGCGCAATATGTTCAAGCAGCTTTTGGAGCTGCAAGACGGCCAGCTACGCTTCTTTGGTCTGTGCAGCATGCTGCTCGGGCTGGTTTTGTTTCTGCTGCTGACTTAGGGACTGCGTCCCGCTTGAACGCCACGGATTGCAGGAAAAGTACCGTGGCGATTTTTACCTGTGCCCAAGCCCGGTAAAATCTCTTTTTTAACAGCCTCCCCAAATCCCATGTCTGCTTGGGTCCTCCCGGATCACATTGCCGATGTCCTGCCTTCCGAGGCACGGCACATCGAAGAACTGCGTCGCGCCTTGCTCGACACCGCCCGTGGCTATGCGTACGAGCTGGTCATGCCGCCTCTGTTGGAGCATCTGGAGTCCTTGCTGACCGGTACCGGCGAGGCATTGGATCTGCAAACCTTCAAACTGGTAGACCAGCTGTCCGGACGGATGTTGGGCGTGCGCGCTGACACCACGCCCCAGGTTGCACGTATCGATGCCCATTTGCTCAACCGCAAGGGTGTGACGCGCCTGTGCTATTGCGGCCCTGTGGCCCATACCCGGCCAGACCGTCCGCATGCCACCCGCGAACCACTGCAACTGGGCGCCGAAATTTACGGCCATGCCGGCCTGGAAGCCGATCTGGAGGTTTTGCAGCTGTCGCTGGACTGCCTGCGGGCGGCTGAGGTCCAAGGCATCACGGTCGATATGGGTGACGCGCGTATTGCACGTGCCCTGCTGGCAGAAGTGGCGCCTGCGCCCGATCTGTTGGCACGTATCCATGCTGCGCTGGCCAACAAAGACGCTACTGAGCTGGCCGAGTTGTGCCAGGGCTTCCCGGCGGTGACGCGTGACGCCCTGTTGGCTCTGGTGCAGTTGTATGGCGATGCCAGCATCCTGCAGCAGGCACTTCGTGTGCTGCCAAGTTTGCCGGCCATCCAGGACGCGTTGCGTGATCTGCAGTGGCTGGCGGAACAGCTGGCCGGCACGCCGGTCAGCTTTGATCTGGCCGATCTGCGCGGTTATGCCTACTACAGCGGTGCACGCTTTGCGATTTATGCGCAAGGCGCTGGCGATGCCTTGGTGCGTGGCGGCCGTTATGACGAGGTGGGAGCGGTCTTTGGTCGTAACCGCCCGGCGGTTGGGTTCAGTCTGGACCTGAAGCAGTTGGTGGGGGCCGTGGGCCCACGTCCGCTGCGGGCCGCCATCCGCGCGCCTTGGGGCCATGCCGACGATTTGCGCGCGGCTATTGCTGCACTGCGCGCCGAAGGTGAGATCGTGGTCTGCGTGTTGCCAGGTCACGAAAGTGAAGTTGATGAGTTCCATTGCGATCGCGTGCTTCAGCAAGCGGCTGGGCAGTGGGTCGTGCAAGTTATTTAAGAAAATTTCTGAGATGAACACCCAAACAAATCTGGTTCCTGGTCGCAATGTCGTCGTGGTGGGTACGCAATGGGGCGATGAAGGCAAGGGCAAGCTGGTCGATTGGCTCACCGAAAGCGCCCAGGGCGTGGTGCGCTTCCAAGGCGGTCACAACGCGGGCCACACCTTGGTCATCAACGGCGTGAAGACGGCCTTGCACCTGATTCCCAGCGGCATCATGCGCGCTGGCGTCAAATGCTACATAGGCAATGGTGTGGTGTTGTCGGCAGCCAAGCTGTTTGAAGAAATCGAAGGTCTGGAAAAGGCGGGTGTCGAAGTGCGTTCGCGCCTGCGCATCAGCGAGGCCTGCCCGCTGATCCTGCCGTTCCACGCGGCTATCGACATCGCCCGCGAAGCGCTGCGCGAAAAGGGCGGCACCGAGAAGATCGGCACCACAGGTCGCGGTATCGGTCCTGCCTATGAGGACAAGATTGCCCGCCGTGCGCTGCGCGTGCAGGACCTGAAATACCCCGAGCGTTTCGCTACCAAGCTGCGTGAGCTGCTGGAGCTGCACAACTTCGTGCTGACCCAGTTCCTGCATGCTCCTGCGATCGATTTCGACACGGTCTATGCCGAGTCCATGCGCCATGCCGAGTTGCTCAAGCCGATGATGGCCGACGTGTCGCGTGAATTGAATGACGCCCACAAAGCCGGTGCCAACCTGCTGTTTGAAGGTGCGCAAGGCACGTTGCTGGACGTGGACCACGGAACCTACCCCTACGTGACTTCCAGCAACTGCGTGGCTGGCAATGCCGCTGCCGGTTCCGGCGTGGGCCCGGGCATGCTGCACTACATCCTGGGCATCACCAAGGCCTATTGCACCCGCGTGGGCGGCGGTCCGTTCCCGACCGAACTTGAATGGGAAAAGCCCGGCACGCCTGGCTACCACATGAGCACTGTCGGAGCTGAAAAGGGCGTAACCACCGGCCGCAGCCGCCGTTGCGGCTGGTTTGATGCGGCCCTGCTCAAGCGCAGCGCCCAGGTCAATGGCCTGAGCGGCCTGTGCATTACCAAGCTGGATGTGCTGGACGGCATTGACGTGCTGCAACTCTGCACCGGCTACATGCTGGACGGCGAGCTGGTTGATATCCTGCCCATGGGTGCAGACGATATCGCGCGCTGCGTGCCAGTGTACGAAGCCATCGATGGCTGGACCGATTCCACCGTGGGCGTGACCGACTACAGCAAGCTGCCCGAGAATGCGCGCCGCTACCTGAGCCGCATTGAAGAGGTGACGGGTGTGCCCATCGCCATGGTCTCGACCAGCCCGGACCGCGACCACACCATCATGATGCAGCACCCTTACAAGGCTGCTTGAGTTATTGAATAAATTGGTCGCTGGCGCAGATAGCGCCAGCGCCAGTAGCTATTATTTCAGGAGTAATTCCCCATGTTGACAGAAGACGGCAAGCACCTGTACGTCAGTTATGACGAATACCACAGCCTGATCGAAAAGCTGGCCCTCAAAGTCCACCAGTCGGGGTGGGAATTTGACAATATCCTGTGCCTGGCGCGTGGTGGTTTGCGCCCTGGCGATGTGCTGTCACGCATCTTCGACAAGCCTCTGGCCATCATGTCCACCAGCTCGTACCGCGCGGATGCCGGCCGCCAGCAGGGCGTGCTGGATATCGCCCGCTTCATCACTACACCCAAGGGTGAAATTGCTGGCAAGGTGCTGCTGGTGGATGACTTGGCTGATACCGGCCACACGCTGAACGCGGTGGTGCGTCAGCTCAAGAGCGACTACGCGCCCATCACCGAGCTGCGCAGCGCCGTGATCTGGACCAAGGCGGTTTCCGTCTTTACGCCCGACTATTCGGTCGAGTTTTTGCCCACCAATCCCTGGATCCACCAGCCTTTCGAGGGCTACGACGCCATGCGTCCAGCCCAACTGATGGAAAAGTGGAAGCTGTAAGCGCGGCAGACGCAAGCGATCCGTGGCGAGCCGTCCCCATCCTTCTACCCAGCTGATCCACCACCCGTACGCGCCGCCAGCGGCGTTTGCGGCGCCGCAGCCTGGCGTGTTCAAGGCGTCGACCGTCATCTTTCCGTCCGTGGCCGCCATGCGCGAGTACGAATGGAAAGACAAGTCGGCCTACACCTACGGCCTGCACGGTACGCCCACCACCTACACGCTGGAAGAGCGCATCGCGACGCTGGAAGGCGGCAGCTACTGCGTGCTGGTGCCCAGCGGCTTGGCGGCCATCGCCAATGTGGCTTTGGCCCTGCTCAAGGCCGGCGACAGCATGCTGCTGCCCGACAACGTCTACGGCCCCAACAAGGCCTTCTCGGAAGGCGAGTTGGCGCGCTGGGGCATCAGCACCCAGGTCTACGACCCCATGAATCCAGGCGATCTGGCGGCCAAGATCACGCCGACCACCCGGCTGGTGTGGGTCGAGGCTGCGGGCTCCGTTACCCTGGAGTTCCCAGACCTGCCGGCTTTGCTGCAGGTCTGCCGTGATCGCCAGGTCTGGTGTGCGCTGGACAATACCTGGGGTGCGGGCCTGGCCTTCAACCCCTTTGATCTGTTGTCTGGCAGCGGGACCACGCTCGGCGTGGACCTGTCCGTCCATGCGCTGACCAAGTACCCCAGCGGGGGAGGCGATGTGCTGATGGGCAGCGTCGTCACCCGCGACCCTGCGCTGCACCGCAGGGTTCAGCGCACCCATATGCATTTGGGCCTGGGTGTTGCGGCCAATGATGCCGAGCTGGTGCTGCGCTCCTTGCCCAGCATGGCATTGCGCTACCGGGCCCACGACATGGCGACCCGCGCCTTGGTGCAATGGTGCAGCCAGCAGGCCGAGTTTGTACAGGTGCTGCACCCCGCGCTGGCGGGTTCGCCTGGCCATACGCACTGGCAGGCGCTGTGTGGCGCGCAGGATGCGGCCGCCGGCTTGTTCAGCGTGGTGCTGGACCCGCGCTATACCTCGGCACAGGTGGACGCCTTTTGCGATGCCCTGGCTTTGTTCAAGCTGGGTTATAGCTGGGGCGGTCCGATGAGTCTGGTGGTGCCTTACGAACTGGAGCGCATGCGGGTAGGCTGGCCGGACCATCTGGCGCGAGGCACGCTGGTACGCTTCTCCGTGGGTTTGGAGGCGGTGGCGGACCTGCAAGCAGACTTGGCGCAGGCGCTGCGGAAACTGGCGCAGCCCAGCGGCTAGATCCTGGGGCCACCGAATATCCGGGCGCTGGCCAAGCTGTTAAAGTGGTAGCCTTATTTTGAAAGAAGACCACCTTGGCAACACCAAATTACGGATACGAAAAGCGTCAAAAAGAGCTGGCCAAGAAAAAGAAGAAGGAAGATAAGCTGAAGGCTAAGAGCGAGCGCAAGCACGACGGCGTCACGGACGACGGTGTGCAGGATCAGGGCGATGCAACGCAAACCCCGCCGCCCGACGCCTCCAGCGACGCCTGATCTTTCCTTCGTTTTTTAGTTCAGCAGCTTTTTCAGCTCCGGCCACACGTTGTTCAGCAACGTAGGATGCGCCTCCGCCTTGGGGTGGATGCGGTCTGGCTGGAACAAAGCCACCGGGTCCGGCGCATCCGCCACGCCTTTCAGCAAGAAGGGCACCAAACCGGTTTTCTCCGTCTTTGCCACCCTCTCGAACGTGCTCTGGAAGCGATTCGCGTAATCACGTCCGTAATTCGGCGGCACTTGCATGCCGACCAGTAGCACCTTGGCACCGGCTTTCTGGGCGGTTTCGGTCATCTGGCGTAAATTGTCTTCGGTGGACTGTAGGGGCAGGCCGCGCAGCGCATCATTGCCTCCTAGCTCAATCACCACCAGTGTCGGTTGGTAAAAGCCCAGCAGGCCGGCCAGACGCGAGCGGCCACCCGAAGTGGTGTCTCCGCTGATGCTGGCGTTGTGCACCACAGCCTGGATTTTTTGTTCGGCCAGGCGCTTCTCCAGCAAAGCCACCCAGCCCGTGCCGCGAGGCAGGCCGTATTCGGCGCTGATGCTATCGCCCACCACCAGAATGTTCGGCGTGGTCTTGGCCCAGGCACCGGATGACCCCACAGCGGCGGCCAGGGTCCATGTCGCGATAAAGTGTCTACGTTTCAAAACTCAAAGCCTTTCATGCCAAATCTGTCCCCAGGTGCTGTGATTTCTGTAGAGCATGTCTCCAAGTCGGTGACCGACTCTACCGGCACGCTCTCCATTTTGCGTGATATCGATTTCTCACTAGCGCCCAGGGAGACTGTGGCCATCGTGGGCGCGTCTGGTTCCGGCAAAAGCACCTTGTTGTCCATCATTGCAGGCTTGGATACACCCACGCAGGGCACAGTTCACATTGCCGGCCAGGATATTTTTGCGCTGAGTGAAGACGCCCGGGCCGCATTGCGGGCGCAGAAGCTGGGTTTTGTGTTCCAGAGCTTCCAGCTGATGGGCAATTTGACCGCGTTGGAGAACGTGATGCTGCCGCTGGAACTCATAGGCCGCAAGGACGCGCGCAAAGCCGCCACCGAGATGTTGGGGCGCGTCGGCCTGGGCCAGCGGCTAGGCCACTACCCCAAGCTGCTCAGCGGGGGAGAGCAGCAGCGCGTGGCCCTGGCGCGGGCCTTTGTGGTGCAACCGGCCGTGCTGCTGGCCGACGAGCCCACCGGCAGCCTGGACTTTGCCACCGGCGAGACGGTGATGGAGTTGATGTTCGCGCTAAACCGTGAGCAGGGTACGACCCTGGTACTGGTGACGCATGACCGCGCTATCGCCGCCCGTTGCGAACGCCGCATCACCATTGAAGCTGGCACCTTGGGCTGAGTGGTTTTATGAGAAATAGGCTGCTAGCGCAGGTATCGCCTGCGCAAGTGGCTATTTATTTGATAGCAAATGGCAGGGCTCAGCGCCCCAGGTTCAGCGGCAGGCCTACATAGTTTTCCGCCAGCACCGTGGAGGCGGCGGTGGAGTTCACCAGATATTCCAGTTCGGCTTCCTGCATGCGCTGACCAAAGGCGCCGGTGTCGGGGAACTTGTGCATCAGCGAGGTCAACCACCAGGAAAAGCGCTCGGCCTTCCAGATGCGTGCCAGGGCGCGCTGTGAATAGTTGTCGATGCCGGCCGCGCTTTTCTCCGCATAGAACTCGATGAAAGCGCTGGACAGATATTTCACATCACTGGCGGCCAGGTTCAGGCCCTTGGCGCCTGTGGGCGGCACGATGTGGGCAGCGTCGCCGGCCAGGAACATGCGGCCAAAGCGCATCGGCTCGGCCACGAAGCTGCGCAGCGGGGCGATGCTTTTCTCTAGCGTAGGGCCGGTGACGATGCGCTCGGCCAGGTCCGGGTCCAGGCGGCTGCGCAGCTCGTCCCAGAAGCGCTGGTCGCTCCAGTCCTCGGCCTTGTCGGTCAAAGGGCACTGTACGTAGTAGCGGCTGCGCGTCAGGCTGCGCATCGAGCACAGCGAGAACCCGCGTTCGCTGTTGCCGTAGACGATGGCGTGCGGCGACACGGGCGGCACATCGGCCAGTACACCCAACCAGCCAAACGGGTAGACCTTTTCGTATTCGGTGATGGAGCCCTCGGGCACACTGGCACGGCAGACGCCGTGGAAGCCGTCGCAGCCGGCGATGAAGTCGCATTCCAGCTCGAAGTTCTGGCCATCCTTCTGGTAGCGCACTGTGGGGTGCTCGCTGTCGAAATCGTGCACGCTGACATTGGCGGCCTGGTAGATGGTTGCCAGGCCAGTGGCGCTGCGTGCATCCATCAGGTCGCGGGTAAGTTCCGTTTGGCCGTAGGCGGTGACTACCTTGCCGTTGGTCAGTCCATGCACGTCGATCGCATGCCGCACGCCGGAGAACACCAGCTCAATGCTGTGGTGCACCACACCTTCGGCCTCCATGCGGGGCCCCACACCGGCTTCGCGCAGCATGTCCACCGTGGTTTGTTCCAGTATGCCGGCGCGGATGCGGCCCAGCACGTAGTCAGGGCTTTGGCGTTCGATGATGATGTTGTCTATGCCGGCTTTGTGCAGCAACTGGCCGAGCAGCAGGCCGGACGGGCCGGCTCCGATGATGGCAACCTGGGTTCGCATGGGGTGTCTCCTGAGGGCGTAATTTGCCTGTTAGCTTAGGCTGCCGGGAACGTTCTGTGGCGGCCATTCGGCGCTCTTTGTGCGATCATCGAGACTGCTGCGCGATCACCGCGCAAGTATCCGCAGGAGGGCGCCCATGGATATTCAGAAAGCCGATTTGATCGAAGGCATGGCCAAAGGCATGGCGGTGCTGGAGAGTTTTGACACCCAGCGCCAGCGCCTGAACGCCACCCTGGCGGCGCAGCGTGCGGGCCTGACGCGGGCTGCCGCCCGGCGCCATCTGCTGACCCTGGCGCACCTGGGCTACCTGGATACCGATGGCAGCTACTTCTGGCTTGCGGCCAAGGTGCTGCGTTTTTCAGGTAGTTATCTGGCTTCGGCCCAGCTGCCGAGGGTGCTGCAGCCCACGCTGAACCGCCTGGCCGCGCAGACGCTGGAGTCGTTCTCGGCCGTGGTGCGCGACGGCGACGAGGTGGTCATCGTGGCGCGTAGTGGCAATGACCGCAGCGGCGGGCCTTTGCGCGTGCTGGCGTATGGCCTGCACCTGGGGGCGCGCTTGCCAGCCCATGCCACTTCCACCGGGCGGGTGCTGCTGGCGGCGGAGACCAAGTCCAGCTTTAATGCCTGGATGAAGGGGCGTAGCCTGGCCCGGCTGACCGCGCACACTATTACCGACACAAAAGTTTTTCGCGCGGTGGTTGCGCAGGTACGCGTTGACGACTATTGCGTGGCCAGTGAAGAGCACGAATTGGGCGTGCATGCCCTGGCGATTCCGCTGCGCAATCTGCAGGGCAAGACGGTGGCTGCGCTGAATGTGGTGACCACGCCGCAACGGCTGCAGCAAGAGGTGCTGCGCGAAGAGCTGTTGCCGGTGTTGTTGGAGGCGGCAAGGGAGCTGCGTCCCTTGCTGTGAGCGGCTCCATCCGCAGTCGGGATATTTAAGAGAAATCAGGCACTGGCGCCCGTATATCCTGCGGAGGCAGCTATTGATTCAATAGCAGTGGCCTGGGAAACCTTTAAACCTTCTTGAGCTTGCCGCGCACTGGCACCACGGTAGTGATGGTGGGGCGCACGGCTTCACCCGAAATGGGCTTGGGTGGAGATGTGTCCTTCTTGGGTTTCTTGGCTTCTTTATTGGTTTTTTGTTGACCTTTGGCCATGGTTTTCTCCGGTGGATAGGTGGAAACAGGCTGGCCGCCCCAAGTGCAGGGCGGACCAGTTCAGAAGGATTTCTGTGATCTGGAGCTTATCAGTTTGGCACCAGTTTTTAGCTGACGTCTTGCTTCATTTGGCGGCCAGTGCGTCCAGCAGCTCGGTCTCGATCTCGATCTGGTTGCGGTTGTACTGCAGCTCCGGGCCTTGCACCAAAAAGCTGTCTTCCACGCGCTCGCCCAGGGTAGTGACCTTGGCCAGCAGCACGCTGAGGTTGTGCTTGGCCAGCACGCGGGCCACCAGGTACAGCAGACCGGCGCGGTCGCTGGCAGAGATGTTCAGCAGCCAGCGCTGGCCTTTCTCATCAGGCCGCAGGTCCACGCGCGGCGCGATGGGGAAGCTCTTCACCCGGCGCGACACCCGGCCCTTGCTGGGCGGTGGCAGCGGGCCTTGCTGGGCCAGGGTGTGGTCCAGATCGTTTTCCACCATGCTGGTGAGCTCGCGGTAGTGCTCGGGCAGCATGGCCGTGACCACCTGGAAGGTGTCCAGCGCGAAGCCGTTGCGGGCGGTATGCACTTTGGCGTCCACGATGCTGAAGCCGGCCTGGTCGAAGAAGCCGCAGATGCGCGCAAACAGATCCGGCTGGTCGGGTGTATAGACCATCACCTGCAGGCCTTCGCCGACTGGCGACAGGCGGGCGCGCACCACCGGTTTCACCGCATGCGGCGGCACCGTCAGCGGCGCCGGGAAGGCCAGGTGGCGTGACAGTTGGCGCGTATGCCAGGCGATGTCGGCCGCGTCGTGGCGCATGAAGTAGCCCACGTCCAGCGTGTCCCACAGGGCTTTGTGCGACTCAAAAGGCTGGGCGTGCAGGGCCAGCAGCACCAGGGCTTCGCGCTTGCGCGCCTCTACCTCGGCCTGCGGATCGGGTGCGCGGCCACCCAGGCTGCGCAGGGTGGTGCGGTACAGGTCTTCCAGCAGCTTGCCCTTCCAGGCGTTCCAGACCTTGGGGCTGGTGCCGCGGATGTCGGCCACGGTCAGCAGGTACAAGGCGGTCAGATAGCGCTCGTTGCCTACGCGTTTGGCGAAGGCGCTGATGACGTCGGGGTTGCTGAGGTCGGCCTTTTGCGCCACGCGGCTCATGGTCAGGTGTTCGTTGACCAGGAATTCGATGAGTTTGCCGTCTTCGCGGTTGATGCCATGCTGGCTGCAGAAGTGCCGTACCTCCAGCGCGCCCAGCTCGGAATGGTCGCCACCACGTCCCTTGGCGATATCGTGGAACAGCGCCGCCACAAACAAGATCCAGGGCTTATCCCAGCCGGCGCCCAGCTGCGAGCAGGCCGGGTATTCGTGGGCGTGCTCGGCCATGAAGAAGCGGCGCACATTGCGCAGCACCATCAGGATGTGCTGGTCTACGGTATAGACGTGGAACAGGTCGTGCTGCATCTGCCCGACGATGCGTCGGAACACCCACAGGTAGCGGCCCAGCACGGAGGTATCGTTCATCAGCCGCAGCGCATGGGTGATGCCAGCCGGCTGCTGCAGTATGCGCATGAAGGTGGCGCGGTTTACCGGGTCCTTGCGGAACTGCGAGGTCATCAGGCTGCGCGCGCCGTACAGAGCCCGCAGCGTGCGCACCGACAGGCCGCGCACGCCCAGCGTGCAGGCGTAGACCTGGAAGGTCTCCAGAATGGCGTGTGGGTGCCGGTGGTACAGGTCGTCGCTGGCGACTTCGATCATCCCGGCTTTTTCAAAAAAGTGCTCGTTGATCGGCCGCAGCAGGTGGGTGGAGGGGTTCAGCCGTTCCTCGATATTCAGCAGCAGGATATGGCTGAGTTGGGTCACGGCCTTGGCCGCCCAGTAGTAGCGGCGCATCAGCGCTTCGCTGGCACGCACTGGCTGGCCATCATCGTCTTCGGAGCTGTAGCCGAAGGACTCGGCCACGGCGGTCTGCAGGTCGAACACCAGGCGGTCTTCTCGGCGCTGAGCCGTCAGGTGCAGGCGGGCGCGTATCAGGCACAGCAGGTCTTCGTTGCGCTTGATCTGCTTGGCCTCGTGCGGCGTGGCGATGCCGCTGCGCACCAGTTCTTCCCAGCTCTTGCCCAGGTTGGCGGCCTTGGCCACCCACAGAATGGTTTGCAGGTCGCGCAGGCCGCCTGGCGATTCCTTGCAGTTGGGCTCCAGTGAGTAGGGCGTGTTTTCAAACTTGTTATGCCGCTGGCGCATCTCCAGCGTCTTGGCCACCAGAAAGGCGCGCGGGTCGGACACCGTGCCCAGGCGCTGGCGGAAGTCGGCATACATCTTGGCGTCGCCGGTGACCAGGCGCGACTCGATCAGCGCGGTCTGCACCGTCACATCCTTGCTGCCTTCGGCCAGACAGTCTTCCAGGCTGCGCACGCTGGAGCCGATCTCCAGGCCCGCGTCCCAGCAACTGCCGATGAAGTCTTCGATGCGCGATTTCAATGCCTCGTCTTGCTCGGGCGATTCGCCGTCGGGCAGCATCAGCAGCACGTCGATATCCGAGTAGGGGAACAGCTCGCCGCGGCCAAAGCCGCCCACCGCCACCAGGGCAAACGAGGCTGTGAAGCCGGCGCGTACCCATAGCTTGCGCAGCGTGTCGTCCGCTAGGTGGGACAGGTTTTGCAAAGCCTTGCGCAGACCCCGGGTGCTGGGGCCGCTGTCGCGCACGGTTTGCAGCAAACGCGATTTTTCCTGCAGGTAATGCGCCCGCAGCGCCTGGATGTCGGTCATGGTGGGGCGCGTAGAAGCTTCAGGCTTGGGCTGGCACGAATGCTGGGATGGGCGGGCTGCCCGCAGAGACGGTCAGTACCTCGTAGCCGGTCTCGGTGACCAGGATGGTGTGTTCCCATTGGGCGGACAGGGAGTGGTCTTTGGTGACGATGCTCCAGCCGTCTTTTTCCGGGCCTTCCTTGATCTCCTTCTTGCCGGCGTTGATCATCGGCTCGATGGTGAAGGTCATGCCGGGCTTCAGCACTTCCAGCGTGCCTGGCTTGCCGTAGTGCAGTACCTGCGGTTCTTCGTGGAACACGCGGCCAATACCGTGGCCGCAGAACTCGCGCACCACGCTGAAGCCATTGCTCTCGGCAAAGCGCTGGATGGCGTGGCCGATGTCGCCCAGGTGGACGCCGGGTTTGACCATCTTGATGCCGTGCCACATTGCGTCATAGGTCAGCGCCGCCAGGCGTTTGGCCAGGATGCTGCCTTCGCCAGCAATGAACATGCGGCTGGTGTCGCCGTGCCAGCCGTCCTTGATGACGGTCACGTCGATGTTCACGCTGTCGCCTTTTTTCAGCGGCTTGTCGTTCGGGATGCCGTGGCAAACCTGGTGGTTCACCGAGGTGCAGATCGACTTGGGGTAGGGGACATTGCCGCCGCCGGTGTAGTTCAGCGGGGCCGGAATGCCGCCCTGCACCTGGGTGATGTAGTCGTGCGCCAGCTTGTCGAGCTGGTTGGTGGTGACGCCCGGCACCACGTGGGGGGTCAGGTAGTCGAGTACTTCAGAAGCCAGGCGGCCTGCGATGCGCATGCCTGCGATGCCTTCCGCGTCTTTGTAGGTGATAGTCATGGCTGTAATTATCCTAGATGCGGGAAGTACGCTTTGACCGTGCCGTTAAAATCAGAGGCTAACTTCCCCAACCCGGGCCGCTACAGTGACCTTGCACATTTCCCAGTTTGAGGGCGGCAATGCCCTCAGCGACTTCCGCGTTCAACAAATTCTTCCCCGGCTGCAAGCCATCCACGACAAGATCAGCGGTGTTGCCGCGCGTTTTGTGCATCTGGTGGCCAGCGATGCGCCCCTGACGGAGGC
Source organism: Rhodoferax sp. GW821-FHT10B06 (assembly GCF_059415605.1). Taxonomy (NCBI): domain Bacteria; kingdom Pseudomonadati; phylum Pseudomonadota; class Betaproteobacteria; order Burkholderiales; family Comamonadaceae; genus Rhodoferax; species Rhodoferax sp. GW821-FHT10B06. The sequence continues at coordinate 124,634 of NZ_JBWKNO010000007.1, read as the reverse complement.
CGTCAAGTCCCAATTGGACGGCCTGCTGACCTATGGCGACCCTTACGCCGGCCCGGCCGAAGGCCCGCTGCTGGTGGTCACCCCGCGCTTCGGCACCGTGTCACCCTGGGCCTCCAAGGCCACCGATATCGCCCACAACTGCGGCCTGGCGGTGCGCCGGGTCGAGCGCTTCGTCGAATACCGCCTGACCGTCAAGCAGCCCTTGCTGGGCAAAACTGTGTTGTCCGCCGAACAATTGGCCCGGGTGGCCGACCTGCTGCACGACCGCATGACCGAAAGTGCCATGCTGGACCGCAGCCAGGCGCAAGAGCTGTTCACCTCGCTGGGAGCCGCGCCCCTGGCCCAGGTCGACGTGCTCGGCGGTGGTCGCGCCGCGCTGGAGGCGGCGAACACCGAATTCGGCCTGGCCCTGGCCGACGACGAAATCGACTACCTGGTCAACGCCTTCACCGCCTTGCAGCGCAACCCCAGCGATGTCGAGCTGATGATGTTCGCCCAGGCGAACAGCGAGCACTGCCGCCACAAGATATTCAACGCCGAGTTCACCATCGACGGCGTGGCGCAGCCCAAAAGCCTGTTTGGCATGATCCGCAACACCCACCAGCTGGCGCCGCAGCACAGCGTGGTGGCGTACTCGGACAACGCCTCGGTGATGGAAGGCTTCGAGATCGAACGATTTTTAGCCAAATCGGCTGAATTTGGGAATTCGGCCAAATTGGCCTCAGGCGCAGGTACTACCAGCGCCAGTAGCTATGAAAAGAGTAGCGCCCAGCACCATGTGCTGATGAAGGTCGAAACCCACAACCACCCGACGGCCATTTCGCCATTCCCCGGTGCCTCCACCGGCGCTGGCGGCGAGATCCGCGACGAGGGCGCGACGGGCCGCGGCTCCAAGCCCAAGGCGGGCTTGACCGGCTTCACCGTCTCCAAGCTCTGGCCGCAGGATGGCGACGTGTCCATCGGCAAACCCGAGCACATCGCCAGCCCGCTGCAAATCATGGTCGAGGGCCCGCTGGGTGGCGCGGCCTTCAACAACGAATTCGGCCGTCCCAATCTGCTGGGCTACTTCCGCGAGTACGAGCAGACCGTCACCTCTGACGTGGACAGCATCCGCCGCGGCTACCACAAGCCCATCATGATCGCCGGTGGCCTGGGCACCATCGACGCCACGCAAACCCACAAGATCGAATTCCCCGCCGGCTCGCTGCTGGTGCAGCTGGGCGGCCCCGGCATGCGCATCGGCATGGGCGGCAGCGCGGCCAGCTCGATGGCTACCGGCGCGAATGCCGCGTCGCTGGACTTCGACTCGGTGCAGCGCGGCAACCCGGAAATCGAACGCCGGGCCCAGGAAGTCATCAACCAGTGCTGGATGCAGGGCGACAAGAACCCCATCCTGGCGATCCATGACGTCGGCGCCGGCGGCCTGAGCAATGCCTTCCCCGAGCTGACCAATGACGCCGGCCGGGGCGCGCGCTTCGACCTGCGCGCCGTGCCGCTGGAAGAAAGCGGCATGAGCCCCAAGGAAATCTGGTGCAATGAGAGCCAGGAACGCTATGTGATGGCCATCGCGCCGGATTCGCTGGTGGCGTTTACCGCGCTGTGCGAGCGCGAGCGCTGCCCGTTCTCGGTGGTCGGTGTCGCTACCGAAGAGCGCCAACTGATCGTGGCCGATGACGGCGCGGCCAGCCCGGTCGACATGCCCATGAACGTGCTCTTGGGCAAGCCGCCCAAGATGCACCGCGATGTGAAGACCGTGGCGCGCACCTTTGCGCCAGTGGAACTGACCGGCGTGGATCTGCAAAAAGCCGCCATCGCCGTGCTGGCCCACCCGACGGTCGCCAGTAAGCGCTTCCTGATCACCATCGGCGACCGCACCGTGGGTGGCATGAGCCACCGCGATCAGATGGTCGGCCCCTGGCAGGTGCCGGTGGCAGATTGCGCCGTCACCCTGGCCGACTACAAGGGCTTTGCGGGCGAGGCCATGGCCCTGGGCGAGCGTACGCCGCTGGCCGCCGTGAATGCGCCTGCCTCTGGCCGCATGGCGGTGGCCGAGGCCATCACCAATCTGCTGGCTGCCCCCTTCGATCTGCCCCGCGTCAAGCTGTCGGCCAACTGGATGGCCGCCTGCGGCGAACCCGGCGAAGACGCCGCGCTGTACGCCACGGTCAAGGCCGTCGGCATGGAGCTGTGCCCGGCGCTGGGCATCTCGATCCCGGTGGGCAAGGACAGCTTGTCCATGCGTACCCAGTGGACCGACGCCGATGACAAGAAGAAAGTCACTTCGCCGGTCAGCCTGATCGTCACCGCATTCGCCAGCCTGCCCGATGTGCGCGGCACCTTGACGCCGCAGCTGAATGCGACGGAAGACACGACGCTGATCTTGGTCGACCTGGGCAAGGGCCAGAACCGCATGGGCGGCAGCATCCTGGCGCAGACCTTGAACCAGGTCGGCGACGCCGTGCCCGATCTGGACGATGCGCAAGACTTGGTCAACCTGGTGAACGCCGTCAATGCCGTGCGTCCGCAAATCCTGGCCTACCACGACCGTAGCGATGGCGGTCTGTTCGCGGCAGCCTGCGAAATGGCTTTTGCCGGCCACGTGGGCGTGGCGCTGAATGTCGATCTGCTGGTGACAGAAGGCGACGGTATTAGCGACAGCCGCATGGATGTGGGCGACAGCAAGAACTGGGCAGGCCAGGTCGGCCCGCGCCGTGAAGAGCTGACCTTGAAGGCGCTGTTCAACGAAGAACTCGGCGTGCTGCTGCAGGTGCGCACGTCTGACCGTGACGCCGTGGTCCAGACCCTGCGCGCGCATGGCCTGGGCAAGCACAGCCACGTCGTGGGCAAGACCCGGCCCATACCAACAAGTTCAGACAGCGCGATCAGCGCCGGCGTGGGCGAAGTCCAGGTCTGGCGCGATGCGAAAGCCGTGTTCAGCGCCAAGCTGGCCGATCTGCACCAGGTTTGGGACAGCGTCAGCTGGCAGATCTGCCAGCAGCGCGACAACCCGGCCTGCGCCGATGCTGAGCACGCAGCAGCCGGTGCGGCCAACGACCCAGGCTTGCATGTGTTTATAGAGCCAAACAGTGCTCTGGCGCAGGTACTGTCTGCGCCGGAAGCTACGAAAACCGTAGCGGCGCCGGCCTTGAAGCTGACGCGCCCCAAAGTCGCCGTGCTGCGCGAGCAGGGCGTGAATTCGCACACCGAGATGGCCTACGCTTTCACCGAGGCGGGCTTCGATGCTTTTGACGTGCACATGACCGATCTGCAAACCGGCCGCGTGCACTTGCAGGATATGCAGGCCGTGGTGGCCTGCGGCGGTTTCAGCTACGGCGACACCCTGGGTGCCGGCATAGGCTGGGCGCGCAGCATCACCTTCAACCCGGTGCTGGCGGCAGAGTTCAAGGCCTTCTTCGCCCGCCAGGACACGCTGGCGCTGGGCGTCTGTAACGGTTGCCAGATGTTTGCCGAGCTGGCCGACATCATCCCCGGCGCGCAAGCCTGGCCACGCTTCACCACCAACCGCAGCGAGCGCTTCGAAGCGCGGCTGTCGATGGTGGAAATCCTGGAATCGCCCAGCGTGTTCCTGCAAGGCATGGCCGGCAGCCGCATGCCGATTGCCGTGGCGCACGGCGAAGGCTATGCCAACTTCGCCTACCGTGGCGACGCGACCAAGGCGATTGCGGCCATGCGCTACACCGACAACCATGGTGTGGCTACCGAGGCCTACCCGTTCAACCCGAACGGCAGCCCTGGTGGCCTGACCGCGGTGACCACGGCCGATGGCCGCTTCACCGCGATGATGCCGCACCCCGAGCGCGTGTTCCGCAACGTGCAGAAGAGCTGGACCTGCGGCGACGTCAGCAGCTTCAGCCCCTGGATGCAGCTCTGGCACAACGCGCGTCGCTGGCTGGATTAACTAGACCGTCAAGCGGACACCGTAGCCTGGTTTTCGGTGTCCGCTTGACACTCGCGTGTGCGTCGCTTGACGAGCGTCGTGATCTTGCAGGGCAGTGCCTCGGTCTTTGCCTGCGCAGAGCCGTACGCCGATCCTCGGCGGGGTAGCCGTTGCAACCGACAAGGCCAGCCGTGGCCAGAAAAATGCAGCTGAGCTAGTAGCTGCGCAGTAAGAGCGTGTGCATGGTTTTTGTGCCGCTCCCTGGGCTACCGGTATGCCGATGGCCCAGGGAGTTCGTCGCTTATTCGTCGCGGCTGCCGCCCATGCCCAGCAGTGCCAGCAAGGACTGGAACACGTTGTACAGGCTCAGGTAGACACCCAGTGTGGCACTGATGTAGTTTGTCTCGTAACCGTCTTGTACGCGCTTCAGGTCGTGCAGGATGAAGGCGGAAAAGATGCCTATGGCCAGTACCGACAGCGTCATCATCAGCGCGCTGGACTGTATGAAGAAGTTGGCAACGCCGGCTACCAGCAACAGGATCGCGCCGATGAACAGCCATTTACCCATGGCGCTCAGGTCGCGCTTGATGACGGTAGACAGGACCGCCATGCCCAGGAAGATGCCGCCGGTACCGGCAAAGGCAGTCATCACCAGGCTGGCGCCGTTGTTCAGGCCCAGCACCGTGCCGACCATACGCGACAGCATCAGCCCCATGAAAAACGTGAACGCCAGCAGCACCGGCACGCCGGCTGCCGAGTTCTTCGTCTTCTCGATGGCGTACATGAAGCCGAACGCGCCGCCCAGGAAGACGAGCATGCCGATGCCGGGCGACATGGCGCGGGAAATGCCGGTTGTTACGCCCAGCCATGCGCCGAGCACGGTGGGCAGCATGGACAGTGCCAGCAGCCAATAGGTGTTGCGCAAAACGCGGTTGCGCTGCGCCGTGCTGGGCAGGCTTTCAGCCGCGCCATAGGTGTTGGAGTGGAGTGTGTTCATCGGTAAGCTTTCGGTGGAATGCAAATAGCCGCCGCTACAGCAGCAGGCCGGACAAGAGAGTCAGTGAGAGGGCCCGCAGCCTAGGGTTTGGGCGGGTGTTTCTCTTGCAGAGAAACGCTGCGCCGCACTAGGTGCGGAGCAGGGCCAAGCGCGGTGGCCTGCGCAAGCCATCCGAGAGTGGTTGCAGGAAAGCGGTGGGTGTGAAAGGTATGGCCGCAGCTGACTTGCGGCCAAAAGTCAGGCCGGACGGCGCCGAGTGGCACAGCGCGGGGCTGTCAAAACCACTGTCGGTCTCAGCGGTGTCGGACTGCTGGTCTGTGAGCAACGGCTTGTTGTCGGTGGAGCTTTCGCCGCAGGCATCTACCTGCAAGGGTATCTGTTCCTGCACCACATGGTGCTCGGCCATTGTCGGCTCGCCTGCCCAGGCGTACAAGCCGGATGCCAGCATGGCAAAGAACAGAACGACCGCAAAGACACAACGAAACATGCTGTGCATTTTACCGTCGGCCACCACTTGGGCCGTGTAGGACCATGGCGCTTAAAGCCTGCTCCTAGGGATATCCTGAGCCGAAAAACCAATTGCGTACCAGCAATCGACAAATCGGTATGCATCCGGCACGGGCGCCAAATGTAAGCTGATGTATCTGGGTGGAGTTAGCCATCCGTATGCATCCTGGCCTGGTGTATGTGTTGGTGTTGGACGGAGGCGCTGGGGCCGCTGCAGCGCACAAAGGTGAATTCCAAGATGCTTTCCAGAATGAGTGTGGGGCGCCAACTGGGCTTGGCCTTTGGCATGGTGATTGTGCTGGTGGTGGTACTGGCCTTGACGGCCTACAGCCGCATTACGTCCATGCATGCGGATTTTGATGGCCTGGTGGACACCAGCTTGCCCGCGCTGACGGCTCTGGGGGAGGTGAACGACAAACTGCAGGCGGTGCGCATATCCGAGCTCAAGCATTTGGCGGCGTTGAATATGCCCTCCAAAGACCGTGAAGAGCTGGTGGTGAAAGCCGCCGTGAAGGAGCTGGATGCCGCATTGGCGCGTTACAAGGCGGGCAGCGGTATATCGGCGAACCCGGCGCTACAGGCCAATTTGCTGGGTGCCATCGCCAAATACCATGCGCTGCGCAGCACCTTCTTCCAGATGTCGAATTCCGCCGCAGGTGCCGAGGGCGAGCGGGCCATGGAAGCCAGTGATTTCTTCGACGGGCCCAGCCAGCAGGTGTATGTGGCGGCCTACCAGGCTTTGCAGAAGCTGTGGCAAGACCAGCTGGCACAGGCGGAACAAGACAAGGCCCGGGGCCGACAAGCCGTGACCCAGGCCCAGCTGGTGCTGATGGGCGTGACGCTGGCCTGCGTGCTGCTGTCGATCGTGCTGGCTGTGCTGATCAGCCGGCATTTGCTGCGCCAATTGGGTGGGCAGCCGGATGCCGTGGTGGCGCTGGCAACGTCCATCAGCCAGGCCGATTTGAGCAGCCCGGTGCAGGTGCAGCCGAACGACCAGCGCAGCGTGGTGTTTGCGATGGCCGGCATGCAATCGTCTTTGACGCAGATCGTGCAATCCATACGCATGGGGGCGGACGAGGTAGCCCGGGCCAGTGCCGAGATTGCCCAGGGCAACCATGACTTGAGCGCGCGGACCGAGCACCAGGCCAGTGCGCTGGAGCAGACCGCGGCGTCGATGGAGGAGCTCAGTAGCACCGTCCGGCAGAACGCCGACAGCGCCCACAGCGCCAACCAGCTGGCGCTGGAGGCTTCGCAAGTGGCCGTGCGCGGCGGTGATGTGGTGGGTAAGGTGGTTGAGACCATGCAGGGCATCAACCAGTCTTCGCGCAAGATTGCCGACATCATCAGCGTGATTGACGGCATCGCCTTTCAGACCAATATCCTGGCGCTGAATGCTGCCGTGGAAGCCGCCCGCGCGGGCGAGCAGGGGCGCGGCTTTGCGGTGGTGGCGTCTGAGGTGCGTTCGCTGGCGAGTCGCTCGGCCGATGCCGCCAAGGAGATCAAGTCGCTGATCGCCGCCAGCGTGCAGCGGGTGGAGCAGGGCGTGGGCCTGGTGGACGAGGCCGGTAGCACCATGGCCGAGGTGGTGTCCAGCATCCGCAAGCTCGCTGCCATTGTGGGCGAGATCAGCGTGGCCAGCGCCGAGCAGAGCAGCGGTGTGTCGCAAATCGGCGAAGCCGTGGCCCAGATGGACCAGGTGAATCAGCAGAACGCTGCGTTGGTGGAGCAGATGGCTGCCGCGGCCAGTGGCCTAAAGGGGCAGGCCGGCGATCTAGTGACGGCGGTATCTGTGTTCCGGTTGGAGTTGACCCCTGTCGCGGAAGCCAATGGCCCGGCCCGGTCGCCGCAGGCATCAATAGCCGCCATCGCAAGCGCCTGAGGGCGCTGGGCGCAATAGGGTTAGCCCTGGTGATGGGGTACAGCTGTTATATATCTGCTATACAACTGTTAGCGATTGCTTTATGTTGCAGCCACTTACACTTGATCGTGTAGTCGGATTTGCGGTGCAAGGTACTTGTGTGCCGGGGGCTGCCAGAGCGTTTGATTCCCATCCACCAGGAGACAAGATATGCCCAAGAATTTCTTTATTCGCGCCACAGTGCTCGCCGTTTCTGCGCTGGGCGCTACTGTTTCGATAGCGCAAGACAATGCCTTCAAGATTGGTCTGATCCTGCCCATGACTGGCCAGCAGGCTTCCACCGGCAGGCAGATCGAAGCCGCAGCCAAGCTCTATATGGCGCAGAACGGCGATACCGTGGCCGGCAAGAAGATACAGCTGATCGTCAAGGACGACACCAGCGTGCCCGACGTCACCAAGCGCCTGGCGCAGGAACTGGTGGTGAATGACAAGGTGAATGTGCTCGCCGGTTTCGGCATCACGCCGTCGGCTCTGGCCACCGCGCCCATCGCCACCCAGTCGAAGACGCCCGAAGTGGTGATGGCTGCCGCCACCAGCAGCATCACCCAGGCCTCGCCCTACATCGTGCGCACCAGCTTCACCTTGCCGCAGGCAGCGGTCAGCATGGCCGACTGGGCACCCAAGAACGGCATCAAGACGGTGGTGACTTTGGTTAGCGACTACGGCCCGGGCCTGGACGCCGAGAAGTACTTCAAGGAACGCTTTTTGTTCAATGGCGGCCAGGTGCCAGAGTCTCTGCGCGTGCCTTTGCGCGGTCCGGATTTCGCTCCATTCCTGCAAAAAGTGCGTGACCTGAAGCCAGATGCGCTGTTTGTCTTCGTGCCCTCCGGCGCCGGTGCAGCGGTGATGAAGCAGTTTTTGGAGCGCGGCATGGACAAGGCCGGCATCAAGCTGATCGGTACCGGCGACGTGACCGATGACGACCAACTCAACGACATGGGCGACGGCGCGCTGGGCGTGGTCACCTCGCACCACTATTCAACCGACCATCCTTCGGCCTTGAACGCCAAGTTTGTCGATGCCTTCGGCAAGGCGAACAAGGGGCTGCGCCCGAACTTCATGGCCGTGGGTGGCTATGACGGTATGCGCGTAATCTACGAAGCACTGCGCGCCACCAAGGGCCAGGGCGGCGGCGATGCGTTGCTGACGGCAATGAAGGGCCAGATTTTCGAAAGCCCGCGCGGCCCGATCTTCATCGACGCGCAAACCCGCGACATCGTGCAAAACATCTATCTGCGCAAAGTGGAGCGCAAGAACGGCCAGCTGTACAACGTGGAATTCGCGGTCATCAAGGACGTGAAAGATCCGGGCAAGGCTAAGTAACACCCCCAGGCTACAGTGCTGCGCACTTTCCGCCACCCCCCATCGTATCGGTTTGAAAAACCGATACGACACGCAGGGGGCACAACCGGCGGCCCGGCAAAGCCGGTTCCGCGGTTGTTCTGGGTAAGGCAGTCGCGCCTCCGGCGGGCTCGAATTCCTGCGGATACTTGAGAGATTGGCTATCGCATGTTGACAATTCTTTTTGACGGCATTGCCTACGGCATGCTGTTGTTCATTCTGGCTGTCGGCCTGGCGGTGACGATGGGGTTGATGAATTTCATCAACCTGGCGCACGGCGCTTTTGCCATGGTCGGCGGCTATATCACGGTGCTGCTGATGCAGCGCCTGGGTGTGCCGTTTCTGGTGTGCCTGCCCTTGGCTTTCCTGGGCTCGGCCCTGCTGGGTGCGGTGCTGGAGCGCACGCTGTACCGGCCGCTGTACCGCAAGCCGCATCTGGACCAGGTGCTGTTTTCCATTGGGCTGACCTTCATGGCGGTGGCCAGCGCCGATTATTTCATCGGCTCCAGCCAGCAGATCATCCAGCTGCCCGAATGGCTGAAGGGCCGCACCGAAGTGGGCGAGGGTGCCTGGATGCTGGGCATGGGCCACTACCGGCTGTTCATCATCGCCGTGTGTACCGCGCTGACAGTGGCGTTGCAGTATGTGCTGGCGCGCACCCGTTTCGGCAGCCGCCTGCGTGCTTCGGTCGACGACCAACGCGTGGCGGCCGGCCTGGGCATCAATGTGAACCTGGTGTTTTTGGGCACCTTTGCCGTGGGCTCGGGCCTGGCCGGCCTCGGCGGCGCGCTGGGTGCCGAGGTGCTAGGTCTGGATCCAAGCTTTCCGTTGAAATTCATGATTTACTTTTTGATCGTGGTCGCTGTCGGCGGCACCTCCAGCATCACCGGGCCGCTGCTGGCCGCGCTGCTGCTGGGCGTTGCCGACGTGGCCGGCAAGTACTACATCCCCAAGCTCGGGGCCTTCATCGTCTACAGCCTGATGATCGTGATTTTGATCTGGCGGCCCCAAGGCCTGTTCGTTCGCCAAGGGGGCAAGTGATGCAGTCTGAATCGCAAAACCTGCTGCTGAAAAGCGGCCGCTGGAAACCCTGGGAATACGCGCTCTGGCTGCTGGCGCTGGCCGCGCCCTGGCTGCTGTCGCGCCACGCGCTGATCATCAACGAGATTGCCATCGTTGCGCTGTTCGCGCTGTCGCTGGACTTGATCCTGGGCTACACCGGCATCGTCTCGCTGGGCCACGCCGCCTTTTTCGGCATGGGTGCCTATTCGGCCGCGCTGTTCGCCAAGTTGGTGATGCCCGACCCGTTGCTCGGCCTGGTGTTCGGCATCGCCACCGCAACGCTGTTGGGCGCGTTGTGTAGCGCCACCATCTTGCGCGGCACCGATTTGACGCGACTGATGGTGACGCTCGGCGTCGGCCTGATCCTGATGGAGCTGGCCAACAAGCTGGACTGGCTGACCGGCGGCGCCGACGGCCTGCAGGGCGTGGTGATGGGGCCGTTGCTGGGCCGGTTTGAATTCGACCTGATGGGCCAGACCTCGGCCTGGTATTCGCTGTGCGTGCTGCTCGTGCTGTTCGTGCTGGCGCGGCGGCTGGTGCATTCGCCGTTTGGCGCCACGCTCAAGGCGATTCGCGACAACCGGCTGCGCGCCATGGCCATCGGCATCCCGGTACACAGCCGGCTGGTGGTGGTCTACACCGTGGCGGCGGGCATGGCCGGTGCGGCTGGCGCCTTGCTGGCGCAGACCACGGGCTTTGCCTCGCTGGATCTGTTCGAGTTCCACCGTTCGGCAGACGTGATGCTGATCCTGGTGGTGGGGGGCGTCGGCTGGCTGTATGGCGGAGTGCTGGGTGCGGTGGTGTTCAAGCTGATGCAGGACTTTCTGTCCAGCATCACACCGCAGTACTGGACCTTCTGGATCGGCTTGTTCCTGGTGGTGCTGGTGTTGGTCGGCCGCGAACGCCTGCTGCGCCCCTGGACCTGGCGTTTGCCGCGCCGGACGGGAGGCCGGCCATGAGTGCAGATACCGTGCTGTCCGCCGAAGGCCTGGTGATGCAGTTTGGCGGCATCACCGCTACCAACAACGTCAACCTGGACTTGAAAAAAGGCGCTCGCCACGCGTTGATCGGGCCCAACGGCGCAGGCAAGACCACGCTGATCAATCTGCTGACCGGTGTATTGCAACCCACTTCTGGTCGCATCGTGCTGGAGGGGCAAGATATCACCCAACTGGCGCCACACCAGCGCGTACGCCGCGGCATGGTGCGCACCTTCCAGATCAACCAGCTGTTCGACACACTGACGCCGTTGGAAACCCTGGCCATGACGGTGTCGCAACACCAGGGCCTGGGCGGCAAATGGTGGCAGGCACTGGGTGCACGCCGCGACGTGACGCAGCGCTGCGAGCAACTGCTGGAGCAATTCCACCTGACGGCCGTGATGGCCCAGGAAACCCGCGTGCTGGCTTACGGCAAGCGTCGGCTACTGGAGATTGCCATCGCACTGGCTTGCGAGCCGCGCGTGCTGCTGCTGGACGAGCCGGTGGCCGGCGTGCCCGCGGGCGAGCGCGAAGAGCTGCTGCAAACTGTGGCCGCGCTGCCGGCCGAGGTATCGATTTTGTTGATTGAGCACGATATGGACCTGGTCTTCAGTTTCGCCAAACGCATGACGGTGCTGGTTAACGGTACGGTGCTGACCGAAGGCGACCCGCAAACCATTGCCAACGACCCGCAGGTCAAGGCGGTGTACCTGGGCCATGGCGATGACGAGACGCCTGTGACCAGCCAGGGAGGGTTCGCCCATGGCTGAGCTGCTGAATGTGCAAGGCCTGAGCGCCGGCTATGGCGAGGCGGTGGTGCTCAATGGCATCGCGCTGAGTCTGAACGAAGGCCAGACCCTAGCCTTGCTGGGTCGCAACGGCACTGGCAAAACCACGCTGATCAACACCCTGGCTGGCGCCACGCGCCAGCACGGGGGCAGCATCCAGCTTGGTGGCATCGCCTTGCACAAGCTGCCATCGCACGAGCGTGCTGCGGTCGGCATCGGTTGGGTGCCGCAGGAACGCAATATCTTCAAATCGCTGACGGTGCACGAGAACCTGACCGCGGTGGCGCGGCCGGCGCGGGCAGGGCGCGCGTCCAGCCCGTGGACGCCAGAGCGGGTCTATAGCCTGTTCCCGCGTCTGGCAGAGCGCAAGACGAATCTGGGTACGCAGCTTTCGGGCGGCGAGCAGCAGATGCTGGCCCTGGGCCGGGCGCTGGTGCTGAACCCGACGCTGCTGCTGCTGGACGAGCCCTGCGAAGGCCTGGCCCCCATCATCGTGCAGGAGCTGCTGCGGGCCATCCGCCGCATCACCCGCGAGGAAGGCTTGTCGGCCATCATCGTCGAGCAGCATCCGCAGGCGATTCTGGCGATCTCCGATACCGCTGCCGTGCTGGACCGCGGAACCGTGGTCTACACCGGAACGGCAAAAAGCCTGCAAGAGCAGCCGGAGCTGCTCAGCAGGCTTTTGGGTGTGTCGCGTTAGCTAGGCAGCGCAGATCAGCTTACTTGCTGACTTCGTGGCCGATGAAGGCGCCGGCTGCTGCACCAGCGGCCGTGCCTACCGCGTTACCCCCTAGAACCAGGCCGGCAGCACCGCCGATGGCTGCGCCAGTAGCGGTGTTTTGCTGCCTGCGGTTCATGCCTGCGCAGCCGCCCAAGGTGAGCAAAACGGCGGCTATGGTGGCAGTAGCGATGGCGCGGTGGATGCGGTAGTTGCTGTTCATGGAGTTTCTCCTGTGGGTTTTGTATATCTACAGTATTGAAAATTCCCGACCATCCGCACAGCAGACGATGCCGTTACTGTTCGTAGCCCGATTCCTACATACAGGGCTTTTGCTCCTCCTATTCATCTGGGTAAAAAGGCTGCTGGCGCAGCTAATTCCTGCGCCAGTAGCTATCAAATTTGAAGCAGTCAGTGTTTGCCCTTCCAGGGCAGTAGCCAGCGCTCTAGTAGGCGCATGGCCAGGGAAAACGCAAACGCGCAGGCCGCGATGATGACGATGCCGACAAACACCGCGTCAGTCGCCAGGAAGTGGGATGCCGACATCACCATGAAGCCTATGCCGCGCGTGGCCGCGATCAGTTCCGCCGCTACCAGCGTGCTCCAGCCCACGCCCAGCGCGATGCGGATGCCGGTCAAAATCTCTGGCAGCGCAGACGGCAGTACCACCTGGCTGAACAACTGCCAGCGGTTGGCGCCCAGCGACAGCGCAGCGTTCACCCGCTCTTGCGACAGGGACCGCACGCCGGCCTGGGCCGACAGCACGACGGGCGCGAACATGGCCAGCGTCAGCAGAGTGATCTTCGACGCTTCGCCTATGCCCAGCCAGATGATCATCAGCGGCAGATAGGCCAGCGGCGGCAGCGGCCAGTAGAACTCTATGGGCGTGTCCAGGATCCCCTTGGCCCAGCGGTTCAGCCCCATGGCGATGCCCACTGGTATGCCCAGTGCCACCGCGATGGCGGCGGCCGACAGAATGCGCCCCAGGCTGGCCCGCACATGCTCCCATAGCGAGGCATTGGCGTAGCCGTCTTCCCAGATGCTGCGGGCCGTGGCTAGCACCTCGGCCGGGGTGGGCAGGAACAGGTGCGGCACCAGTCCGGTCTGCGCCACGGCCCACCACAGCAGCAGGATGGCGGCGCCAGTGGCGACACTGGTGGTGACGGTGCTGTGTTCGCCCACGCCAAAGCTGCGCATTTTCACCAGCCTCGGTGTGGTCGCCGGTGTGGGCGTGCTGCTGGCGTGGATGTTGCCGGGTACGGCAAGTTCGCTCATAACGTGGCCTCTTCTGTACTGTGTTCGGATCGGTGGACGATGGCGCGTATGTCTTCGCGCAGCTGGGCGAAGGCGGGCGATGTCTTGATGGCGCGGGCGTCGCCGTCGCGGGCGTACTGGCGTACAAAGTCCAGATTGAAGCGCGCCACAATGCGACCCGGCCGGGGTGACATGACGATCAGCTCGGTACCCAGGAACAGCGCTTCTTCGATGGAATGGGTGATGAAAAACACCCGCTTGCCGGTGCGCGCCCAGACGGATACCAGCAGCTCTTGCATATGCTCTCGGGTCATGCTGTCCAGCGCGCCAAAGGGCTCGTCCATCAACAAGATGTCCGGGTCGGGCGCCAGGGCACGGGCCAGGCCCACGCGCTGGCGCATGCCGCCTGACAGCTCGTAGGGCGCGGCGTTGGCAAAGTCCTGCAGACCCACCAGGCGCAGCAGCTCCAGCGCCCGCTCGTGGCGCTCGGCGCGCGGCAGGCCGGCAAACTGCAGGCCCAGGGCGACGTTGTCGAGCACGGATTTCCAGGGCAGCAGCGTGTCCTTTTGGAACACCACGCCACGATCGGCACCCGGACCCTCTACCGGGCGCCCGTCCAGCGTGATGCTGCCATCGGACAAAGGTAAGAAGCCGGCCATGGCGTTCAGCAAGGTGGATTTGCCGCAGCCGGAAGTGCCCAGAGCCACCACAAAGCTGCCCTGTGGGATGTCCAGCGATACCCGGTCCAGCGCATGCACCGGCCGGCCGTCGCGGGCTTCAAAAAATACGCTGGCGTGTTGGACGCGGAGCATGGATGCGCTTATTTCTTCAGGGCTACCACGGCGGCGGGCGTCACAAAGGCCGCGTAGCTGGGCAATACCTCGGGGATCTTCTTTTGCTCTTTCAGGAACACCGAGGTTTCCTTCAGGATGCGGGCCACGCCTGACTTCTCGCCGCCGCCCAGCCACGCGTCAGACGCTTGGGTGTTCAGGCTCAGCAACGACAGGTTTTGCAGCGCAGCGGCCTGGTCGGCCGGGGTGCCGCCGAGCAGCTTGGCCAGCAGCTTGGTGTTTTCGCTGTCGGCGGTCCATGCGGCCTTGTTGCTGGTGAACGAGGTGGTGTATTTGTCCACCACGCTGGAGAAGGACTTCAGGAACTCCGGGTGCTCCTTGGCGAAGGCGGCGGTGGCCACCCAGGCGGAGAAGGTCGGCGCGCCTTTGTCGGCCACATCCTTGGAGGTCACCAGCACTTTGCCGTTCTTCTTCAGCTCGGTCAGCGCCGGGTCCCAGACAAAGCCGCCGTCAATATCGCCCCGGTTGAAGGCGGCCACGATGTCGGGCTGGGGAATGGCAAAAACCTGCACATCTTTTTCAGTCAGGCCCTGGGTCTTCAGCAGCGCTAGCAGCTGGTAGTGGTCGGTGGACACGGGGGCTGCGGCCAGCTTCTTGCCCTTCAGGTCGGCCAGGCTGTTGATGCCGGAGCCGTTGCGCACCACCAGGGCCTCATCGATGCCGGAGATGGAGGCCACGTAGAAGGCCTTGACGTCCAGGCCGCGCGAGGTGGCGGCAGCGTAGGGGCTGGAGCCCACGTAGCCAATCTGTACATCGCCCGATGCAATGGCTGCAAAGATGTCGGCACCGGAGTTGAAGCGACGGAAGTCGATCTCAAAACCCGTGGTCTTGGCGTAGTCGCCATTGGCAATGCCGACCGACGAGGGCAGGGCGTCCGTCTGGTAGCCCACCACTACTTTTTTGTCGGCCGCTGTGGCCGTGAGGGCGGTGCCCAATACCAGCGCGCCCACGGCGGCCGTCCATAGTTTTTGTGCGAATCGCATGCTTCCAGCTCCTGATAGTTTGCGGCCACGGCAAGCGGCGGCCTTGGAGCGGAATCTTAGGTTTAGATGTGTATGCAGCTATAGAACGATATCAACATACGATATGCGAATAATTGGGGCTCGAAGAACTTAAAGATTGAATAAGTTTCCTGCTTAGATGTTGCCTGCGCTAAATCCTATGAAGTTAGCAGCATTTTCAAGATCTATCGGGAAAAGAGGCGCAGCCTAAAAAAATAGAGCTAATGGGTTTGTTGCTTCGCTTGTAAATGCAGATGAGCTACCGACATGCCCAAATCCTTGCCTCTGCATTCTCAGCAACCAGCAAGCGCAGTTGAGTTTAAGGGGCCGCTTACCATGCGCTCGGGCGTCGTTCAAAGCCTTTTCACTTGTATTTAATTGTGTCGATGATCTTTACATTGGTACATGTAAGCATATGTATTTTCTTTGTAAGTGATTGATTTTGTTGGGATTAATTGAATTTAAAAAACTGGCTCGAATGTTGCTGCTTGATAAATGTGATGTGCAAACCTGTTTACTTTCAACCCAATGGGAGACTCTATGCGTAAATTTTTTTTGAATAGCAAGTCTGCAGCACTTGCTGCAGCATTTACCGTCATGGGACTTGCCTCGACCGGTGCGTCGGCTGCATTGGCTATTACGCCGATTACCAGCACAGCGGGCATTGCCTCTACTTTGGAAAGTGCTTTGCTCGCTCCGTCCAGCGGTATATCCGTCGTTGCGGGCACGTCGACCTACCAAGGCGTTAATACCGCGGGCGTGCAACAGTCTGGTACTTACACGGGCTTTAATGTGACCTCTTCGGGTGGCGATCCGACGCTGTCCATGGCTGACGGTATTGTGTTGACGAGCGGTATTGCAAATATCCCCTTGACCAATACGGCCCATCCATTCAGCCACACCACAAATAGTGGCGCATATGCGCCTTTGGGGGCCTTGAGTGCAAGCAAAGGCGGTACGAGCACTACTTTTGACGCCAATGTCTTGAGCTTCAATTTCAATGTGGACAGCAGCATTAGCTCGGTTTCCGCGAAGTTTTTGTTTGGCACAGAAGAGTTTCCTACCCAAACGGTCACCGATATTTTTGGGTTTTTCGTTGATGGTGTGAACTTTGCCCAGTTCAGTAACGGTCAGCTGATTTCCAATACTCCTGGCAGTCCGACCAATTTCTTCAACAACAGTTCCGGCGCGTACGGCATTGAATTTGATGGTTTGACCCAAGTCTTTACGGTTACCGGTCTTCTGGGTGCAGGCAATGCGGATGGAACTCACACGATCACGATTGCGATTGCAGATACTTCCGACTCTATCTATGACAGTGCAGTGTTCATTAATTCTTTGACGGCCGGAACTGCGACTGGCGGTGGTATCGGAAATAACACGGTTCCAGAACCCGGTTCGTTGGCTTTGATCGGGTTGGCGCTGGCGGCCTCTGTGATGGTCAAGCGCGGCAAGAAGGCTTGATTGGCGTGAACGGTTATTAACGGCGTAGTTATTTGTTTTATTACTACGCTTTTTTGAGCGTCTGATTTAGACACATTCCCCACGGGAATGTGTCTTTTCTTTATTTTGCAGTACCATTTTCGTTAAGCCTCAAGGCTTGCGGTACCCATCCATGGTTTTTGAACATGCCGATCCGCTTTTTAATCTGCGTCCCAGCTATTGCAATCTTGTTGGCGGCTTGTGGCGGCGGTAGCTATGACAGCTATATGGCATCGGCCAAAGAGGCTTTGGCCAAGGGAGATAAGGCTGCGGCAATTATCCAATTGAAGAATGCAGTGCAGCAGCTACCTGAAGCCGGTGAAGCACGCTTGATGCTTGGGCAAGTTTTTCTCGATTCTGGTGACACTTCATCGGCGGCTATCGAATTTCGCAAGGCGGCTGATCTCAAATACTCGCCGGCGCGTGTGGCGCCTGCCACGGCACGTCTGCTGCTGGAGCAGCGGGACTACAAGAAAGTCGTAACGCAGTTTGCTGAAACAACACTGGCCGATCCTTTGGGGCAAGCTGATCTGAAAACATCGCTTGCTGCTGCGTATGAGGCGCTGGGCGATCACCCCCATGCTGATGCCGCATTGGACGAAGCCCAAAAGGCCGTTCCGCATTTTTCCCCTGCAGATATTTTGCGGATACGCATCAATGCAAGAGCTGGTCGCTATGTTGAGGCGTTGCGGCTAATCAATGAGACTTTGGAGCGAGATACCCGTTTGGGTGAGGTTTGGCGACTGAAAGGTGACGTACTGCTGAATAGTGGGGGCAGTGCATCAGATGCCGTATCGGCTTACCGCCATGCGCTTTCGTTGCGGAAGGTCGATCTAGCTGCCCATGCAGGATTGTTAGACCATTTGATTGCCGTTGGTGACATGACCGCTGCTGCAGCCCAATTTGAAAACATGAAAGCGGCGCTGCCGGGAAATCCACAGACTCGGTATTACGAAGCATTGCTCACCTACCACCGTAAAGATTATGCGCTGGCACGCGAGCAGGTGCAGCAACTGATAAAAATGGCGCCAGAGCATTTGCGGACTCTGCAATTGGCCGGTGCCGTGGAGTTTGAATTGAAGTCTTACTCCCGTGCCGAGGAGTTTTTAGCGAAGGCTTTGCTCATAAACCCTGACTTGAGGACATCCCGGTGGATGCTGGCGCAGACATACCTTTTGACGGATCAACCAGCCAAAGCTGTAGCAATAGTTGAATACCTTTTGCAAAAAGGCTCGTCAGATGCGCAAACTCTAGCACTTGCTGGTGAAGCCTATAGGCGTGTGGGCGAGCAGAAGAAAGCACAGACTTATTTTGCGCAAGCGGCGAAGCGCAATCCTGCCGACACGCGTAGCCGGACCCTTCTGGTACTGGACAAGTTGTCTAATACCGAGAGCACGGCCAATGCCAAGTCGGACGCGTTGATTGACGAATTGAAGGCCATTGCAGCCAGCGACGCCGGAATCTCCACGGACGTGGCACTCGTTCGAACTCAGCTTCAACACCGCAATTTCGAGAAGGCGCTGCTCGCAATTGATGGACTCGAACGTAAACAGCCCGACAAGCCTTTCGGCGCCAATTTACGCGGTATGGTTGAGCTTGCGCGCAACGATGTGCCAACGGCTCGCAAAAATTTCGAGCGTGCCGTGGCGCTCGACAAAACCTATTACCCCCCGGTTGCGATGCTGGCTACGCTGGATATAGCTGAAAAG
This sequence comes from Rhodoferax sp. GW821-FHT10B06, assembly GCF_059415605.1. NCBI lineage: Bacteria > Pseudomonadati > Pseudomonadota > Betaproteobacteria > Burkholderiales > Comamonadaceae > Rhodoferax > Rhodoferax sp. GW821-FHT10B06. The sequence continues at coordinate 106,128 of NZ_JBWKNO010000007.1, read as the reverse complement.
AAACCGGAGCAGGCGCGCAAGCGGTTTGATGATCTCTTGGTTGCGAATCCCAAAAGCGTTGAAGCTTTGCTGGGAAAGGCGGATTTATTGGCCCAATCCGGAGCCAACAAGGATGACGTAACGGCTTTGATCGATAGTGCGGTGAAGCTGCAACCTGATGCATCGTCTGCGCGTATTGCTTTGGTAGAGCATCAGTTGCGCAACAACGATACCAAAGCCGCCTTGCAGGCGGCACGCGATGGTCTCGCTGCCATGCCCCATGATCCGTCCATGCTAAACACCATGGGCGTCGTGTTGACGCGTGCGGGCGAATACAACCAGGCTATTGACACGTTCAATAAACTTGCTCTTGCCATGCCGCGATCACCGACGCCCTATTTGCGCCTTGCCGAGGTTGCTGTGGCGCAAAAGGATATGGCATCGGCTAATGACAACTTGAAGCGTGCCATCGAAATTGCACCTGATATGGTGGCTGCCAGAAGTCGCCTGGTGGAGGTCCAGATTGCATCAGGTGACGCTGCTGGCGCTTTGGTCAGCGCACGTGTCTTGCAGAAAGAACGTCCTGAGCTTGCACTTCCCGATACTTTGGAGGGAGATGTGCTGGTCGTACAGCAAAGCTGGCCCGCCGCAGTCGTGGCGTATCGCCGCAGCTTTGACAAGGCGCAAGACTCTGGAGTGGCCATAAAGCTCCATGCAGCTTTAAATAAGACGGGTGCTTCTGCAGACGCTGAAAAGCTGGCGTCACGCTGGCTTGGTAACCATCCCGATGACGTCAACTTTCTTTTCCATCTGGCCGGTTCTGAGTCACTGCAAGGCCGGTTCGCTGATGCTGAAAGGCATTTCCAGGCAGTCGTGAAATTGAGTCCCGACAATGCGGCCGCATTTAACAATTTAGCCTGGGTTACTTTGAAGCTGGGCAAGCCCGGAGCCACGGCTTATGCTGAAAAAGCCAACTTGCTTCAACCACAGCAGTATGCGTATATGGATACGTTGGCAATGGCTTTGGCCGCCGATAACAAGTTGACGCGTGCCATTGAGGTGCAAAAAGCAGCGGTTGCGTTGCAGCCATCGGATCACTGGATGCGTTTACGTTTGGCCAAGCTCTATATCAAGGCGGATGACAAGGCACAAGGGCGCGTGGAGCTTGAGCGTATTGCCAAAATTGGTCGAAGTTTTCCTGGCCAAACAGAAGTGAGCGAATTGTTGAAAACCATGTAGTTCACCGCTGTGGCTCGGTTGTTATGGAGGTGGAGGATACCTCCATCACAATCACTCCACTAGTGTCTTGCATATGTAGTTATTAACTTGATAGCAAGCTTCAGTCGGTGATCTGTGGTGGCTGTGGGTGTTGCTGCAGATACCAGGCGCGCAGGCCGTCGTCTTCGAAGGCGTAGTCGCCGCGGCCGGCACGCCAGATCAACTCTTTGTCGCGCAGCGCGTCCAGCGCGCCCTGGATGGCTGAGTTGTTCAAGGCTTTGCCCAGCACGGCCTGGTAGGCGGCTAGCGCAGTTTCGGCAAATGGGGTGTAGTCGGGGGCCAGGCGGGCGATGGCGTCGAGCACGGCCTTTTGCGCGCCGGGCAGGCTGTTATAGGCAGATGCAAATTCCTGCCAGGCGCGGCTCTGCAGCTGCTGGGCGTTGCGTTCAATCAGTGCGTCCAGCGCCTCGGCGCCGCCCCAGTCGGCCACGGCTTCGCCGACCACGCGCTTCAGCATCTCGGGCCGGCGGCCCAGCAGGTCAAAGGCGCGCTCCAGCGTCTCGGCGCTGAAAGCCTTGCCATCGGCAAATTGGGGTTTCAGCCAGGAGGCGTAAGCTTCTACAAAGCCCCGGTCCAGCAGCGGGAATCGGGTTACGCCGGCGCCGTAGAAGGGCTCGCTCTTGCGCAGCACCAGGTGCGTCAGCTTGTCGCGGTTGGAGCCGGTCATCACCAGGTACAGGCCGCGCTCGGGCGTGCCTTGGTTGAGGCGATCACGCGCGGCTTTGAGCGCGAACATGGCCTGGGTGCCGGCGGGGGTGGACAGGGCATGCTGGGCTTCGTCCACCAGCAGCACCAGGGGTTTGCCGCATTTCAGGCGCAGCCGCTCCAGCGCGTCGGCCAGCGTGGCGCCACCGGTCTGGCCGATCTTGTTCAGGTCCAGACTCAGAGCCCCCAGTACATTCAGCTTGTCCAGCCCCACGCCCTTGGCGGCCTTGAGCACCACGCCATCAAAGCGGGCCAGGGCTTCGCGCACCACGGAGATGATGAGTTCGGCCGGGTCGCGGCTGCGGTCGGACCACAGGTCTACGTACAGTGTCTCCCAGCCGCGCTTGCGCATCTCGGGCACCATGTCTTCGCGCAAAAAGGTGGATTTACCAGTGCGCCGGGGTGCGGCCAGGAACAGACCGGAGGTGGCGTCCAGGATGCCACGGCCCTCCAGCGCGTCGCAGTAGCTGGCCGCCAGGGCGGTGCGGCGGTAGGTGAAGAGGTCGGCCATGGGTTTTATGGATTAATTATTTCGTAAAACATAATTTTACGGAAGATTGGATAATTGCACCATAAAGCCCTTGCTTGCGGCACGATGCTGCCGGGCTTGTGAAAGAAATACGGGCCTACCGCAGATTCTGTCTGCGCTGCAAGCTATTGAATTGGTAGCAATTGGTAGCAGTTGATCTGGGATACGCCCGGGGGCTCGGGTAAACTCGATTCTGCTTTTGTGGCGCGTATCGCGTATACAAATGCCTTGCAGACCAACCCACTCGCTATAACAACCAGACTTCGGTGCGCCTCCAATCCATCAAGCTCGCGGGCTTCAAGTCCTTTGCCGAACCCACCACCTTCCATCTGCCGGGCCAACTGGTTGGCGTGGTGGGGCCGAACGGCTGCGGCAAGTCCAACATCATGGACGCGGTGCGCTGGGTGCTGGGCGAAAGCAAGGCCAGCGAGCTGCGCGGCGAGTCCATGCAGGACGTGATCTTCAACGGCACCACCACGCGCAAGCCGGCCAGCCGCTCCAGCGTGGAGCTGGTGTTCGAGAACAACGACCACCGTGCCGGCGGCCAGTGGGGCCAGTTTGCCGAGATCGCCGTCAAGCGCGTGCTGACCCGTGAAGGCAATAGCAGCTACTACATCAACAACCAGCCGGTGCGCCGGCGCGACGTGCAAGACGTGTTCCTGGGCACCGGCCTGGGCCCGCGTGCCTACGCCATCATCGGCCAGGGCACCATCAGCCGCATCATCGAGTCGCGGCCAGAAGAGCTGCGCCTGTTCCTCGAAGAAGCTGCCGGCGTCTCCAAATACAAGGAGCGCCGCCGCGAGACCGAGAACCGCCTGAGCGACACGCGTGAAAACCTGACCCGCGTGGAAGACATCCTGCGCGAGCTCAACGCCAACCTGGAGCGCCTGGAAAAGCAGGCCGAGGTGGCCCACAAGTACAACACCCTGCACGCCAGCGCCACGCTGAAGCAGCATCAGCTGTGGTTCCTGAAGAAGACCGAGAGCGAGGCTGACCAGGGCAAGGTCAAGGCCGACGCCGCCCAGGCGGTGAACGACCTGGAGTCGCGCATTGCCGACCTGCGCCATGTCGAGGCCGAGCTAGAAACCATACGCCAGGCGCATTACGACGCGGGCGACGCGGTCAACCAGGCCCAGGGCAAGCTGTACGAGGCCAGTGCCGAAGTCGGCCGGTTGGAGGGCGAAATCCGCTTCGTGGTCGAAGGACGCCAGCGCGTCGAGCTGCGCCTGACCACATTGAAAGAACAAATCCAGCAATGGGCTACGCGCCAGGAAGACGCGCATTTCGAACTTGAAAATCTGGAGGCCACCGGCATCGAGGCGGAAGAAAAAGCCGAGCTGCTCGCCGCCCAGGTGGAAGAGCAGGCCGGGCAGATTCCCGACCTGGAAGACGCCTTGCAAAGCGCCACCCGTGCCGCCAACGAGCAGCGCACAGGCGTGGTCCAGGTGCAGCAGCAGATCCAGGTGCTGGCCGCCGAGCAGCGCAGCATTGAAGAACAGTTCCGCCAGCTGGACCAGCGCCGTGAGCGCCTGGAGGGCGACAAGAAATCCCTGGCCGCACCCGACGATGCCCGTCTGGAGATGCTGCAAGGCCAGCTGGATGAAGCCACCGAGGCCGTGACAATAGCCGACGCGCGCCTGCAGGAGCTGCAGAAAAACCTGCCCCAGCTGGACGAAGACCGGCGCAGCAAGCAAACCGCCGTCAACACCGAATCTGCTCGCCAGGCCGATATCTCGGCCCGTCTGGAGGCGCTGAAGGCGCTGCAGGAAAAGGTCAAGACCGACGGCAAGCTCAAACCCTGGCTGACCCGCCACGGCCTGGAAGGGCTGCAAGGCGTGTGGGGCAAGTTGCACATTGAGCAGGGCTGGGAAAACGCCCTGGAAGCCGCACTGCGCGAGCGCATGGGCGCGCTGGAAGTATCCCGGCTGGACATGGTCCGTGCCTTCGCTGGCCTGGACGGCAATGATGTGCCTCCGGCCAAGCTGGCTTTCTACAGCGCGCCGCCGGCCGGCCCCGCACCAACTGCTGCCGCCTTGCCCCGTCTTGCCGATTTGCTGCGTTTGAACGATGCCGGCCTGGCCGCCTTGCTGGGCGACTGGCTGCACGGCTGCTATACCGCAGTCAGCTTTGAAGACGCGCTGCAGCAACGCAGCCAGCTGCAGACCGGCGAAGTGATTTATGTGCAAAGCGGCCACGCCGTCAGCCTGCACAGCGTATCTTTTTACGCCCAGGACTCCGAGCAGGCCGGCCTGTTGGCGCGAGCCCAGGAAATTGAAAATTTAGAGAAGCAGCTGCGCGCCCAGACGCTAATCAATGAGGAAACCCGCTACGCTTTGGTGCGTGCCGAGGCCGCCTACAACGAATCCTCGCAGCGCCTGGTCACGGCCCGGCGCGAAGCCAGCGAAGCACAAACCCAGGCCCACGCGCTGCAGGTCGAAACCCTGCGCCTGGGCCAGTTGGGCGAGCAGGCCCGTGCGCGCAGCCAGCAGCTGGCCGGCGACCTGGCCGAGGTCGAGGCCCAACTGGACGATCTGCAAGAGCGCCGCGTCACCGCTGAGGCCCGCTTCGAAGAGCTGGATATGCAGCTGGCCGACAGCCAGGAGCGCCATGCCCAGCTGGACGAGCGCGTCATCGAAGTGCAGCGCAAGCTGAACGAATGCCGTGAGCAGCAACGCAGCCTGGAGCGCCAGGCCCAAGAGGCCACCTTCGCCCAGCGCAGCCTGGGCGCGCGCCGTGCCGAGCTGGCGCGCGCGGTGGACATGGCGCAGCAGCAAACCGTGTCGCTGACCGACGAACAACAGCGCGCCCATGACGAACTGGCCCGCCTCAGCGACGCAGCCGCCCAGGGCGGCCTGCAGACCGCGCTGGCCCAGAAGCTGGAGCGCGAAGCCGCTCTGGGTGCACAGCGCAGCCAGTACGACGACCTGACCGCCCGCCTGCGCGCCGCCGACGAGGCCCGCATGCAGAATGAGCGCGCACTCGACCCGCTACGCCAGCGCATCACCGAATTCCAGCTGAAAGAGCAGGCCGCGCGCCTGGGCTCGGAGCAGTTCACCCAGTTGCTCACCGAGGCCAAGGCCGACCTGGAAGCGATTGCCAAGTCCATTGCCGATGGCGATGTGCGCATGCACGGCATGCAGAGCGAAATCGACAGGCTGAACCGCGAAATCACTGCCCTGGGCGCCGTGAATCTGGCCGCGCTGGACGAGCTGACCGTGGCGCGCGAGCGCAAGCAGTTCCTGGACGCGCAGACCGCCGACCTAGTGGACGCCATGACCACGCTGGAAGATGCCATCAAGAAGATCGACGGCGAAACCCGCGAACTGCTGTCCGGCACCTTTGACACCGTGAACGGCCATTTCGGCAAGATGTTTCCCGAGCTGTTCGGTGGCGGCAATGCGCGGCTGGTCATTACCGGCGACGAGATTCTGGATTCCGGCGTGCAGGTGGTGGCGCAGCCGCCCGGCAAGAAGAACCAGACCATCCATCTGCTGTCGGGCGGCGAGAAAGCCCTGACGGCGATTGCCCTGGTGTTCGCCATCTTCATGCTGAACCCGGCACCGTTTTGCCTGCTGGACGAGGTGGACGCGCCGCTGGACGACGCCAACACCGAGCGCTATGCCAAACTGGTGGCCAGCATGAGCCGCGAGACCCAATTTCTTTTCATCAGCCACAACAAGATCGCCATGGAAATGGCCCAGCAACTGATTGGCGTGACCATGCAGGAGCAGGGCGTTTCGCGCATTGTGGCGGTCGATATGGAGTCGGCCCTTTCCATGGCCGAAATGACATGACAACTACCCTACAACTGGGGCTGGCGGTGGGAGGCGGCCTGGTACTGGCCGCCGTCGTCGCACATAGCACCTGGACAGCCCGCAAAAACGCCCCCAAGCAACCCGATCCACCGCCGCCCAGCGCCTTCCCCGACACGGAGGAGGGTGTGCAACGCCAGGAACCATCGTTCGAGGGCGAGCTGCCGCCGTTGCCCGTGCCCGAGCGCAAGCCCGGCATGGACGCCTTGATAGACGGGCTGGCCACGGTGGCCGTGGAGCAGCCCGTGTCGGGCGACGCGGCCCTGGCCGCCATGCCGCCGACACGCCGCGTGGGCAGCAAACCCTTTGCCATCGAAGGACTGAATGCCTCCAGCCAGCAATGGGAAACCCCGGCCGCCGGCCAGCGCTACACCCAGTTTCAGACCGGCGTGCAGCTGGCCAACCGCACGGGTGCGCTGAACGAGATCGAGTTTTCCGAGTTCGTGATGAAGACCCAGGCCTTTGCCGATGCGGTCAACGGCCTGCCCGAGTTCCCCGAGATGCGTGAAGAAGTGGCCCGTGGCCGCGAGCTGGACCAGTTTGCCAACGACCACGACGCCCAGCTGGGCTTCACCCTGCGCGCCGTGCACGCGGCCTGGAGCCCCGGCTATGTGCAGCAGCATGCCGCACGCCTGGGCTTTGTGCCCTCGCTGATCCCGGGCCGTATGGTGTTGCCCTCGGCCACGGCGGGCATGCCGCCGGTGCTGGGCCTGGCTTTCGACGCCCAGGCCGCGCTGGCCGAAGACCCGGACCAATCGGCCCTGCGCGAGGTGTCGCTGAGCCTGGACGTGCCCCAGGTGGACCGCGCCGAGCAGCCCTTTGTGCGCATGCGTGAAACCGCCAAGGCCCTGGCCGAGGCCATGGACGGCAGCATCACCGACGACCGAGGCTACCCCTTGCCCCAGGATGCACTGGACGGCATCGGCGCCGAGCTGGAGAAGCTCTACGACACGCTGGAGTCGCGCGAGCTGGCTGCCGGCTCTGCATTGGCGAGACGGCTTTTTAGCTAACCCCCAGGCTTGCCCACTTCGTGTGGCCTCCTCCCCCCTTGCAGGGGGCAATACCAGCGGCCCGGCGAAGCCGGTTCCGCGGTATTCTGGAATAAGAAATCACCTCGCCTTATTGGCTGCGGTGTGTTGACGCCCATTGGATTTACGACATGGATGAAAACTTAGAGCTTTTTGGGGCGCCAGCGCAGGTAAATCCTGCGCCAGCAGCTATCAAAATAGAAGCATTGCGCGCACAGCTCAATGCCTGGAGCCACAGCTACTACGTGATGGACGCGCCGACCGTGCCCGACGCCGAGTACGACCGCGTGTTCCGCGAACTGCAGGCGCTGGAAGAGGCGCACCCCGAGCTGCTGACGGCCGATTCGCCGACCCAGCGCGTGGGCGGCAAGCCGCTGCCCGAGTTCGCCTCGGTGCGCCACGCCGTGCCCATGCTGAGCATCCGCACAGAAACGGACACCGAACCCAGCGGCGCGCTGAATTTCGACGCCCGCATCCGCAAGGAGCTGGGTCTGGCTGAGGGTGATGCACCGGTGGAATACGTGGCTGAGCCCAAGTTCGACGGCCTGGCCATGAGCTTGCGCTATGTGAACGGCGCGCTGGTGCAGGCCGCTACGCGCGGCGACGGCGAGTACGGCGAAGACGTGACGCAGAACATCCGCACCATGCGGCAGATCCCGCTGCGCCTGCAGGGCGATGCCCCTGCCGTGCTGGAGGTGCGCGGCGAGGTCTACATGCGGCGCGACGACTTCGATACGCTGAACGAACGCCAGCGCGAAGCTGGCCTGAAAACCTTTGTGAACCCGCGCAATGCGGCCGCCGGCGCGGTGCGTCAGCTGGACCCGGGCATTGCCCAAAAGCGCCCGCTGAAGTTCTTCGCCTACGGCCTGGGCGAAGTGACGCCGGTGGAGCAGGGCGGCCCGGTGTTCGACACCCATTACGCCATGCTGCAGACCTTGAAATCTTGGGGGTTCCCGGTCGCAGCGCAGGTACAGATTGCGCAGGGTGCTACGGAATTGGTAGCGTACCACCAGCAGACCGGTGCTGCGCGCGACCAGCTGCCCTACGACATCGACGGCGTGGTCTACAAAGTGAATGCGCTGGCCTTGCAGCGCCAGCTGGGCTTTGTGTCGCGCGAGCCGCGCTGGGCCGTGGCGCACAAATACCCGGCACAGGAGCAGCTGACCACCGTGCTGGGCATCGACGTGCAGGTGGGACGCACCGGCAAGCTGACGCCGGTGGCGCGGCTGGCGCCGGTATTCGTCGGTGGCGTGACGGTGACCAATGCCACGCTGCACAACCTGTTTGAACTGCGCCGTAAGCGGGTGCGTGTGGGCGACACCGCCATCGTGCGGCGTGCGGGCGATGTGATTCCCGAGGTAGTCGGGGTCGTTGAAAAAGTGCGTGAAATCTACGTGCCCAACTTCCGCATGCCGCGCCAATGCCCGATCTGCGGCAGCGCCGTGGTGCGCGAAAAGACCGAGATGAACCACCGTTGCAGCGGCGGCCTGTTCTGCCCGGCGCAGCGCAAGGAGGCGATATTGCATTTCGCCCACCGCCGCGCGGTGGAGATCGAAGGCCTGGGCGACAAGCTGGTCGAGCAACTGGTGGACGCCGGCATCATCCGCACCTTGCCTGACCTGTACAAGCTGGGCCTGACGGCCTTGTCCGAGCTGGACCGCATGGCCGACAAATCGGCCAAGAACATCCTGGCCGCGCTGGAGAAATCCAAGGACACGACCCTGCCGCGCTTTCTGTTCGGCCTGGGCATCCGCCATGTCGGAGAGGCTACGGCCAAGGAATTGGCCCGGCATTTCGGCAAGCTCGACAGCATCATGGATGCCAGTGTTGAGCAGCTGCTGGAGGTGGCCGACGTCGGCCCTATCGTGGCTTTGGCCATCCGCACCTTCTTCGACCAGCCGCATAACCGCGAAGTTGTCGAGCAACTGCGCGCTTGCGGCATCCGCTGGGAAGAGGGTGAGCCCGCCGCCCAGGCACCCAAGCCCCTGGCCGGCCAGACCTTTGTGCTCACCGGCACCTTCCCCACGCTGAGCCGCGATCAGGCCAAGGATCTGCTTGAAGCTGCGGGTGCCAAGGTGGCCGGTTCGGTGAGCAAGAAAACCCATTACGTCGTGGCCGGCGAGGAAGCCGGCAGCAAGCTGGACAAGGCACTGGCTTTGGGCGTGCCGGTATTGGACGAGGCGCAGATGCTGGCGCTGTTGAATGAAGGAGCTACGCCATGACCGTACACGCCATCTTGAAAATGGGCGATGCGCGCCTGCTGCGCGTGGCCCAGCCTGTGACCCATTTCGATACCGATGAGCTGCATCTGCTGGTCTCCGACATGCTGGACACCATGCGCGCGGCCAACGGCGCCGGGTTGGCGGCGCCGCAGATCGGCGTGGACCTGCAGCTGGTGGTGTTCGGCACGCGCGAGTCCAACCCGCGCTACCCGGACCGTCCGCTGGTGCCGCCTACGGTGCTGATCAACCCTGTGATCACGGCCCTGGGCGAGGTGGAGGACGATGATTGGGAGGGCTGTCTGTCTGTGCCCGGTCTGCGGGGCCTGGTGCCGCGCTGGTCCAAGATCCGCTATACCGGCTTTGACCAGTATGGCGACCCTATAGACCGTACGGTGGAGGGCTTCCACGCCCGCGTAGTGCAGCACGAGTGCGATCACCTCATAGGTCGGCTGTACCCCACGCGCATGCGCGATTTGACGCAGCTGGGTTATACCGAGGTGTTATTCCCTGGCCTGGCGCCTACAGACGACGATTGAGAACCAAACCTAACCGGTAGTTAGTGCCGGAAATCACCCGCTTTTCCGCGATTTACCGGGGCCCGCAGCCAAGCTGTGCAGCCTAAGATGCGCAGATGAAAGCAGTTCTTTGCACTCTCGTGGCTGCCCTGGCGCTGGGCGGCTGTGACACGGTCAGCAACAAGGCCGTTTCCTTTCTTTACTCCAGCACTCCCGCCCTGGCGGTGGTGGATGGCGTGCTGTACCAGGGCACGGCTACCGTGGGGCTGGACCGCACGGGCACGGTGCAGATGGCCTCAACCCAAACGCCTGTACGGGTGTGTTCGGGCAATTTCCGATATACCGCGACCACCACCGGTGTGTTGCAGTTGCATTGCGCGGGTGTGCCTACCTCCATGGCGTTCACTGCCATCAGCGATCTGAAGGCCTATGGCTGGGGCGGCAGCGATGCCAGTCCGGCGACTTTCACTTTTGGCATGGCTCCCGAGGACGCTGCTGCCTACTTGCGACTGCCACCTGCGGCACCCGTGCCAGCAGCACCAGTACCACCAGCAGCGGCTGTGCCTGCGCAGCCGGCCGCATCGGCGGTCGCAACACCGGTATCCTGAACCCTGCGCAGTGGGTGTTCAGCCCTTGCATATGGCGCGCGGGCGGGGGATAGTGGGCGCATGGCCGAAGCCTTGCACGGACACAGGCCCGGCAGACCCTAGCGGTCTTATTTTATAAACCTGATTTTCGGAGCAACTCCATGCAATTCAAGCACCTGGGCGTGGTCGGCTATGGCGAGGTGGGCAAGATTTTTGCGGCCGGCCTGGCCCCCCATGTGGGCGCGGTCAGCACCTGGGATTTGCAGTTCAGTGATAACCGCGTGCGCGATGCCGTGCCGGCTGGCGTGCAGGCCTGTGCTTCGTTTCAGGAGCTGTATGCGCAGGCGGACCTGGTGGTGTCGGCCGTGACCGCGTCGAGCGCGCTGGATGTGTCGGAAGACGCCGGCATGTGCATCCGCGAAGGCAGCATTTACCTGGACCTGAACTCGGTTTCGCCCAGCACCAAGAAGCGCTCGGCCAGCATGCTGGCTGCCGGTGGCGCGCACTACGTGGATGCGGGGGTAATGGCGTCGGTACCGCCTTACGGCATACGTGTGCCCATGCTGCTGGGTGGTCCCAAGGCCGAGGAGCTGGCCGAGACCCTACGCGGCTGGGGCATGGATGCCAAGGCCGTGTCGAATGAGGTTGGCGTGGCCTCGGCCATCAAGATGTGCCGCAGCGTGGTGGTCAAGGGAATGGAGGCGCTAGTGATGGAGAGCTATGCCGCAGCCCGCCATTACGGCGTGGAGGAGCACATGCTGGCCACGTTGGCCGAGACCTTCCCCGGTATCGACTGGCAGCAGCAAGGTAGCTACTTCTTCCAGCGGGTGGCACAACATGGCAAGCGCCGTGCCGAGGAAATGTTTGAGGCCGCCCGTACGGTACGCGACGCAGGCCTGGACCCGACTATGGCCACAGCAACAGCCCACAAGCAGGATGCCATGGCCCGCCTAGCCCGTGCCAGGCTGTTCGCTGATCTGGGGCCGGATGCGCGTTGGCAGGGCTATGCGGATCGGCTGCTGGGCAAAGAGTGAGTTGCTCTCAAATTGAGAGCTGTTGGCGCAGATAAATCCTGCGCCAGAGCCTTTTTTGAATAGCTCTTTTTGCTGGCTTAGCTGCGCAGGTTTTGGTTGAAAAAGGCCAGCGTCCGCTCCCATGCCAGCTTGGCTGCTGCAGCGTCATAGCGGGGCGTGGTGTCGTTGTTGAAGCCGTGCTGTGTGCCGGGGTACTGGTAGGCGGTATAGGGTACGCCGGCGGCCTTGAGTGCGGCTTCGTAGGTGGGCCAGGATGCGTTGATACGTTCGTCTACCGCGGCGAAGTGCATCAGCAGCGGGGCTTTGACTTGCGCTGCGGCACTGGCGGCAGGTTGGTTGCCGTAAAAGGGAACTGCGGCTCCCAAATCGGGCAAGCGGGTAGACAGCATATGGGCTATGCCGCCGCCGTAGCAGAAGCCTACAACGCCAATCTTGCCGCGCACTTCCGGGCGCGATTTGAGGAATTCGGCCGCGGCGATGAAGTCCTCCGCCGTTTTGCTTTGGTCCAGCTGGCTGAAAAGGGCAACGGCTTTTTGCTCGTCACCGGGGTAACCTCCAAGCGGGGTCAATGCGTCGGGCGCGAATGCAACAAAGTTATCAAGCGCCAGGCGCCGGGCGATATCTTCGATATGGGGATTCAGGCCGCGGTTCTCATGCACCACCAAGATGGCTGGCAGCGGGCCGGTAGCATTCGCTGGGCGCGCCAAATAGCCTTTGATGGTGCCATAGCCCTTGGGGGAAGAAACTGACAGCGTTTCAGTGGTGATGCGCGGGTCGTTGGGGGGGACTTGTTGGCCCAGTGCGAAATCGGGGCTGAGTGCGCCCAGCAACATGGTGGCTGTGACGCCGCCAACTGCGAATTTTTGGGCCTTTTCCAGGAAGCCTCGACGGTCCAGGTTTCCGTGTACGTAGGCGTCAAACAGTATCAACAGTTCCTGGTCAAAATCCTGGGCAGTTTTGCGTTGCATCGAAAGTCTCCAAAATTTGGAGCATATCGGTTTGCAGTATTACGCCAAAGACCGTTAGATATCGCGGGTCTTGCTCAGGGCTTGGCTTCTGCTTCGGGCTGTGGTGTGACGCGGCGGGCGCCATCGAAGCGGCGCTGCCAGTAGGCTTCACGCATGTCCTCCACGCGCACTTGAGAGCCCGTGCGTGGCGAGTGAATGAACTTCCCATCGCCCACATAGATGCCGACGTGGCTGAAAGCGCGTTTCATGGTGTTGAAGAAAACCAGGTCGCCTGGACGCAGTTCGCTCTTGTCGATGCGGTCGGTGGCGGCCGCTTGCTCTTTGGCTCGGCGTGGCAATACCAGGCCCACCGTTTGTTCGTACATGGCGCGCACGAAGCCGCTGCAATCAAAACCGGTCTCTGCGGAGTTGCCACCGCGTTTATAAGGAACTCCCAGGAAACCCATGGCATTCACCACTAAATCGGAGGCCTTGCTGCTCATGCTTTGGCGCACTTGCTCGAGCTGGTCCATGGTGTGGTTCAGCAGGCCTTTGTCGGCCAGGATTTTGTCTATCTCTTCATTGCTGGGTGGGGGAGGGGCGGCGTGGGCGGTGGAGCAGGCGAGCAGTAGAACAAGTATCCATTTTGGCATCCGGCGCAGGTTAGAGGGATTTGGCAGTCAAGTCAAGGCAGAAAGCCTAGCTTTGCAAAGCGGTCTGAAACTTGACGTAACCTTTGAAATTTTTTTGTATGCAGTTGTTCATGCATACTAGTTTTGAGGGCAATATTTTGGGCAGCAAGTGGCGCTATGTGCTGCTGTAAATGGCTGCATTGCCCCTTGGGCCGTCATGAAACTTGGACTCCAGTATGCATAACTACAAGAGATGGCTTGGCCCGGCCATGGCTGTTTTGGCCCTGTTAAGCGGCCTGCCGCAACAGGCCCTGGCATGGGGCCATCAAGGGCATATGGTGGTCGGCGCCTTAGCCGACCAATTGTTGACAGCTCGGGCCCGGGCGGGCTTGCAGGCCGATCTGGGTCTGTCGCTGGAGCAGGCCGCGCCATGGGCGGATTGCGTGAAAAACGTGGCCTTTGGGCCTAAAGGCTTTGCCTATGCAGCAGATGAGCGGTGGCCGTCACCTGCTTGCACACGTTTTGAGACCCAGGACGGCGTGCGGGCGATGCGGGGCTACGTGGCGCGTAACTGGGATACTTGCGGCCAGCGCGTCGACTGCCACAAGACCTACCACTTCACCGACGTGGCCTACCAGCATCTCCGTTACCGGGCGGACTATGTAGGGGTGAATGGGCACGACTTGGTGCATGCAATACGGGCGGCGGTTGCCATGCTGCAAGGCAAGCCTGTGCCTGCGCCCTTCAGCATCGCCAGCCGCGCAGAAGCCTTGCTGTTGTTGGCCCATTTTGTGGGTGACCTGCACCAGCCATTGCATGTGGGTGCCATGTATCTGGATGCAGATGCGCAGCCTGTAGATCCCGACGCCGGAGGCGTAGCAGCCGACGCTGTGTTTGCCACCCGGGGCGGTAACAGCCTGGAATTGGGCAGCAGCAATTTGCACGCGATGTGGGACGATATTCCGGATACCTTGCGTTCCAGCAGTATTCCGCCCGCTATGTTGCAGGATGCACGGGCCCTGCGCGTCAGTCGGGCCAAGCTAGAGCGTTGGGTGGATGCCTGGGTCCAGGATTCGCTCGCGGCGAGCCGGGAGGTTTTTGTGGGTGTGCATTTCAGTCCTGCAACGTTGCAGAAGGGTGCCCGGGTATGGCAGGCCAGCTTCGACGATGAGGCTGGCTACCGCGCGCGCCGGGAGCAGCTGCAAATACGCCAGTTGACCAAGGCCGGTGCGCGCTTGGCCCAGTTGATAAATGCCCTCTACCCGTGAGCCTGGGCCGTTTCACTTTTAAGCAAAATAGGCCTCTGGCGCACATATTGCGTGCGCGAGGTGCTATAAAAATAAAAGCAATAGACTGCAGCAGGCCGCTGCTTGATTCAATTACAGGAGCATTCGTTTATGGCGGTAGCCAAAAAAGAGAATATGACATTCAACGATCTGGAGCACTGGCTGAACCAGCGCCGCGTGACGGAAGTGGAGTGCCTGGTACCTGATTTGACGGGGGTGGCCCGTGGCAAGATCTTGCCACGCGAGAAGTTCACCGAAGACCGCGGCATGCGCATACCCGAGGCGGTGGTGGCGATGGGGGTGACTGGTGAACTACCGTCCCAGGGCCCTTATTACGATGTGGTCAACCCCACGGACCGCGATATGCATCTGCGGCCCGACCCGTCCACCGTGCGTATCGTGCCCTGGGCTTCCGACCCCACGGCGCAGGTGATCCACGACTGCTATGACCGCGACGGCAAGCTGGTGCCGTTTGCGCCACGCAGTGTGTTGCGCCGGGTCTGCGATCTCTATACCGCGCTGGACCTCGAGCCGGTGGTGGCGCCAGAGCTGGAGTTTTATCTGGTGGCCCGCAACACCGATCCGAACACCGTCCTGCGCCCGCCGGTTGGCCGCAGCGGCCGGGCTGAAACCTCCCGCCAGTCCTACAGCATCGACGCGGTGAACGAGTTCGACCCGCTGTTCGAGGAGCTCTACGACTACTGCGAAAAGATGGAGCTGAATGTTGACACCTTGATCCACGAGGCCGGCGCCGGGCAGATGGAGATCAATTTCTTCCACGCCCATCCGTTGGGCCTGGCGGACGAGGTGTTCTTCTTCAAGCGCACGGTGCGTGAAGTGGCTTTGCGCCACGATATGTACGCCACTTTCATGGCCAAGCCCATCGAGGGTGAACCGGGCAGTGCCATGCACGTGCACCAAAGCCTGGTCAGCAAAGCCACGGGGCGGAATATTTTCAGCAACGACGACGGCTCGCCGTCCGAGGCTTTCTTTCATTACATCGGTGGCTTGCAGCGCTATCTGCCCGCGGCCATGGCCCTGGTGGCACCTTATGTGAACAGCTACCGCCGTTTGTCGCGCAACACGGCGGCGCCAATCAATACCGAATGGGGTTACGACAACCGCACCGTGGGCATACGCTCGCCCATTTCCACGCCACAGGCGCGGCGGATCGAAAATCGTGTGATCGGTGTGGACGCCAATCCCTATGTGGCCATGGCCATGACCTTGGCCTGTGGCTACCTGGGCATGCAAAAGAAGATCAAACCCAAGTCCGAGATGAAGGGGGATGCATATCTGGCGCCCTTCACCTTGCCGCGCAGCCTGGGGGAGGCATTGGACTTGCTACGCAACGAGCCCGATCTGCATGAAATCCTGGGTGAGGATTTCATCACCGTCTACACGGAGATCAAGGAAATCGAGTTTGAAGAATTCATGAAGGTCATTTCGCCGTGGGAACGTGAGCATCTCCTGCTGCATGTGTGATGGTTTTGCTTTATACAATCTGATTTTTTCGGGGTTTCACTTTTTTATCTGTTCCTTTTAGGAGTTTTAAACGCTATGAAACAGCAAGCACTGGTTATTGCTTTGTCAGCCCTTTTCCTGGCCGCCTGCGGCAAAAAAGAAGAGGCGCCTGCGGCACCAGCCTCTGCGCCCGCACCGGCTCCGGTGGCTTCGGCGCCCGCTCCAGCACCAACCAATACCGAAGAAAAAGTGCTGAACGTCTATAACTGGCCCGACTACATCGCGGCCGATATGGTGGCCAACTTCGAGAAAGAAACCGGCATCAAGGTCAACTACCAGACCTTTGAGAACAATGAAGCCCTGCATGCCAAGCTGGTGGCCGGCAATAGCGGCTTTGACATCGTGGTGCCGGGCGCTGTGTTTGCCAAATCGCAAATCGATGGCGGCCTGCTGATGGCGCTGGATAAGAGCAAGATCCCAAATCTGGCCAATCTGGATCCGACCATCATGGAAAAGGTGGCCAGCGTGGACGCGGGCAATGCCCACCTGGTGCCATGGGCCTGGAGCTACACCACGGTGGCCATCAACAAGGGCAAGGTCGCCAAGGCACTGGGCTCCACCCCTTTGCCTGACAATGTCTGGGATCTGGTGTTCAACCCCACCTACACCTCCAAGCTCAAGTCTTGCGGCATTGCCTACCTGGATTCGCCCACCGAGGTGATTCCGCCAGCACTGCACTACCTGGACAAGAATCCGTACTCCGCCGATGTGGCCGACCACAAGGCCGCTGGCGCCATGCTGGCCAAGGTGCGCAAGGACATCCGCTTGTTCTCCAGCACCATGATCGATGACATGGCGGGCGGCAAGGCCTGCGTGGGCCTGGGCTGGGCTGGTGACCTGAACATCGCCAAGGCGCGCGCCATCGAGAACAAGAACGGTAACGACATCGAAGTACTGTTGCCCAAGAACGGCGGCCTGATCTTCTTTGACAACCTGGCAATTCCGAAGGATGCGCAGCACCCCAACAACGCCATGGAGTTCATGAACTACTTCTTGCGTCCAGAGGTATCCGCGTCCCTGACCAACGAGCTGAGCTACCCCACGGCGAACAAGGCCAGTATCGAAAAGGTCAAGCCAGAAATCGCCAGCGACAAGACCATCTTCGTGGATGCGGACAATATGGCCAAGATGGTGTCGCCCACCAGCTTGAGCAATGAAACCCGCGAATCCATGAGCAACGTCTACACGCTGTTCAAGAAGAGCAAGTAATCTGCTGCCCCACCGGCCATGACCAGGCCGCACACCGTGCCAAGCGGTGTGCGGCTTTTTTCATGGGGTTGGTCGTCAGCCCCCGATCAGCCGGTGCGTCAGGTCTGCGGCGGTGGAGGCCTGGTATTTGCGCATCAAACGGGCGCGGTACAGCTCCACCGTGCGGTGGCTGATGCCTAGTGCGCGGCCTATTTCTTTGGATGTGAGACCACTGATCACATGGGCCGCTACCTCGCGTTCGCGTGGCGTCAGCGCAGCCTGCACGGGGCGGCGTGAAGAAAGGTCTTCAAAGCTCCAGATGCCCGCCGCATGCGGTGCGTTGCGGTCAAAGGCGCGGCCCGTGACGTGGCACCAGAAGACTTCACCCTTGAAGCGGCCGCCCACGCGCTGCATGATGCGCTCGTCGGCGTAATGGCCTGTGGCGTTGAGTATCGGGGCAATGCGTGCGCCGATACGCTCGAATTCGGCGGCACTCGGGTAGAGCATCTGAAACGACTGCCCCAGCAACTGCGCGCGTTCCGCGCCAAACATGTCGCACAGATGCTGGTTGCAATCCACGATGCTGCGGTTGCGCGAAACCACCAGGCCGACGGGAGCCAGCTCGAATGCCAGACGGTAATCCACATCCATCAGGTGGGCCCTCTACGAAAAACTACGTACATGAATACGTAGTATCGTATGCGCTGATCTTTTAACCGGAGAGCTGTGTGAACAAAATTTTCCCTTCTGCGGCGCAGGCGCTGCAAGGCGTGGTCCAGGACGGCCAACTGCTGGCGGTAGGCGGCTTTGGTCTGTGCGGCATCCCTGAAGCGCTGATTGACGCCCTGCGCGACAGCGGCGTGAAAGACCTGACGGTGATCTCCAACAACGCTGGTGTCGATGGCTTTGGCCTGGGCAAGCTGCTGGAGACCCGGCAGATCAAGAAAATGATCTCCAGCTATGTGGGCGAGAACAAGGAATTCGAGCGCCAGTACCTGGCTGGTGAACTGCAGCTGGAATTCACTCCCCAAGGCACTTTGGCCGAAAAACTGCGTGCCGGCGGCGCGGGCATACCAGCCTTCTTTACCAAGACCGGCGTAGGCACGCTGGTGGCCGAGGGCAAAGAGCTGCGCGAATTCGATGGCGAAACCTACGTCATGGAGCGCGCCTTGGTGCCTGAGGTGGCTCTGGTCAAAGCCCAGCGCGCCGACAAGTCTGGCAACCTGCAATTCCACCTGACTGCACGCAACTTCAATCCCGCCGCTGCAATGGCGGGCAAGGTCTGCGTCGTGGAAGTGGAAGAGATTGTGGAAACCGGCAGCATGGAGCCCGACCAGGTACACCTGCCCGGCATTTACGTGCACCGCATCGTGCTCAATGCGAACCCCGAGAAGCGCATCGAGAAGAGAACCCTCACCGAGAAAGCAGGAGCATAAGCATGGCCTGGACACAAGACCAAATGGCGGCCCGTGCGGCCCAGGAGCTGGAAGACGGCTTTTACGTAAATCTGGGTATTGGTATCCCCACGCTGGTGGCCAACCATGTGCCCGCCGACAAGGAAGTCTGGTTGCAGAGCGAGAACGGCATGCTGGGCATAGGCCCGTTTCCGACCGAAGACCAGGTGGACGCCGACCTGATCAATGCAGGCAAGCAAACCGTGACCACGCTGCCCGGCTCGTCGATTTTTGGCAGCCATGAAAGCTTCGCCATGATTCGCGGCGGCAAGATCAACCTCAGCATTCTGGGGGCCATGCAGGTCAGCGAGAAGGGCGATCTGGCCAACTGGATGATCCCCGGCAAGATGGTCAAAGGTATGGGCGGCGCGATGGACCTGGTGGCCGGCGTGAAGCGCGTCATCGTGCTCATGGAGCATGTGGCCAAGAAGAAAGACGGAACCGAAGACCTGAAGATTCTGCTCGCCTGCACCCTGCCGCTGACCGGCGTCGGCGTGGTCGATCGCATCATCACCGACCTGGCGGTGCTGGATGTGACACCTGCCGGTTTGAAGGTGGTGGAGCTGGCGCCTGGTGTGACGCTGGACGCACTGCAGGCCAAGACCGGCGTTAAGCTAGTTTGAGTTTCAGGGGCCCAGCCGCAGCAGCTTGCCGCTATCGGTGAGCAGCAGGATGGCCCCGTCGGGTGCTTGCGCCACGTCGCGGATGCGCTCGTGCAGATCGGTCAGCAAGGCTTCACGCGCTAGCACGGCGCTGGAGCTGACCGTCATGCGCCACAGCGCCTGGCCGGCGAGCGAGCCGGAGAATAAATTCCCCTTCCATTGCGGTATCAGATTGCCGGTGTAGAACAGCAGGCCTGCGGGGGCGATGGAGGTCGGCACCCAATAGGTCAATGGCTCCACATAGGTCGGTGCGTGCACGCCGCCACCGATGCGGCAGGCGTCGCCCACGGGGTCGCCGTAGTTGCAGCCATAGCTTTTCACCGGCCAGCCGTAGTTGGCACCGGCGCGGTCGATGTTGATCTCGTCGCCGCCTTGCGGCCCGTGCTCGCTGGTCCACAACTCACCTGTATCTGGATGCAATGCCGCACCCTGCACATTGCGGTGGCCCAGGCTCCAGATGCCGGGCAGCGCTGGCGGAGTAAACACCGGGTTGTCGGCAGGAATGCTGCCGTCGCGCTGGATGCGCACCACCTTGCCCAGGGTTTGCTGCAGGTCTTGTGCCGGGCTGCCGAGCTGGCGCTCCCCCATGGTGATAAACAGGGTTTTGTCCCGGGCGAACACCAGGCGCGATCCGTAGTGGTTGCTTCCACTGGTCTTGGGCTGCTGGCGGAACACCACGGCTACATCCTGCAGTGCATTGCCCACCAGCCGTCCGCGCGCTACGCTGGTGCCGGTCAAGCCGGCTTCACTACCGCTGCCGGGCTCTGAGAAGCTCCAGTACACCCAGGGTGTTGTCGCAAAATCCGGGTCCAGCGCCAGCCCTAACAAGCCGCCTTGGCCGCTGGTGTTGACTGGCAGGATGCCGCTGATGGCCGTGGCGTTTTTGAAATCGGCGCTGAGTCGCATCAGGCTGCCGCCGCGCTGCGATACCAGCAGCTCGCCCGAGGGCAAAAACACCATGCTCCATGGACTTGCCAGGCTGCTGTTCAAGGTGGTGATTTTTGGCACAACCACCGGTGCCGCGGCTTCGCTGCTACCACCTCCGCAGGCACTGATGCCGAGCCAAATGCCTATCACCACAAGCCAGCGCAATGGCAGCAGGGGCGAAAGATACGAGTGGGGCGGTTTCGGCAAGCGCATGGTGCAGGCTCCCTGGAGCAGCACCGCGTCGGTGGGGTTGGCGCGGGGCCGGTGACGGTCGTCGTGGCTTCAACGACTGGAGCGGGTGATGGGAATCGAACCCACGTATCGAGCTTGGGAAGCTAGCGTTCTACCATTGAACTACACCCGCTGAGATGACAAGATTATAGGGCGCTAGCCTAGCCGGCGTGCTTCACCATCACGTGGCGCACGCAGCTGTAGTCCTCCAGCGCGTAGACCGACATGTCCTTGCCGTAGCCAGAGTGTTTCATGCCGCCGTGCGGCATTTCCGACACCAGCATGAAATGGGTGTTGACCCAGGTGCAGCCGTATTGCAGGCGTGACGCCACCTGCATCGCCACGCCGACATCGCGGCTCCAGACCGAGCTGGACAGGCCGTAGTCGGAATCATTGGCCCAGGCGATGGCCTGCTCGGCATCTTTGACACGGGTGACAGACACCACCGGGCCGAAGACTTCGCTGCGCACGATTTCGTCGTCCTGTAGAGCGCCCGCCACCACGGTGGGCTTGTAGAAGAAGCCTTGGCTGCCCCAAGCGGCGCCGCCGGTGGTGACTTCCACGTGCGGCAATTGCGCGGCGCGGTCGACAAAGCTGGCGACGCGGTCGCGCTGGCGGGCCGAGATCAGCGGGCCCATTTCCACGCCGGGTTCTTGCTGCGTACCGACCTTGATGCTGGAGACGGCACTGCTCAGATCCGCCACCAGGCGTTCATAGATCTTTTCGCCGGCGTAGATGCGGCAGGCGGCGGTGCAGTCCTGGCCGGCGTTGTAGTACCCAAAGGTGCGCAGGCCTTCGACGACACTGGGCAGGTCGGCATCATCGAGCACGATCACCGGGGCCTTGCCGCCTAGCTCCAGATGCGTGCGTTTGATCCCGCGGGCGGCGGTTTCCATGATCTTGCTGCCGGTGGAGACATCGCCGGTCAGCGAGGCCATACGGATGCGCGGGTCGCGGATCAGCGGTGCGCCGACGGTGTCGCCGCGGCCGCAGACGATGTTGACCACGCCCGGCGGCAAGATGGCGGCCAGCATTTCGCCCAGGCGCAAGGTGGTCAGCGGGGTGTTTTCCGAGGGTTTGAGGACTACGGTATTGCCCATGGCGATGGCCGGGCCGAGCTTCCAGGCGGCCATCATCAGCGGGTAGTTCCAGGGCGCAATGGATGCCACCACGCCGAGTGGATCGCGCCGCACCATGCTGGTGTGGCCGGCCAGATATTCGCCGCCCAGTGCGCCGGTCAGGTTGCGCAGCGCGCCGGCGAAGAACCGAAACACGTCGGCAATCGCCGGAATCTCGTCATTGCGCGCTGCGCTCAAAGGTTTGCCGCAGTTCAGTGACTCCAGCGAGGCAAATTCATCGCCGTGGGCTTCGATGGCGTCGGCGATCTGCAGCAGATAGCCACTGCGGTCGCGCGGCGTCAGTGCGGCCCAAGCGGGGAAGGCATTGCTGGCGGCATCCACGGCCAGCCGCAACTGGTCGGCGCTGGCTTCGCGCACTTCGCACAGCACTTCGCCGGTGGAGGGGTTGAGCACGCTTTCCGCGCGGCCCTCGCCGGTGACGGTGGCACCGTTGATCAAAAGCTGGGTCGGAAAGCGCTGTGTAGCCATGGTCTGGATTCCTGTGTGCGGAAGGAAGGTAAGGATGCGCTATTTTGTAGGACTGGCTTGCTGTTGCCCAGCCTCTTTGCCATGGATTTGTAAAACGCGGCGCAGGAACTCCCTGCCGGGGGCGGCGATAATATGCGGCTCCATTGACCACCGCTCCAAGAACTACCGACATGACCCAGCCTGTTTTCACCGTCGCCGATATCCGCAAGACTTTCCTCGACTTCTTTGCATCCAAGGGCCACACGGTGGTGCCCAGCAGTTCGCTGGTACCGGGCAACGACCCGACGCTGATGTTCACCAACTCCGGCATGGTGCAGTTCAAGGACGTGTTTCTGGGCACCGACAAGCGCCCCTATGTGCGTGCGGCCTCGGTGCAGGCCTGCCTGCGTGCCGGTGGCAAACACAACGATCTGGAAAACGTCGGCTACACCGCGCGCCACCACACCTTTTTTGAAATGCTGGGCAACTGGAGCTTTGGCGACTACTTCAAGCGCGAGTCGCTGAAATGGGCCTGGGAGCTGCTGACCCAGGTGTACAAGCTGCCCGCTGACCGCCTGCTGGCCACGGTCTACGAAGAAGACGACGAAGCCTATGACATCTGGACCAAGGAAATCGGTCTGCCGCCCGAGCGCGTGATCCGCATCGGCGACAACAAGGGTGGCCGCTACAAGTCCGATAACTTCTGGATGATGGCCGATACAGGTCCTTGCGGCCCCTGCAGCGAGATCTTCTACGACCATGGCGATCACATCGAAGGCGGCCCCCCAGGCAGCCCCGGTGAAGACGGCGACCGCTTCATCGAGATCTGGAACAACGTGTTCATGCAGTTCAACATGGCGGAAGACGGCTCGGTCACGCCACTGCCCGCGCCCTGCGTCGATACCGGCATGGGCCTGGAGCGTCTGGCCGCCATCTTGCAGCATGTGCATAGCAACTACGAAATCGATATTTTTGACGCCCTGATCAAGGCCGCCGCCCGTGAAACCGGCGAACAGGACCTGGGCCACAAGAGCCTGCGCGTCATCGCCGACCACATCCGCGCCACCTCCTTCCTGGTCAGCGACGGTGTGATCCCCGGCAACGAAGGCCGCGGCTATGTGCAGCGCCGCATCATCCGCCGTGCCATCCGCCATGGTTACCTGCTGGGCCAGACCAAGCCTTTCTTCCACAAGCTGGTGCCCGATCTGGTGGCGCTGATGGGCGCAGCTTATCCGGCCATGGCGGCGCAGCAGGAACGCATTGCCGAAGTATTGAAGGCTGAAGAAGAACGCTTTTTCGAAACGTTGGCTAACGGTATGGAAATCTTGGATGCCGCACTTGATCCGCATTCACGAAGCGGATCAGGGTTTGGTGATGGAAGCGGTTTTGGCATGGGAGCCGGTAGTGGGGCTGGACGTGGCGATGGAAGTGGTGGCGATGATCTACCGTTCGTTCTGCCAGGTGAAGTAGCTTTTAAATTGCACGACACCTATGGCTTTCCGTTGGATCTGACACAAGATGTTTGCCGGGAACGCGGCGTAGAAGTGGACGAAGCAGGTTTTCATGCTGCCATGGAAGCGCAAAAAGCCAAGGGCCGTGCCGCTGGCAAATTCAAGATGGACCGGGGCCTGGAATACACCGGCGCAGACAACGCCTTCGTGGGCTACGAGAAGCTTGAAGCTACTGCAAAAATCGTAGCGCTCTACGCAGATGGTTCCAGCGTTGCAGCACTAAAAGTAGGTCAAACCGGCACCGTGGTGTTGGACACCACACCGTTCTACTCCGAGAGCGGCGGCCAGGTCGGCGATGAAGGCCTGATCACCAGCGGCTCGGCCCGCTTCGCGGTGGGCGACACCCAGAAGATCAAGACCGACGTGTTCGGCCACCAGGGCACGCTGGAATCCGGCACGCTGAATGTCGGCGACACGGTGACGGCTAGCGTCAACACCGCGCTGCGCGCCGCCACCCAGCGCAACCACTCGGTCACCCATTTGATGCACAAGGCCTTGCGCGAGGTGCTGGGCACGCATGTGCACCAAAAGGGCAGCCTGGTGAATGCCGAGCGCACCCGCTTCGACTTCACGCACAACGCGCCCGTGACCGACGCGCAAATCCTGCAGATCGAAGCCCTGGTGAATGCTGAAATTTTGGCTAATGCCGCGACTAAGGCCGAGCTAATGGATATCGAGTCGGCGCAGAAGACCGGCGCCATGATGCTGTTCGGTGAAAAGTACGGCGAAATCGTCCGCGTGCTGAGCATCGGCAGCACGCAGGAACTCTGCGGCGGCACCCACGTGCAGCGCACCGGCGACATCGGCCTGTTCAAGGTGGTGGGCGAGGGTGGCGTGGCCGCTGGCGTGCGCCGCATCGAAGCCGTGACCGGCGAGGGCGCCTTGGCCTACCTGCAAGACCTGGAGCGCACCGTGACGCAAGCCGCAGGTAGCTTCAAGGTGCAGCCGGCCGAGCTGCAAGCCCGCGTCACGCTGGCCTTGGAGAACATCAAGGCGCTGGAAAAAGAAGTCGCCCAGCTCAAGGGCAAGCTGGCTTCCAGCCAGGGCGACGAGCTGGTTAACAGCGCGGTGGATCTCAATGGCATCAAGCTGCTGGCCGCCAAGCTCGAAGGCGCCGACACCAAGACCCTGCGCGAGACCATGGACAAGCTCAAGGACAAGCTGAAAACTGCTGTCATCGTGCTGGCCGCTGTGGATGGCGACAAGGTGCAGATCGCCGTCGGTGTGACCAAGGACAGCGTGGACAAGGTGCAGGCCGGCGCACTGGCCAACTTTGTCGCCAGCCAGCTCGGTGGCAAGGGCGGCGGCAAGCCCGACATGGCCATGGCCGGCGGCACCGAACCGGCCAAGCTGCCAGCGGCCCTGGCATCGGTACAAGCCTGGGTGCGCGAACGGGTTTAACGCCGTACCGTCCTGGGATGTGTTGATCCCAGGAGTTCTATCGTGCAGCGCCTCACCCTGATCCGGCGCCTGGCCCTGTGCTGGGCCTTGCTGATGGCTTGGCCTGCGGGCGCCATGTCGGTGGCTTTTCTCAATCCAGGCAAGTCGGATGAAGCCTACTGGGTGGCGGCGGCTCAGGCCATGCAGGTGGCCGCGACCAGCCTGGGGCTGCAACTGGAGGTCCAGTTCGCCGAGCGCGACCATTTGCGCGTGCTGGAGCAGGCGCGTGCGTTGGTAGCGCGTCCCCCGGCCCAGCGGCCGGACTATGTGGTGTTTTCCAATGACAACGCCACTGGGGCGGAGCTGCTGCGCGTGTTCGACGGCTCCGGCATCCGGTGTTTCATGGCCTTCAGCCGCCTGTCTGTAGCCGAGGAAGCGCTACTGGGCGGGCCGCGCCAGCGCTTCAAGCAATGGTTGGGTTCACTGGAGCCGCGCGCGGCGGATGCGGGTTACCTGACGGCCAAGGCTTTGCTGGAGCAGGGGCGTGCCGCCAAGGCCCAGGCCCCCGACGGTAAATTGCATGTGCTGGCCCTGGCCGGCGACCGGTCCACGCCCAGCTCGGTATTGCGCAACCAGGGCCTGCTGCAGGCACTATCAGAAGCGGACGACGCCGTGCTGGATCAGATGGTCTATTCCAGCTGGAAGCGCGACAAGGCCGCCGAGCAGGCCGACTGGCTGTTTGCGCGCCATCCAGCGGCCCGGCTGGTGTGGGCCGGCAGCGACCAGATCGCTTTTGGTGCCATGCAGGCGCTGGAAAAGCGTGGTGGGCAGCCGGGCCAAAGCATGTGGTTCAGTGGTGTGAATACCTCGAAGGAGGCGCTGGAGGCCGTCAAGTCCGGCCGCCTGACAGCCCTGGCCGGTGGGCATTTCATGGCCGGTGCCTGGGCGCTGGTGATGCTGTACGACTACCAGCATGGCCATGATTTTGCGGACGAGGGGCTGCAGCTGGAGCGCCCGATGTTCGTCCTGTTCACGCCCGCCTTGGTACAAAAGTTTGAAGAGCGTTTTGGTCAGCGTTACAACAGCATTGACTTTCGCCGCTACAGCAAGGCGCTGAACCCCAAGCTGGCGCAATACAGTTTCGGATTTGCCCAATTGCTGCGTTGATTGCACACTGCATCCATGCCGAACCTACCGTTCCGGTCCCTCGCAGGGCATCTGATCCGCAACACGCTGGGTCTGGCCCTGTGTTGCATGCTGGCGGTGTTTGTGGTGCAGGTGGGGCTGATGCTGCAGCAGCACAAGGCGCAGTTCCAACAGCTGGTGGATGAGGTCGCCAAGACCAGCGCACCTTTGTTGTCCGTCAGCCTATGGGATATCGAGCCACAGGCCGTACAGCAGCAGGTGGATGTGATCGCCGATCGCCCGGAGGTCGGCTATGTGCTGCTGATGGTGGGCACCGGCCAGCAATTCGAAGCCGGCAACGCGCAGCTTCGTACGGAGCCGGGCAGCTTGCGCATACCCATTCCGGCGCCGCAGGGTGGCAAAGTGATAGGCGAACTGCGGCTGTGGGCTAATCCCCAGTTCGTGGTGAACGAGGTACGGCGTACGGCCTTGAGTGTGCTGGCCGGCTATGGCCTGTTCACCGTGCTGATTTGTGGTTTGATCTCCTACATGCTGCGCCGCGAGTTGCAGCGGCCCTTGCAGCATCTGGCACGGTTTGCCCGCGAGCTGACGCCCGAGACCCTGGTCGAGCCGCTGGCGCTGGACCGACCGCAGCGTGCGCGTATCGATGAAATCGACTTGGTGGCCCATGGATTTTCCAAGCTGCAAAACGGCTTGCGCGAGCACATCGCCAACCTGGACCAGATGGTGGCCGAGCGCACCCAGCAGCTGCAAACCCTGGTGGAGGCCAACCACCAGCTGTCCATTACCGACGCACTGACCGGTTGTTTCAACCGTCGTCATCTGGAAGAGCGGATGCACGGCGAGCTGGAGCGCGCGCGCCGCTATGGGCGGCCGTTTTCGGTGATCTGCATGGACCTGGACCACTTCAAGCAGATCAACGACCGGTTCGGCCACGCCTGCGGTGATGCCGTGTTGCGCGCCACGGCAGAGCGTTTACGCGGCGTGTCGCGCAGCCAGGTGGATTGGGTGGTGCGCCTGGGCGGCGAAGAGTTCCTGATTGTGCTGCCCGAGACCGACGAGACCGCGGCCTTGCATACCGCCGAGCGTCTGCGCCACTTGCTGGAGTCCGAGCCCGTGCGTTTCGACGGACAGTCCATTTCCATGACCGCCAGTTTCGGTGCTGTGCAGGCCCGGCCAGAGGAAGATGGCAGCGCCTTGATCCTGCGGGCCGATGCCCTGCTGTACCAGGCCAAGGCCGCTGGTCGGAACCGGGTATTTCCAACACGGTAGGCCGAAGCAGACTGCCTACTGGTTGTTACAGATAGAAGCTAGCCAGGTCACAAAGGGCGTGACTATGATGCGCCGATGCTCGTACCTTCTTGGTTAGAAACGGGGAAATTTCACGCGTCGGCGCTGCGTGGCCGCCTGCGCCGTTGGGCGTTTCCCAAGCCATTGCCCCAAGACGGGGTACTGCGTTTGCATCTGGGTTGCGGGCCTGTCGATCATCCAGGCTTTGTGAACATTGATGGCATTGACCGACCGCATGTGCATTTTGTGCAGTCCCTGACACGGCTGCGGCGTTTCAAGGATGGCAGCGTGGACTTTGTGTATTGCTCCCATGCCGCCGAGCATTTTCCGCGCGACCGTACCGTGGGGATTTTCAAGGAGTGGTGCAGGGTGCTGGTGCCCGGCGGGCGCTTGTGCATTTCGGTGCCGGACTTCGACCGCATTCTGGAGATGTACCAGCGCAGCGGCCAGGACATGGAAGCTATTTTGCCGCCGTTGTTTGGGGGCCAGGACTATCCGTTCAACTTCCATTTCACGGCGTTTAACCAGCAGTCCTTGCGCAAGGTTTTGCTGCAGGCCGGATTTTCTTCGGTGCAAGCTTGGCAACCGGGCAGTGATGCCTTTCATAATCTGCCTGACTGGTCTGCTCGCTCGATTGCGGTGGCAGCCCATCCGGTACCTATCAGCCTGAACCTCGAGGCCACCAAATAGGGCCTGCGCCGGCGACGCCGGCATGCGTTCATCATTTCTTCTTTTTATTGCTATTTAATTCGTAGCTACTTATGCATATTCCATCGGCGCTGAAGCGCTTGTTTTTAGTATCTCTGTGTGCGGCCACCCAGGCAGTCACCGCTGCCCCGGGGCAGGAAGTTCATTTCAACAGCCTGGACGGAACCCGTTTGCGTGCCTGGCTGTTTCTGCCCGACGCGCCGGGGCCTGCGACCCGCCCTGCGGTGGTGGCCGTACACGGCTGTGGCGGCTTGTATGCAAAGGGCGGCAAGCTGAATGCCCGGCACCAGGCCATGGCCGATATGCTGCTGGGCCAGGGCTATGCCGTGCTGTTCCCCGACAGCCTGACATCGCGCGGTGAGGATTCGCTGTGCAATCAGAAAATGGCCCAGCGCGACATCACACAGACCCAGCGGCGCAGCGATGTTCTGGGCGCGCTGGCCTGGGTGGCGGCCCAGCCATGGGCCCGGCCCAAGGCCATTGCAGCCCTGGGCTGGTCGCATGGCGGCAGCGCCGTGTTGGCTGCCACCGACCGCCGCCAGCCCGAGGTGGCGGCACAGCCCAACACCTTTGCAGCTGCGATTGCCTTTTACCCAGGCTGCGCCGCCGCCAACAAGGCCGGCTACCAGCCGAACACCCGCTTGATGTTGCTGCTGGGTGAGAGCGACGACTGGACACCTGCAGCACCGTGCATCGCGCTGGGGCAGGCGGTGGGGGCCGAGCTGCATGTGTACCCCGGCAGTTACCACGAGTTTGACAACCCCACGGGCGGTGTGCGCCTACTGCGCAATGTGCCCAATGGCGTGCGCCCCGGCCAGGGTGTGCATGCGGGCCGTAACCCCGCAGCTCGGGAACAGGCCTATGCCAGCGTACGCGAAGAACTACGTCAGACCCTGGGTACTATTGCTATCAAATAAGTAGCGTGTTGCGCAGGTTCTACCTGCGCTGGAGGCCTGTTGGTCTGTTAGCGGCTTGTCAGGCAACAACCAGGTTCTTGTAGACCCCGCAGCCCACGGCCAGGTCGTCGACCAGCTGGACGAAGGACATCTTGGTTTGCACCCGCCCGGTACTGGGGTTGGTGATGTTGTATTCCACCCAGCCGGGCTCGCGTTCTGCCTGGGCGTAGATGGCGTGCAGCAGGCCCGCGCCGTCGATGCCGGCAATGTCCTGGACCCGCGTGCCGACCTTGGCAGGGTTGCCGCCAAAGGCGCGGTAGTTGCCGCTGCGGTCCAGTGCGAAGACGTACATGTCCCGGTCATGGAAACCCTGGGCAGGTTGGGTCAGGTCGCGCAGAAATCCATCGGTAGAACCACTGCGGTGCCGGTGCGCCACGGCCCGCTCGACCAGGGCCATGGCTTCTTCGGCCGAGCCCTGCTGCAGCTTGAACAGTGCCACGGCTTCCACCAGGGTGGAGGCGCGACTTTCCAGTGTGGACGCCTGGGTGACGGCGTGCTCCACCATGTGCGCGTTTTGCTGGGTGATTTCGTCCAGTTGGCGCACGGCGCTGGTGATCTCGCTCAGGCCGGTGCTTTGTTCGGCGCTGGAAACAGAGATGTGCGCCATATTGCTGGCCACGTCGCGGATGCCGGACACCACCTTGTTCAGTGTGCTGCCCGCACTGCGGATTTTTTGCACGCTGGTGGCCACCTGGCTGCTGGAGGTGCCGATGAGCAGGCGGATCTCCTTGGCTGCGCCGGCCGAACGCTGGGCCAGTGAACGCACCTCGCTGGCCACCACGGCAAAACCCCGGCCGGATTCACCCGCGCGGGCGGCTTCCACGGCGGCGTTCAGGGCCAGGATATTCGTCTGAAAGGCCAGGCCGTCAATCACACCCACGATCTCGTCCATGCGCTGGGCGCTGCCTTGTATGGCCTCTACCGAAGCGATGGCATCGGCCATGGTGCTGCTGCCCTGGTCGGCTGCGTCGCGCACGCTGGCGGCCTGGGTATTGGCCTGGCTGGCGGTGTGCGCGGTGGTCTGCACGGTGCTGGATAGTTGCTCCACGCTGGCAGCGGTTTGCTCCAGGTTGGCCGCCTGCTGCTCGGTGCGGTCGGACAGGTCGCGGTTGCCGCTGGCCAGGCTTTTGCCCGCATAGGCGACGAAAGCCGCGTTGCTGCGCACATTGGCGACCATGGCCGATACCGTAGAGCCAATTTGCTGCGTGGCGTTGGCCAGCGCGGCCAGTTCGTCGCTGCCACGCACTTGCAGCTTCAGGCGCAAGTCACCCTTGACCAACTGGGCCATGGCCTGCTGTACCTGCTGCAGGTCTTGCGCCAAGCTGTGGTGAAAACATAGCAGTGCATAGGCCGATACCAGCAGTCCGGACGCGCACAGCCAGGGCATGGCGCTGGAGGCCGAACCCAGGAATGCATTCAGCGTAACGCCGACCGGCAGGGCCAGTAGCACCGCGGCCAGCAGCAATACCTTGCCCAGCAAGGGCAGGCGCCGCATCAGCTGTACACCCGGGGAAAGAACGGCTTGGAAAAGCATGGTTTTTGTCTCGTAGATAGTTGTTGTCGTGCTTGTTTGGCCCCGGCAGAGCCGGACCAGACGCTAGTGCCGTTTTAGGGGCATGGGCTTACACAAAACTGTCAACACGATGTTACGGGGCCCGCAGATGTCCCGCAAGCTGATTTACTATCAAAAGCGTAGCTGCTGGTGCAGGTTTTGTCTGCGCCAGAGTGGTTTTTTCTTGCTTTAGTTGCAGCAGGCTGGCGGTCTTGGGCCTGCGCGTCAAAGAGTCTGATCGTTCAGGCCGAAGGCCAGTGCTTCCACGTCTTCGTGGCGCAGGCCCGCGCCCAGGGTCTTGAGCCGGTCGAACTGGGTGGCGTCCAGCAGTTGGAGTGCCATGTGTTCGGCACATTCAGCGCAGCGGGCTTCGTTCACTTCGCGTGACTTGCCGTGTGCGGCGTGCACCTTGTCGGCATAGCCCAGCAGACAGACAGCGGTTTGCGGACGGTTTTCCAGCGCCGCCAGCAGAGCCAGGTTGTCCGCGGCATACACCTGGGCATCAAAGTGCAGCACCTGTGGCCAGCAGGCCTGCGCTAGCGCGCGGGCCTGGGCCGTATCGCCCTTGGCCAGCCAGGCCCCAGTGAGGTGCAACTGCACCAGCAACAGGGTGGCCATGTGCCGGGTGTTGGCCAGGCGCTGTTGCAGTGCCAGGTAGCGGGTGATGGAGGCATCCACGCGGCCGGCGGCCAGCTCCATGTAGGCGATGATGTCCTCGCCGCGCAGCAGTGCCTCGGAATAGCCGGCCAGTGCGTCCAGTGTGGCTTTTTGCAGCAACTGCTCGATGGCCTGGTCAAATGCACCGGCAACGAAATTGCAGGTTAGTGAAGCAAACAGGCCGTAGCTGCGCACGATGGGCGGCCAGGTGGGGTCTTCAATGGCCCACATCTCTGACAGCACTTCGCGCTGTTCCTGGCGCTGCTCGGGTCCATAAGTCAGTGCATAGACCAGCGCGGCCAGCGCATGGTACAGGTTGCGCTTTTCGCCCGGCTGGGCGCGGTACAGGGTGCAGGCGCGGCGCGCCAGGCGGCAGCCCAGGGCGGGTTGCCGGTAGGCCCAGAAATAGGCTGCACGGCTGGACCAGCGGGCCTGCAGGCCGGTGGGCAGCTTGTCCGTGACCAGTGGTGCGGTGGCTTCCCAGACGTAGCGGCGTTCACGGCGGCGGTCGCTGCTGAGCGCCTCGGCCAGGCCCGGGGCGATGGCCACGGCACTTTGAGGGTCGTTGTGCAGGGCCCAGTTCAGCGCCTCGCGGCCATTGCCCAGGTCGGGTGCCAGCGCGGCATACCAGTCGTCTATGCGCTGCTTGCCGCTGAAGAAGTCAATGTCGGCCTGCTCGAACAGATGGCGCATGGCCAGCGCATGGCGTTGGCGCAAGGTGGGCTCTTCGCTGGCGGCGCCCAGCTGCTCCAGAGCAAAGCTGCGCGGCGTGTCCAGCAGGTGGTAGCGCGGCACCTGTTCGTCGTGGTTGGTGCGCTCTGCAATTACCAGAGAGCGGTCCACCAGCGCGCCCAGCACGTCCACGACAGACCATTCGTCCAGGTTGTCGTCGGCCACCACCTGTTTGGCCATTTCCAGCGAAAAACCACCAACGAAGACGCCTAGCCGGCGGAACACGGTTTGCTCCACACCATCGAGCAGGCTGTAGCTCCATTCCAGCGCCGCGCGCAGGGTTTTTTGCCGCGCCGGAGCACGCCGGCTGCCGCCATTGAGTAGGCGCAGGCGCTGGTTCAGGGAGTTGGCCAGGGGCGCCAGGCCCAGCAGGGGCACGCGGGCCGCTGCCAGCTCGATAGCCAGCGGCAAGCCGTCCAGGCGCCGGCATATCTCCACCACCGTGTCCAGGTTTTCGGGGCCCAGAGTGAAACGCCGGTCCGCCGCCTGTGCGCGCTGCGCAAACAGGGCCACGGCGCCGTATTCGCGGGCCTCTTCCAGAGCAGTCAGGCGGTCGGGCAGGGCAAGCGCATCCAGCCGGTAAACCCATTCATCGGCCAGCTTGAGCGGTGCCTGGCTGGTGACCAGCACCTTGAGCTGGGGCGCTGCCTGGTGCAGTGCCTGCAGTATGCGGGCGACTTCGTCCAGCAAATGCTCGGCGTTGTCGATGGCAATCAGCATGGACAGCGGGCGTACCGCCTCCATCAAGCCTTTGAGCGGGTCACCGTGGCCCGACTGCAGCCCCAGCGCGCCGGCAACGGTGCTGGCGACGAATTCGGGTGCGGTTTGCGGCGCCAGATCAACCCAGGCCACGCCATGCTGGTGGGCGCTGCGCCGCTCGTGCAGCAGCCACTGCGCCAACAGCGATTT
The DNA here is from genome assembly GCF_059415605.1 of Rhodoferax sp. GW821-FHT10B06. Taxonomy (NCBI): domain Bacteria; kingdom Pseudomonadati; phylum Pseudomonadota; class Betaproteobacteria; order Burkholderiales; family Comamonadaceae; genus Rhodoferax; species Rhodoferax sp. GW821-FHT10B06. Next base: position 73,161 of record NZ_JBWKNO010000007.1, on the reverse strand, counting down.
GCCTATGCCGCCCGCGCCCACGATGGTCAACAGGCGGTGCTGGGTCAGCAAACTGCCCAGATTCGACACGTCGGAGGCGCGACCGATCAGCTGTGTCAGCACCGAGGGTAGGTGGGTGACCGCAGGCGCTTCGGCGGCGCTGTTGCTCATGGGCGGCGGTGCGGGGGGGATTGGCGTGCTGGGCGCACCGCTGGCCTCCAGGGCAAAGCGGTAGCCGCGCCCCGGAATAGTGACGATGGCCTGCGGGCCCAAGAGCTTGCGCAGCGTGGAAACCTGGGCTTGCAGATTGTTTTCTTCTACCACCAGCCCGGGCCAGGCCATGTCCAGCAGTTCGTCCTTGGTGACGACCCGGTCGCGGTGCTCTACCAGGGCCATTAACACGTCAAAGGCACGCGCTCCCGGGTTGGTGGCCGTGCCGTCTACAAGAACCATGCGCTGGGATGGCCGGACCTCGAAGCGGCCAAAACGGTAGCTATTCAACAACTAAGTACCTGCATACAAAAAATAGGTCTCTGGATGGCACCCTGCTGCCACGGAGGCGGGGACGCCGGGAAATCGCGGATGGGCCGGGTTTCAGAAGTTTTCAGATCGGTTTCAGGCAGATCAAGGACGTACAAACCGGTTCGGAGGACAGTCCACCCCTGTCACGGCAGCGACATGTTGCCTGATTGTCAAGGACAAAACGCATGACCCCCGAACCATTTACAACTCGTGACAGTGGATTTCCAGAAACTTTCGGTGATTCTTCACAGTTTCAAGCCGATCCACATACGCACGCCCCCCATTACTTTGACCGTCCTGGCCTCGTATGGATTCTGGTCTGCGTGCTGTTTGCCACTGCGGCAGCGCGCTGGTTGCCACATCTGGCCGAGCCTGCCGGCATGCGCACTGCGTTGGTAGCCATGGGCTGGAGCACCGCCGCATCCGCACAAACGGCGAGTCTGCCACAGGATGCAGGTACCGGCGGCGCAGCGCGGAAGGCCCCTGTGCACGAGGGTGTTACGGCAGCTGTTTTTCGTCAATATTAGGGATGCGAAGCATGCTCAGCCTACCTAAGATGGATCGCATCACAGGCCTTGTAAACGGCTTGCATCTACGGCCACAACACGGCCATTCAGCCCATTTTGAACAACGTTGGCGGTTTACGTTTCCATCGATCTCGGGCTTAGGGAGTCTATTTATGTTTGCCAAAAAACCGATCAGTGTTTTGATTGCCGAAAGCAACCCCGAGGTTTTGCTCAAGTTCGCGGCCGCTATCGAGCAGGACCAGGCGCTGAGCCTGGCCGCTGCTGTATCCACCGGCACTGCCGCAACGGTGGTGGTTGAGCAAAGCATGCCCGATGTCTTGTTGCTGGACCTGGCCTTGAGCGATATGCCGGCGGTGGACGTTATCCGCCATATGGCGTGGCACCACCCCGCCACCGAGGTACTGGTACTCACCCAATTCGGCAACGATGAGCAGGTGTTGGCCTGTATCGAAGCCGGCGCCAGTGGCTATTTCTTCAAGGATGCCGCAGAAGATGATCTGGGTAGCTGTATCCATACTTTGTGTGGCGGCGGTGCGGCAATCAGCCCAGGTATGGCACGGCGTGTGCTTGGTCGGTTTCGTCTGCGCGCAGGGGTGAGCAGCGTGTCTGCCTGGTCCATGTCTCTGGCGGACTCCATCCACCCGCTGTCGGAGCGCGAGGCAGATATTCTGCGTTGGGTTGCACGTGGGATGTCGCTGGAGCAGATCAGTGAATTGGCCGGTTGCCCGTCGCAAACCCTTTTGTGCCACGTGAAGACGGTATACGGCAAATTGGCCGCGCAGGCCCGGGGCGATGCATTGGCTTTTTGCCATGAATCGGATGCCCGGCAGGACGGCATGGTTTCCTTGCAGCATATTGGTTGACAGGAGTGAACATGCGCACCACAACGGTTCGTCCCAAACCCATGCCCCGTATCCGTGCAAAGAACGGCCCCTGGTGGTCGTTGCTCGTCTGGCTGCTGTTTTCCGTTGCGTTGGTAGCTGTGGGTATTTTGTTGACCCCTGACTCGGGCGTTGCCTATGTCGATGAGAGCCTCCCTGCAACGGCGGCCCATTCCGCGCCCAGTGCGGCCGATGCTGCCGTGCCCATGGCCAGCACGGTGTTGCTGCCCAACGAGCCCGCAGGCACACCGGTTGTCTGGGCGCCTAAACTTTAAGTTCCCTCGTACTGCTGAATTGCCGCGCCTGCCCCGTGATGGGGTCGGTGAAAGCTATGCAGCGCGCTAGCAACTGCAGCGGCGCGCTGAAATCGCCGTCGGCCACCGGAACCAGCTCGGGGTACCAGTGGTCATTGCGAATGGGAACGCCCAAGGCCGCCATATGGATGCGCAACTGGTGGGTGCGCCCGGTCGTAGGGCTTAGCTGGTAGCGGGCCCATTCGCCCATGGTTTCCAGCAGGGCGATGTGGGTTTCCGCATTGGCTTCGCCGGGCACTTCGCAGTAGCGAAAAAAGGGTTCACCTTGCACGATACGGCTGCGCCGCACGGCTGGCAGTTCTGCGCGCCAGGGGGCGATGGCCTCGTAGGTTTTATGCACCTGGTGCAGCCGGAATAGCGCGTGGTAGGCATCGCGCTCAGCCTGGTGGATGCAAAACAGGGTGACGCCGGCGGTTTCCCGGTCCAGCCGGTGCAGCGGTGCCAGGCTGTCCAGGCCTAGCGCCTGCTTGAGGCGTACCAGCACGGTTTCCTGCACATAGCGTCCACCCGGTACCGTGGGCAAAAAATGCGGTTTGTCTACGGCAACCAGATGCGCGTCCTGGAACAGCAGCGTATATTCAAAAGGAATGCGGGGCTCTTTCGCCAGGTGGCGGTAGTAGTACAGACGGGTATGCGGGCGGTAGGCCGCGTCGGGCAACACCGGCTGGGCCTGTTCGTCCAGCACCAGGCCGTCTTGCATGCGCTGCAGCCACACTTCGGGCTGTACCGTGGGGAATCTATCCGCCAGGAAATCGATAGTGCGGAGCCAGTCTCCGCCGGGCAGCCCCACGCAGCTGGGGCCTACGCCGTCCCGGGTGGGGAGGTGGGCAGGTATCAAACCCGTTGGAACACCAGGTCCCACACGCCATGGCCCAGCTTGATGCCGCGGTTCTCGAACTTGGTGAGCGGTCGGTAGTCGGGCTTGGGGGCGTAGTCGGCGGCCGTGTTGCGCAGCAGCGGCTCGGCTCCCAGTACTTCCAGCATTTGCTCGGCGTAGTTTTGCCAGTCGGTGGCGCAGTGCAGATAGCCGCCGGGCTTCAGGCGTGCGGCCAGCTTGGCCACCAGCGGCGCCTGCAGCAGGCGGCGCTTGTTGTGCTTCTTCTTGTGCCAGGGGTCGGGGAAGAACACGTGGATGCCGTCCAGGCTGGCCAGTGGCAGCATGTGGTCGATGACGTCCACGGCGTCGTGCGAGACGATGCGGATATTCGGTATGGATTGTTCGCCAATGCGTTTCAGCAGCGCGCCTACGCCGGGCTGGTGCACTTCGCAGCACAGAAAGTCCTTCTCTGGCAGCACGCTGGCGATGTGGGCCGTGGCTTCGCCCATGCCAAAGCCGATTTCCAGGATGTGCGGGGCACTGCGGCCAAAGGTGGCGTCCAGGTCCAGTGGTGCGGCGCGGTAGGGCAGCAGGAATTGAGGGCCCAGGGTTTCGAAGGCCTTGGTCTGCCCGGTGGTCGTGCGGCCGGCGCGGAGCACAAAACTCTTGATGGTCTTGGGATGGGGCACGGCCGGGCGGCCTGCGTCTGCGGGGGGGATGGGGTTTGTTGCGTCGTTCACAGGGTGGGATTGTAGAGAGCGCGCCAGCCCTCCACCCAGGCCGCCAGCGCATCGGCACAGCTGCTGCCTACGGCCGGCAGGCCCAGTACCTGGGCTGCTGCCTGCAAGGCGGCCAGCGGCGCGGTCAGATCCAGCGGCTGGGCGCCGTTTTGTTTGGACAACTTTTCGCCATTTGGGCCGCACACCAGCTTTGTGTGCAGGTACTGCGGCGTGGGCAGGCCCAGGGCCTGTTGCAGATGGATCTGGCGCGGCGTGTTGTCGGCCAGGTCCTGGCCGCGCACCACATGGCTAATGCCTTGGGCGGCGTCGTCCACCACCACGGCCAACTGGTAGGCCCACAGCCCGTCGGCACGGCGCAAGACGAAGTCGCCTACCTCGGTGGCCAGGTTTTGCTCCTGTAGACCCAAGCGCCTATCGTGCCACGCCAGGCTGGTGTTTGCTATGGTATTCGTAGCGGCTTGCGCAGGTATTTCCTGCGCTAGAGGGTTCTTTTCTTTAAATGCATCGGTACGCATACGCCAGGCTCGGGCGGGCCGACCCTGCAGGCCAGTGCGGCAGGTGCCGGGGTAGACCAGCTCGGCATGGCGTTGGCGCGGCTGGCCGTGTGCGGCGCAGGCCGCTTCTATGTCCTTGCGGGAGCAGGCACAGGGGTAGGCCCAACCGCTGTGGACCAGAGCGTCCAAAGCCTGCTGGTATAGCGCGCCGCGTGTGGATTGGGCAACTGGCGGGGCGTCTGGCACCAGGCTGCAGGCGACGAGCTGCTGCAATATCTGCGTGCTGGCGCCGGGGATGCAGCGCGGCGTGTCTACGTCTTCTATGCGCACCAGCCAGGTACCGCCATGTGCTCTGGCGTCCAGCCAACTGGCCAGCGCGGCCACCAGCGAGCCCGCGTGCAACAGGCCGGTCGGCGAGGGCGCGAAGCGCCCGGTGTAGGTCGGCAAGCTATCCGTCAAGCGACTGGTTAAGCGACTGGTTAAGCAATAGCGAGCGCCATTTCCAGGCCGGAGATGAACGCGTCCTCCACCCGGTGGCCAATGCACCAGTCGCCGCAGGCACCAATGTCGGACTTGTCATCCCACAGATGGCTTTGGCCCAGGGGTTGCACGGTTTGCGCATAGCGCCAGCGGTGTACCGCGGAGAAGTTGGGCTCGGCGCGGATGCCAGTGACCTCGGTGAAGGCTTTCAGCAGCTTGGCCTGCACGCGGGCGCTGTCGTCTTCCAGGTGTTCAAGCGACCACGCAGCGCTGGCCTGCACTGTCCAGCGCTCCACGCCGCCACGTCCGGGTTTGCTGGACTCGCGTGCCAGCCAGGCAATACGGTGGTGGTTGCTACGGGCGGCATTCCACTGCGGGCCCAGGTGCGCCATGGTGGGCTGTACGGCTTGGGGGAAAGCCAGCATCAGGGTCCAGCAGGGTGCGACCTGCACGCGGCGTATGTCGCGCACCAGGCGGGCGGCCTGGGCGGATTTTTGCAGCAGGTCCTCGGTTTGCGGGTGCGGCATGGCCAGCACGACTGCATCAAAGCCGGAGAACACATGTTGGGCTTCGGGCGACCCTGGCATGCCGGTGGTGCGCAGCTGCCATTGCTTTTTATTCAACGGATCACGTTCGATGCGGGTGACCTGGGTTTCCAACTCCAGGCGCTGGTCGTCCAGCAAGGGCTTGGCCCAGTGTTTGGCCAGGGCATTCATGCCCGGTGTGGGAACCCAATGCGGGTCGCGCGATGGAAGGGCTGCAGCGGCAACGCGGCCAAAGGTGTCCAGCACCCGCACCGAGCTGGCGCTCCAGGGGCGGCAAATGCCTTTGGCGGTCTCCAGCGCCAGGGCAAAGCGCGGGTCGCGCACGGTGAAATACTGGGTGCCGTGGTCGAAGGTGCCGAAGCTGCTGCTGCGGGTGGACATGCGCCCGCCCACGCCACGGCTTTTGTCAAACAGGGTGACGTTGTGGCCAGCCTGCATCAGGGTTCTGGCGCAAGTGATACCGGCTATGCCTGCACCCACAACGGCGATCTGGCGCGGAATAAAGGGAGAGCTGGTCTTTGTCATGTTGGCTTTCTTCTTGGAGTGGATGTTAGAACGTACGCACGCATTCGCAGTCAACCAACCCCACTGTACAACTGTTGCGCAGGTGGTCTGTGGAACTTCTCAATTGCTGGCCTGGCGGTCCAGCAGGGCCTTGCGCGTGGCCGGACTTTTCAGTTGCTGCAGCCACCATTGCAGGGCGCGTCCTTGGGTGCCACCGGTGTCGGCACGCCAGGCATAGCTGATGTGGATGACGCGGCTGGCGCGTTCCACCTCACGGCTCACCAGACGCCCGGTTTCCAGGTACGGACGGGCCAGGCTTTCGGGTAGAAAACCACCGCCCAAGCCGCGTAAATGGGCATCCAGCTTGGCACGCATGCTGGGTACGGTGAATACGTCCTGCCCGCCCAGCAGGCCAAAGGTGAGGGCGTTGCCGCGCTGGGCGGAGTCGGCCACGGCTACGGCGCGGTGCTGCTGTATCAGCACGTCGCTGAGGGGCTCGGGCGCGTTGGCCAGTGGGTGGTGCGGCGCTACGGCGTAGATGAAGCGCATTTCCCCCAGGCGTTCGCCCAGGATGTTGGAGTTGGTGTTGGTTTCCATCGCCACGCCGATGGACAGGTCGGCAATGCCGGAGACCAGAGCTTCCAGCGTGCCGTACAGCACTTCTTCGCGGATCTTCAGCCGGGTGGGTGGGTTCAGGGCAAAGAAGGCTTCACACAGCTCCAGCACGGTGCTGCGCGAGATCACGCTGTCCACCGCAATGGTCAACTGCGGCTCCCAGCCGGTGGCCACGCGTTTGACGCGGTTGGCCACTGCCGAAATATCCTCCAGCAGACGCTGGCCTTCGCGCAACAGCTCGGCCCCGGCGACGGTGAGCTTGGCCTGGCGCGAGCTGCGGTCGAACAGCAGTACGTCTAGTGCGTCTTCGATCTGCCGTACCCTGTAGGTCAGAGCGCTGGGCACCATGCCCAGGCTGCGCGCCGCCGCCGCGAAGCTGCCCTGGGCCTGGATGGTGACCAGCATGGACAAGGCTTCGGGCGTCAGTACATCGCGTGCGTTTTGCATGGTTCGTTATTTTTCATTGAAATTTTTCGAATGATGCCATCAAACGATGTGGACGGCCAGAAGGGTGCTCGGGCCTAAAGTTCAGTCCATGGATTCGACAGCCGAATCCCACTATCAGGAGATGAAAGTGCTCACGATTCGCAAATCACAAGACCGTGGCCATGCAGACCATGGCTGGTTGAAGTCCCACCACAGCTTTTCGTTTGCCGGCTATTACGACCCGGAACACATGGGCTGGGGCAATTTGCGCGTCATCAACGAAGACACCATCACGCCGGGTTCGGGCTTTGGCACCCATGGCCACCGTGATATGGAAATCATCAGCTATGTGCTACAGGGCGAGCTGGCCCACCGGGACACCATGGGCAACGTCAAAGGCATTCCGCCCGGCGATGTGCAGCGCATGAGTGCGGGCCGTGGCGTGCAGCACAGCGAGTTCAACCATGCGCCGGATGCGTGCACGCATTTCCTGCAAATATGGATCACCCCCAACGTGACCGGCATCCAGCCCAGCTACGAGCAAAAGACCTTTGCGGACTGCGAAAAGCGCGGTGTTTTGCGCCTCGTGGCATCGCCTGATGGCGCCAACAGCTCTGTGACCATCCATGCCGATGCGGCGGTGTATGCGGGCTTGTTCGATGGCGATGAATCTGCGACCCTGGCGCTGGACCCGGCGCGCAAGAGTTATGTGCATTTGGTGCGCGGTGCGCTGGAGGTCAACGGCAAGCCGCTGGTCACCGGCGACGCGGCACTGATCGAGAGCGAATCCTTGTTGACGCTCACCCATGGCAAGCAGGCCGAAGTACTGGTTTTTGACCTGGCTGCCTGAATTTTTAAATCTGTTCATTGAAAGAAAACACCATGTTCAAAACTTTGCAAAATCCTCTGAGCTTTATTGGCCGTCTGTTGCTGGCCGTCCTGTTCCTGCCGGCCGGTATCGGCAAGATCACGGGCTTTGCGGGCACTGTGGGCTATATCAGCTCGGTGAACATGCCGTTTCCTACGCTGAGCGCGCTGTTCGCCATCCTGTTTGAAGTGGGTGGTGGCTTGGCCTTGGTCTTTGGCCTGGGTACCCGCTGGGCAGCACTGGCCTTGTCGGTTTTCACCCTGGTGGCCAGCTTCTTCTTCCACGCGTTTTGGGCCGTGCCGGCCGAAGCTGCGATGGTGACCCAGCTGCTGTTCATCAAGAATATCGCCGTGGTGGGTGGCCTGCTGACCCTGGCCGCCTGGGGTCCTGGCGCTTGGAGCCTGGATGCCCGCAGCGGTAATTGAGCTCCGTTACAGTATTTCTCGTGTGCCCTGTGTTTAACTTTTCAAGAAAGAAACTTGTATGACTAAGACTGTTGTTGTCTACCACTCTGGCTATGGCCACACCCAACGCGTTGCCCAGGCTGTGGCCGAAGGCGCGAATGCCGAGCTGATCGCTATCGATGCTGAGGGCAATGTGTCCGAAGCGGGCTGGGCCATGATCGGCGCAGCAGACGCCATCATCTTCGGCACGCCCACCTACATGGGTGGCCCGAGCTGGCAGTTCAAGAAGTTTGCCGATGCCTCCAGCAAAGCCTGGTTCACCAGCGCCTGGAAAGACAAAGTGTTTGGCGGCTTTACCAACAGCGCCAGCTTCAGCGGTGACAAGCAAGTCACCCTGATCTATCTGCAAACCCTGGCATCGCAACAAGGTGGCATCTGGGTCAGCCTGGGCCAAATGCCCAGCAACACCAAGGCCGCTACCCGCAATGACCTGAATAACATTGGTGGTTCGGTGGGCGTGCTGGTGCAGTCGCCCTCGGATTCCAGCCCCGCAGAAATGTCGCAGGGCGACCTGGACACCGCCAAGAACTACGGCAAGCGCGTAGCTGACATCACCGCCAAGTTCAAGGCATAAACTGCAGGCTTGGCAAAACTCGAACGCCAGGCCATTCGGCCTGGCGTTTTCACTTGTTCACCAGAACATCAGGAGCCGACCCATGAGCATCGAACATCAATTAACAGGCCACACCAAGGATTTGGGCGGTGGCTTCATGGTGCGCCGCTTGCTGCCATCGGCACAGCGCCAGTCGGTCGGTCCATTCCTGTTTTTTGACCATTTCGGTCCGGTCACCATTCCGCCTGGTGGCGGCCATGCGGTGCGTCCGCATCCGCACATTGGCCTGGCCACGGTGACCTACTTATTCGAAGGCGCGATGCTGCACCGCGACAGCCTGGGCGTGGTCCAGCAGATCGAGCCAGGCGCCATCAACTGGATGACCGCCGGGCGCGGCATCGTGCATTCCGAGCGCCCGCCGCCGGCCCTGGCCGAGTCCACCTACGTCAACCACGGCCTGCAGCTGTGGGCCGCCTTGCCCCAGGCGTTTGAAGAGGTGGAACCCAGCTTCAGCCACACGGCGGCGGCCGATATTCCCGAGCTCACGCTGGGCGATGCCGATATACGCGTGCTGGTGGGCCAGGCCTGGGGTCTGCGTTCGCCCGTGCCCACATTCGCTTCCACCCTGTACCTGGATATTGCGTTGTCCGCTGGCGGTAGTTTTGAATTGCCGCCGCTGGAGCAGGAACTGGCGCTGTACTGCGTGGATGCCGAGCTGGAGGTGGATGGCACCGTGCTGCCATCACACACCTTGGCGCTGCTGGCCTCCGGCGTGACTACCACCATCCGCAGCACGGCAGCCGCGCGCCTGGTGGTGCTGGGCGGTGACGCGCTGGACGGCCACCGCTTCATTAGCTGGAACTTTGTCTCCAGCCGCAAGGAGCGCATTTTGCAGGCCCAGGACGACTGGGAGGCGCAGCGCATGGGCCAGGTGCCGGGCGATACGGAATTCATCCCGCTGCCGCCGCGCCGTCCTTAAATCGTAGACACGCTCTTGGGCTTGCTCAGCCCCCAGGCCACACCCGCCAACGCCACCAGGCCTCCCACGGCGTGGTAGCTGTGCAGCTCTTCCCCCAGCAGCGCCCAAGCCGCCAACGCCACCAGCACCGGCAGCAGGTTCATGGTCAGAGTGGCGCGGGCCGCACCCCAGAACTTGATGCCAGTCATCCAGAAAAATGGTGCGCCTATGGAGGCCGGAATGGCTGCGTACAGCACCAGCGGCGCATTCGCTGCGGTGATGGGCGATATGCTGCTGCCCAGCCAGAACGGCAGCAGGCACAAGATGCCCATGGCAATCTGCGCATACAGCTGCTGCCAGGTCGAAAGCGGCAGGTTCCAGCGCTTCAGCAGCACGCCGTACAACGCATTCGACGATACGGCCAGCAGCATCCACACATCGCCCACCTGCACCGAGCCCTGTAGCAAGGCCCACGGCGCGCCGTGCGTGGTCAGCACCAGCAGGCCCAGCAGGGAAACGGTTATGCCCACCAGCTTGCGGGCGGAAAGATCTTCCCCCGCCATGGCGCTTGCCAACAGCGCCGACAGCAGTGGCATGCAGGCCACGATGGCGCCCATATTCACCGCGGTGGTGGTCCTGGCGGCTTCGTAAGCCAGGCTTTGGTAGGTGGCCATGCCCAGGCCGCCCAGTACAGCCAGCTTGGGCAGGTGCTGCAGGATGGTGGCGCGGTGTTGCCAGGCGGCGCGCCCGAGAAACGGCGTCAGTATCAAAAACGCCAGCAACCAGCGGTACAAGGCGATGGATGCCGGCGCAATCACCGCAGCCGCAGCCTTGGTGACGATGGTGTTGCCGGTCCACAGCAACACGGCCGCCAGCGGCGCAAGTGCGGCGCCCTGGAAGCTGCTGAAAGAGGCGGGAGCGGAAGAAGATGTGGACATACGGTTACCTTGTGGGTATCAAGTTGGGTCTATTTTTCAGTGTTTCGATGCATCAATAAAGTGCAACATTCGATCTATATCCATGCAAGCTGTGCATGCATGCGGGAGAATCACCGCACCATGGACCTGAACCACCTGATCGATCTGGACGCCTTGCTCAGCGAAGGCAGTGTGGCCGGCGCGGCCAAGAAGCTGCACCTCAGCGCGCCCGCCATGAGCCGGCGCTTGGCGCATTTGCGCCATGCCCTTGGCGACCCGCTGTTTGTGCTGGCCGGCCGCCGCCTGGTACCCACGGCCAGGGCATTGGACCTGCGGGAACGGGTACAGGCCGCGATGGAAGATGTGCGCGGCATTCTGGCTCCGCCGGTGGTGGACTTCAGCCGCCTGGAACGCACGCTGACGCTGCGCGCCAACGACGGCTTCATCGGCGCCTGGGCACCCCGGCTGCTGGCGCGCACTCTCGCCGAGGCGCCCGGTGTGCGCCTGCGCTTCGTGCCCCGCACCGATACGCATATGGAGCAGCTGCGCAGCGGCGAGATCGATCTGGACCTGGGCGTGCTGCATGCGCCCGCGCCGGAAATCAAAAGCCAGCTGCTGATGCGGGTCGGCTTTGTGGGCGTGGTGCGGGCCGGGCATGCGTTGCAACAACTGGCCGAAGTGGATGTGGCAGCCTTCACCCGCTGGCCGCATGTGACGCCGTCGCGGCGCGGGCGCGCCCACGGCTCCATCGACGAGGCCCTGCAGGTCGTGGGAGCGCAACGCCAGGTGGTGGCGGTGGTGCCGGGTTTCCAGACGGCGTTGGCCATGGTGCAGGCCTCGGACTGCATAGCTGTGATGCCGGAGCCCTTTGCGCTGTGGAACGCCGGAGCCGGCCAGTTTTTCATTTTTGCGCTGCCGGTGCAGACCCAGGGCGTGGACATTGCCCTCAACTGGCACCCGCGCATGCACGGCGACCCGGTGCACTGCTGGCTGCGCGAGCATGTGCGCGCGGTCACTGCCATCGCCTGGCCTGCCGAAATTTATACGAAATAGGCCTGCAGCGCAGAAATTACCTGCGCAGGCAGCTCATATTTTTATAGCATAGGCTGCAGGAAATCCGCTATCCCAAACCGGCGCCCGGCTCCATAATCCGCGCCATGGGCCACACCGCAAGCATCTTTGGCGACGGCAATACCGTTGTCCAAATCGAAGGTGACAACAACATCGTGCAGCTGGGCCGCGCGCATCTGGTGCTGACGCGGTTCGAGGCGCAACGCAGGCTGGACACCCCCCTGAACCGGCTCACCCCCTATGCACGCTCCACGCCCCTGCTGGGCCGCGATGCGGAAATGGCCAGCCTGCGCAGCTTTTTGCAAGACGCCAGACCCATCAGCGTGCGGGTCATGGTGGGCAGCGGCGGCAGCGGCAAGACCCGGCTGGCGCTGGACCTGTGTGACAGCCTGGCGCAAGAGGGCTGGAACACCGGCTTCATCACCGGCGCCGAGCTGGACCGCTTTGTGGCCCAGCAAAACCTCAGTGCCTGGCGTTGGCAGAAGCCCACCCTGGTGGTGATCGACTACGCCGCCGCCAAGGCCGAAACCCTGAAGCTCTGGTTGTCCGAGCTGGCCGACCACAGCCAGCCCCCGTCAGATCCTTCGCATCCGCTGCGCCTGCTGCTGCTGGAGCGCCATGCCGACCCTCAGGGCGGCTGGTGGCAAACCGTGTTTGGCGGTGACGCGCGCCAGTACGCCCGCCAGGCCTTGCTGGACCCGCCTGTGCCAGTGGAAATCCGCCGCCTGGTGGAGCAGCAGGACCGGCTGGCGCTGCTGCGCAATATGCTGGACCAGCAGGCCATCTGGTTGCCGCTGGACGGGCCCGTGCTGCAGGCCCAATTGATGGCCGCGCCCTGGGGCGGTGATCCCTTGTTTCTGATGATGGCCGCCATGCACATGGCCAGGCTGGGCCATGCCCAGGCCTTGTCCCTGGGGCGTACCGACCTGGCGATGGCGGTGGCTGGCTGGGAGATACAGCGCCTGCAAAAACTGGCCCAGGCGCAGCACCTGGACCCGGCTTGGGTGCTGCACCTGGCCGCCTGCGCCACGCTGGCCCAGGGGCTGGAGCACAAGGCGTTCATTGCGTTCGCGGTGGCGGAGAAGGCCGTCTCCGGCTGGGAGGGCGCACCACCCGCCGTGGCCAAGCTGCTGGAGCAAGCCCTGCCGCAGCCCGGCGGCATAGCCCCCGTTACCCCCGACCTGATTGGCGAGGCCCTGGTGCTGCAGGTACTACGCGATGACCCGGACGCCGTGCAGCGCTGCTATGCCACCCTGGGCCATAAGGTGGCCGAGGCCGCAGTCCGCTGCGCACAGGACTTTGCCGCCGAGTCACCGCTGCCGCTGCAATGGCTGAATGCCATGGTGGATGCGGCCCAGCAGGATGTGCCTGCGCTATTGCAGCTACTGTTCAGCCTGCCCATGGGGAGCGTGGTGCTGGGCGATGTCAGCCTGCGGGTGGCGCAATGCCTGCAGACCCAATGTGCGGACGACCCCACTGCGAACCCTGGACTGCAGGCGGCGGCCTTGCTGAGCCTGTCTCTCGCACAGTCACAGGTGGGGCAGCCCGAAGCCGCTTTGCTGGCCGCGCAACAGGCCGAGGCGCTGTACCGCAGCCTGGCGGAGCAGCAGCCAGACCTATTCACCGCCGACCTGGGCCGGGCCCTGAACAACCTGGCGTTTATGCACAGCAATCTGGCGCAGGCGAAGGCCGCTGTGCGGGCGGGGCTGCAGGCCGTGGCTCTGTACGCCGGCCTGGTGGCACAGCAACCCGAGGCCTTTACGCCAGACTGGGCCGTGGCCCAGCTGAACCTGGCCAAGGCGCAGATCGAGATGGGGCAGCTGGGGGCGGCTCTGCACACAGTGAATCAATCCATTATTTTGTACCGCGGCCTGGTGGCGCAGCAGCCGGATGTGTACGCACCGAATCTGGCCAGGTCGCTGAACAACCTGGCCTATATCCACAGCCAGCAGGGCCAGTCGCAGGCGGCTTTGCAGAGTGCTCTGGAGGCGGTGGAGCTGTACCGTGCGCTGGCCGCACAGCGGCCCGACCTATTTACCTCGGAGCTGGCGTTTTCGTTGTTCAATCTGACCAAATCGCAGGTCGAGCTGGGCCAGTTTCAAATGGCTTTGCCCGTGGCCCAGGAGGCACTGGATTTGCACCGGCAACTGGCCCGGCAGCGGCCCGAGGTGTTTTTGTCGCTGCTCGCACGGTCGCAGACGAATCTGTCTTACATCCACAGCGCATTGGGCCAGCATGCAGAGGCTCTGCAGTCGGCGCAGCAAGCGGTGGACACCTACCACCAGCTGGCATTGCAGCGGCCCGAGGTGTTCCAGCCCGACCTGGCCATGGCCTTGCTGAATCTGACCAAATCTCAAGTGGAGTCCGGCGAGCCTGCCGCCGCCCTGCAGTCGGCGCAGGAGTCCGCCGACCTGTATCGCAGTCTGGCCCTGCACGCACCGGATGTGTATACCCCTGAGCTGGGCAAGGCGCTGAGCAATCTGGCGGGTATGCAGCTGGCCAATGGCTTGGTTGACGCCGCCGTTGAAACAGCGCAGCAGGCGACCGTGTTGCACCAAGGGTTGGAGGTGGCGCGGCCTGGCGTGTTTTCTGCGGACTGGGCCAGAGCGCTTTTCATCCTTTCCCGTGCCCATGCCACGCAGGAACAGTTTGGTGCGGCCCGGCAGGCGGCGCAGCAGTCTGTGGATTTGTACCGCCCCCTGGCGGCGCAGCTGCCCGATTTGTATGGCCCCGACCTGGCCCGGTCGCTGTATCTGTTGGCCGTGTGCATCCACAGGGAAGAGGGCGAGGGCGCCGGTGGCGCCCTCGCCGTTGCCCAGGCGGCGGTGCAGGCCCTGTTGCCGCATTTTCTGCAACGGACCGAGGCCTATGTGGAGCTGATGCAGCCATTGTTGAGCGACTACTTTGCGCTATGCCAGGCTGCAGGCCAGGAGCCCGACCAGGCGTTGCTGACCCCGCTACAGCCTTTTTTTGCCCAAACCGATGAGGAAGCACCGCCATGATCGATCCCGTAACCCTTTCCGCCCTGGTCAGCAGCACCGTGGCGCTGCTGTCACCCTTGCTGGCCAAGGCCGTGGACAAAGGCGCAGAGGAACTGGGCAAGTCGGCCATGGGTGCTTTGCTGGACAAGTTCAAGCAGCGCCTGGGTGGCACGCCGGCCGAAAAGCCGCTGCAAGACCTGGCCAAGCAACCCGAAGATGCCGACAACCAGGCAGATCTGCGCAAGCAGCTCAAGGCGGCGGTACAGGCCGACCCGGCCTTGGCGGCATTCCTGCAGCAGTGGCTGGAGCAAGGCCGCCAGCAGGCACAGGCCCTGGGCATTACGCAGACCGCCACGGTCACGGGCAACGACAACAAAACGGTGCAGATTGCCGGCTCGGGCAACTCGGTGTCGTGAGTGTTTTGCTATTTTATTGATAGCTTCCAGCGCAGGTATATTCTGCGCTGGCGGCCTAAAAGGCTTGAAGCCTAGATTTTCGCTGCAGCCAGGTCGCTGGCCGACAGATCGGCTTCCAGCGTGCGCCGCTCGTCGAACACAAAGCAGCTGCCGTGGTAGTGGCTGCCATCGGTTTCCTCGAAGTATTTAAGGATGCCGCCTTCCAGCTGGTACACATGCTCCAGCCCCTGTTCGCGCATCAGGATGGCGGCTTTTTCGCAGCGTATGCCACCGGTGCAAAAGCTCACCACGGTTTTGTCCTGCAGCTCGGCCTTGTGTTCCAGCAGGGCCGGGGGAAACTGGCTGAACTTGTCTATGCGCCAGTCGATGGCATCGTCAAACGTGCCGTGGTCCACCTCGAAGGCGTTGCGCGTGTCCAGCGTGACCACAGGGCGACCTTCGTCGTCCACGCCCTGGTCCAGCCAGCGTTTCAGCGTGGCCGCGCTGACGGCGGGTGCACGGCCGTCCGGGCGGCTGAAGTCGGGCTGGATGGTGGGGCAGTCCATGCGGATGATTTCGTTCTTTACCTTCACCAGCATCTTCTTGAAGGGCTGGGCGGTCGACCAGCTTTCCTTGGGCGCCAGGTCGGCAAAGCGCGGGTCTTGCTGCAGGCGGGCCACAAAGGCACGCACGGCGGCCTCGGGCGCAGCCAGGAACAGGTTGATGCCTTCGCCTGCCAGCAGGATGGTGCCCTTGAGTTGCAGCTCCAGGGCCCAGGCGTGCAGCTGCTCGCGCAGGGCTGCCGCGTCTGGCAGGGGGACGAATTTGTAGGAGGAGATGTTCAGGATGGAGTTCACCCAGCGATTTTAAGAGCCCGCTTTCAGACTTGGCCCGCGACCTAAAATGGTCGGATGTTTGTCCATCTCCGCCTCCATACCGAATTTTCCGTCGTTGACGGCACCAACCGCATCGACGAAGTCGTCAAAGCCGCCGCCAAGGACCAGCAGCCCGCGCTGGCGATTACCGACCTGAGCAACCTGTTCGGCGCGCTCAAGTTCTACAAGGAAGGCCGGGGCAAGGGCGTCAAACCCATCATCGGCGCCGAGATTTTTCTGGAAGGCCAGGGCCTGGACCTGACGGCGCTGAGCCGCGTGATCGTGCTGGTGCAGAACAAGCAGGGCTACTTGAACCTGTCCGAGCTGCTGGCGCGCGGCTTTACCCAGAATATTGTGAAGAACCAGGCGGTGATCAAGCTGGCCTGGCTGCAGGAGCTGAACGAGGGGCTGATCTGCCTCTCGGGCGCGCAAGCCGGCCCGGTGGGCCAGGCCCTGGTGCAGGGCGATACCGCGCGGGCCGAAGAGGCAGCGCTACAGTTTGCCGCGCTGTTCCCCCAGCGCTTTTACCTGGAGCTGCAACGCGCCGGCCGGCCGGACGACGAGGCCCAGGTCGTGGGCGCGGTGCAACTGGCGGCGCGCCTGCAGCTGCCGGTGGTGGCGACCCACCCGGTGCAGTTCGGCGAGGTGGATGACTACGACGCCCACGAGGCCCGGGTATGCATTTCTGAAGGCGAGATTTTGGGCAACCAGCGTCGGGTGCGCCGCTTCACCCGCGAGCAGTATTTCAAGACCACGGAGCAAATGCTGGCCTTGTTTGCCGACCTGCCTTCTGCCGTGGCCAACACGCTGCAGATCGCCAAGCGCTGCAACCTGAGCCTGGTGCTGGGCAAGCCGCAGCTGCCGGACTTCCCCACGCCCCTGGTGGATGGCGTGCGCATGACGCCCGAGGACTATTTCCGCTACGCATCGCACGAGGGGTTGAAAGAGCGCCTGCTGCACCTGTATCCCGATGAAGCCAAGCGCGAGGCCGAGCGCCCGCGCTATGTGGAGCGGCTGGAGTTCGAGCTCACCACCATTTTGAAGATGGGCTTCCCGGGCTACTTCCTGATCGTGGGGGACTTCATCAACTGGGCCAAGAACAACGGCTGCCCGGTGGGGCCGGGCCGGGGCTCTGGTGCCGGTTCGCTGGTGGCCTATGCGCTGAAGATTACCGACCTGGACCCGCTGCAGTACAAGCTGCTGTTCGAACGTTTCCTGAACCCGGAGCGGGTGTCCATGCCTGACTTCGACATCGACTTCTGCCAGAGCAACCGCGACCGCGTGATCGATTACGTGAAGGAAAAATACGGCAAGAACGCCGTGAGCCAGATCGCCACCTTCGGAACCCTGGCCGCCAAGGCGGCCATCCGCGACGTGGGCCGTGTCATGGACATGAGCTACAACTTCTGTGATGGCATCTCCAAGCTGGTGCCGGGCAAGCCCGGTATGTCGTACACGCTGGCCTATCCGCCCGAACCCAAGAAGGACGGCGACAAGAACAACTACGCGCTGGAGCTGGAGCCCCTGCTGTACGAGCGCGTGCGCACCGAAGAAGACGTGAAGACCGTCATCGAAATGGCGCAAAAGCTGGAGGGCATGACCCGCAACATCGGCATGCACGCCGGGGGTGTGCTGATTGCCCCGGGCAAGCTCACCGACTTCTGCCCGCTGTACCAGCAGCCCGGCAGCGAGTCGGCCGTGAGCCAGTACGACAAGGACGACGTGGAGGCCATCGGCCTGGTGAAGTTCGACTTCTTGGGCCTGGCCACGCTGACCATCCTGGAGATCGCCAAGGAGTTCATCATCCTGCGCCATCCGGGCCAGGAGAACTTCGCCTTCGAGAACATCCCGCTGGACGACAAGCCCACTTACAAGCTGTTCTCTGACGGCAAGACCGAAGCCGTGTTCCAGTTTGAAAGTCGCGGCATGCAGGGCATGTTGAAAGACGCCAAGCCCAGCCGGCTGGAAGACCTGATTGCGTTGAACGCGCTGTACCGCCCAGGGCCTATGGACCTGATCCCCAGCTTCGTGGCGCGCAAGCACGGCCGCGAGGAAGTGGAGTACCCGCACCCGGCGGTGGCCGAGATGCTGAGCGAGACCTACGGCATCATGGTCTACCAGGAGCAGGTGATGCAGACCGCGCAGATCCTGGGCGGCTACTCGCTTGGCGGCGCGGACATGTTGCGCCGCGCCATGGGTAAGAAGAAGGCCGAGGAAATGGCCGAGCACCGCGAGAAGTTCCGCGCCGGTGCCCTGGCCACCCACAACATCCCAGAGGCCAAGGCCGACGAAATCTTCGACTTGATGGAGAAGTTCGCGGGCTATGGTTTCAACAAGTCGCATGCTGCCGCCTACTCGTTGCTGGCGTACCACACGGGTTGGCTGAAGGTGCATTACCGCGCCGAATTCTTCTGCGCCAACTTGACGGTGGAAATGGACGACACCGACAAGCTCAAGCTGCTGTTTGAGGATGCGGTGAAGATGGGCCTGAGCTTCGAGCCGCCCAACATCAACCTGGGCCGCTACCGCTTCGAGCCGGTGACCGACAAGCTGATCCGCTACGGCCTGGGCGCCGTGAAGGGCTCGGGCCAGCAGGCGATTGAGGCCATCGTGGCGGCACGCGAAGCCGGTGGGCCGTTCAAGAGCCTGTTCGACTTCTGCGTGCGGGTGGACAAGTCCAAGCTGAACAAGCGCACGGTGGAAGCACTCATCAAGGCCGGCGCCTTTGACGCTATCGAGATCAACCGCGCAGCGCTGATCGCCTCCATCGACCGTGCCTTTGCCTTTGCGGCAGCCACGCTGGCGAATGCCGACCAGGGCGGCCTGTTCGACATGCTGGAGGACGACAGCCACGGCTCCAGCACGCAGGAGCCGGACCTTGTCGAAACCCCGATGTGGGGCATCAAGGAGCGGCTGACGCTGGAGAAAACGGCAGTGGGCTTCTACCTGTCGGGCCATTTGTTCGACGAGGTGCGCAAGGAGGTGCGCCGCTTCGCCAAGCGCGAGATTGCCGATGCAGTGGACAGCCGCGACATCGTCATGCTGGCCGGCATCATCAGCGACTTGCGCGTCATCAACGGCCAGCGCGGCAAGCTGGGCCTGTTCCGGCTGGACGACGGCTCGGGCATGATCGACGCCCGCGTCAGCGACGCCATCATGAGCGCCAACAAAGACCTGTTCAAGGACGACGAGCTCATCATCGCCATGGGCAAGGTACAGACCGACCGCTTTGGCGGTGGCGGCCTGCAGTTCAGCATCAATGAGGCCTGGAGCCTGGCTACCGCGCGTTGCCGCTACGCCAAGTTCCTGCGTCTGCAGCTGCCACCGAACGCCACCGGCTCCGGCCTGGACATTGCCAAGCTGGTGAAGGATTTCCCGCCGGTGCGTGAAACCACCGAACAGGGCGACGTGGTGCATGGCCTGCCGGTGCGCCTGTCGGTACAGCGCCAAACCCCGCAGGGCGTGGCCGTGGCCGACCTGTTGCTGGGCGACAAGGCCCGTTTCTTCCCCACCGATGCGGCACTGGCCCAGTGCCTGGCGCAGGCAGCGCAGGCCGTGGTGGCCTATGAGGAATAGGGCGTCTGGTGCAGTTTGCTATTAAATGAATAGCTGCTGCCGCAGGTATTGCCTGCGCTAGCGGCCGTTTTTATCTATAGCCGCCTGCACCGCATCGGCCACGCTCCAGAAGCAGACGGTGCTGGCGCTAGGGCCGGGCCCGCGTAGCAGCAACTCGCGCACGCTTTCTTTCACCCGGGCCAGCAGCAGGCGGTGGCCTGTGCGCAGGGCCCAGCTGTGGAACTCTGCCAGGGTCTCCACGGCGGTGCTGTCCAGGTCGGTACTTTCCTCCAGGCTGAGCACGATGGTCAGCGGCGCCGCCTGGGCTTCGGCCAGCCGGCGCACCTCGGCTAGGATCTGCTCGGCGTTGGCAAAGAACAGCGGAGCCTCCGGGCGCACCACCAGTACGCCAGGGTGCAGCCGGGCTTCCGGGTGGCGGGCCGCGTCGATGAAGTCATGCGTGCCCGGCAGCTCGCCCAGTACGCTGACCCGCGTTTGTGAAAAGCGCCGCACGGCCGCCACGATGGACAGCAGCACGGCCAGCAGCATGCCTTGTAGCACCCCCAGGGCGATGACGGCCAGCACGGCGCAAATGGCCAGTACCTCGTCCCGCCCCAGGCGCCACAGGGTCAGCAAGGGGCGCGGGTTGAGCGCATGCGTCAGGGCCGACACAACCACCGCGGCCAGCACCGGCTGCGGCAGCAGGGCCAGCCAGGGGCCGGCCAGCGGCACCAGCACAAAAATGACCAGGGCGGCCAGCAGACCGGAGGTCTTGCCTTGCGCTCCAGCATCCTCGTTGGCCGCGCTGGCAGAGAATCCGGCGCCCACCGGCAAGCCCTGGAAGATGCCCGACGCCAGATTGGCCGCGCCCAGGGCCGCCAGCTCGCGGTTGGGTTCCACCATGTCGTTGTGCTTGAGCGCCAGCGTACGTATGGAGCCCCAGGACTCGGCGTACAGAATTACCACCAGTGGGACCGCCAGCTCGGCCACACGCAGCCAGGCGTTGTGGTCCAACGTCGGCCATGCCAGATGGATGTGGCCCATGTCAATGGCGCCCACCAGGGGCACGCCGTGCGCCGGCAGGTCCAGCAGCGCAGCGGCCGCCATGCCCAGCAGCATCACGGCCAACGCGGCGGGAAACAGGGCAATGCGTTTCAGCAGCCGCAGGCAGACATAGGCCCCGCAGCCCAGGCCCAGCGTCCAGGGGTTCCAGGCCGGTAGGTCCCGCAGCAGCTGCCACAGAATCTGGGGGGCGCTTGTACCATGCGCGGCCACGCCCGCGATATGCGGCAGCTGTTTGATGACGATGGTCACGGCCAGGCCAAAGGCAAAGCCGCGCAGCACCGGCCGCGAGATGAAGGCCGCCAGATGGCCTATGCGGGCGGCCGCACTCAGTGCAAACAATGCGCCCACCAGCAGCACCATGGCCGATGACAGCATCAGCGCGCTGGCGGTGTTGAAGCCCGCCGCCACCAGCGTGGCAACCGCGGCGGCCAGGATGGTGGCAGACGAAGAAGTGGGCGACACGATGGCATACCGGCTACCGCCCAGGGCGGCATAGGCCAACAGCCCTGCCACGCTAGACACGATGGCGTGCTGCGGCGCCACACCGGCAATGCCCGCGTAGGCAATGGCTTCGGGGATCAGTAAGCCGGCCACGGACAGACCGGCGACCGCATTGCGCAGTGGGCTGCCGGGTAGGGGAGGGATGGCTGGTTCCTGCGGGCCCATGGAGTGTGTCTTTCTGTGTGCGGAGCGCCATTACACACCAGCAGCACACCTGGGCCTGAGAGGCTTCCACAAGCTGCCAGTCTATTCAAAATACTGTATATTTAAACAGTTAACTGAGAAAACACCCCATGCCCGGCAACACCGTTCCCTTTCTCGACTCCGTCTGGCGCGCCAGCGAGTTGAGCCTGGGCGCCATGGCCACCGTGTCCAGCGGCCATGCGCTGCTGGATGCCGCCTTGCCCGGCAGCGGCTGGCCCTGCGGCAGCCTGACGGAAATCCTGCAGGCCCAGCACGGCGTGCACGAATGGCGCCTGCTGCTGCCGGCCCTGCGGGCGGTGGCCGGCACGGTGGTGCTGGTGGGCAGCCCGCTGCTGCCGAATATGCCGGCGCTGGCCTGCCAGGGCCTGGCCATGGATGCGCTGCTGCGCATAGACGCCGAGCGCGCGGCAGACCAGCTGTGGGCCACCGAGCAGGCGCTGCGCTGCCGCGATGTAGGCGCTGTGCTGGTCTGGCTGGCCCATGCACGCTCCGACCAGCTGCGCCGCTTGCACATGGCCGCGCAAAGCGCCAACCAGGCGCAGGCTCCGCTGGTGTTCGCGTTCCGCCCGCTGTTGGCGCAAGACGCGTCTTCGCCCGCGCCGCTGCGCCTGCGCATGGGCAGTGCACCCGAGCACCGACTGGAGATCGGCATTCTGAAACGCCGCGGCCCCACGCTGGACCGCCCCTTGATGCTGCTGCCGGCGCTACCGCCGGCTCTGGTGAAGCCGGCACGGGTACCGGCGCCTTCTTTCGCCCCGCTCCATGCTGTGGATCGCCCTCGCACCCCTTCCACCACCGCTTGAGGCGAAAGCCGAAGCGGAGGCGGCGCCGGACCCGATCGCGGGCACCGGCGCGCTGCTGCAGGCCCTGGCCTGGGCGATGCTGCAGTTCAGCCCGCGCGTCTGTCTGGTGGAGCAGGCGGTGCTGCTGGAGGTAGAGGCCAGCCTGCGGCTGTTCCATGGCAAGCGCGACCTGGTACGGGCGGTGCAGCAGCAGGCTGCGCTGTGGCAGCACGGCCATCTGGCGGTGGCGCCGACGGCGTTGGGGGCGTTGGCATTGCTGAGGCAGCACAGTGGCCCGCTGGCGGGCTGCAAACCGCAGACTTTGCAGAGCACGCTGGATAGCTTGCCGCTGCATTGCCTGGCGGCGTTGGCCAGCCATCTGCCGACCCTGCAGCGCCTGGGCTGCCGCAGCCTGGGCCAGGTGCGGGCGTTGCCGCGCGCGGGCGTGTCGCGGCGTTTTGGTGCCGGCGTGCTGGATGCACTGGACCGGGCGTACGGGTTGAAGCCGGAAATCTACCCCTGGGTGGCGCTACCCGAGCAGTTCCGCCTGCGGCTGGAGTTCAGCGGCCGCATCGAGGTGGCGCAGGGCATGTTGTTTGGCGTGCAGCGCCTGCTGCTGCAGCTGAAAGCCTGGTTGCAGGCGCGGCAAAGTGGCGCTATCGGAGTGCGCCTGCATTGGGAGCACGATATGCAGCGCCGTAGCGAGGCGGCGGCCGGGTCTATGGAAGTCCGCACGGCCGAGGCCACGCGCGATACATCCCACCTGGCCAAGTTGCTGGCAGAGCATCTGGCCCACACCCCGCTGGCCGCACCGGTGGTGGCCATCACGCTGGAGGCGCTGGGCGTGGAGCGACTGCAGGTCGGTAGCCAGAGCCTGCTACCGGGGGACCAGGTGCGCGGTGAGTCGCTGCAGCAGTTCATCGAGCGTGTTGCCGCCCGGCTCGGGCCGCAGCAGGTGCTGCGTGCCCAGGCCGTGGCCGACCACCGGCCACAGTACATGCAGACCTGGGCCGCGGCCAGCACTGCGGCGGCCGGCAAGCCAATCACGCCGGACCCGGCCCAGGCCTCGCACCCGCCCTGGATACTGCGCAGCCCGCTGCCGCTGGGCATGGACGGCCACCGGCC
Organism: Rhodoferax sp. GW821-FHT10B06; assembly: GCF_059415605.1. NCBI lineage: Bacteria > Pseudomonadati > Pseudomonadota > Betaproteobacteria > Burkholderiales > Comamonadaceae > Rhodoferax > Rhodoferax sp. GW821-FHT10B06. The sequence continues at coordinate 50,003 of NZ_JBWKNO010000007.1, read as the reverse complement.
GGTGTACCAGGGCCCGCTAACCCTGCTGGCCGGGCCGGAGCGTATTGAGTCTGGCTGGTGGGATGGGCAGGGGGACGGGCACGGGGGCGACCTTACCTTGCGCGACTATTTCATCGCCCACAGCGCGGCATCGGGCCTGCTCTGGGTGTACCGCGAACGTCTGCGCGGTGCGATGGGCTGGTATCTGCACGGTGTGTATGGATAGCCGCGCCACCTCCAGCACCATGGCCTTGCCGGGTTATGCCGAGCTGCACTGCCTGAGCAACTTCAGTTTCCAGCGCGGGGCCTCGCACCCGCAGGAGCTGGTGGCGCGCGCCCTCAAGCTGGGTTACACGGCTTTGGCGATCACCGACGAATGTTCGGTGGCCGGCGTGGTGCGAGCCCATGTGGCGGCGCGCGGCACGCCGCTGCATCTGCTGATCGGCGCCGAATTCATGCTGCAGGGGGAGGGCGGCGGCACGCTGGTACTGCTGGCGCGCAACCGGCGTGGTTACGGCCAGCTGTGTGAATGGATCACACGGTGCCGCGCTGGCAGCCGCACCGAAAAAGACCCTTACCGCCAGGATGCCGCGCATTGGGAAGCCCACGCCGGCGCATTGAATGAATGCCTGGCTTTGTTCGCACCGCAGCGCCGGATGGATGAAATGGATGTAGACCACATCAGCGCCCGCGCCGAGTGGCTGCAGCGCCTGTTTCCGCAGCGCAGCTGGATCGCGGTGGAATTGTTGCAGCGCATGGACGATGCGCGCTGGCTGCACACGCTGCAGCAGGTCGGCCAACGCAGTGGCTTGCGCCTGGTGGCAGCCAGCGGGGCATTGATGCATGTGCGTTCGCGCAAGCGCCTGCATGACGTGATCACCGCCGTCCGGTTGGGCCGACCAATGGCTGAGTGCGGTTTTGCGTTGGAGCCGAATGCCGAGGCCCATCTGCGCACCCGCGTGCGGCTGGCTGGCCTGTACCCGATCGAACTGCTGCAGGAGAGCCTGCTGGTTGCCGCGCTGTGTACCTTCAACCTGGATGAGCTGCAATACGAGTATCCGCAGGAGGTGGTGCCGCAGGGCCACACGCCGGCCAGCTTTTTGCGCCTCAGCGCGCTGGCCGGTGCGGCCCAGCGCTACCCGGGCGGCGTGCCGGACGGTGTGCTGCAGCGGCTGGAGCATGAGCTGGCGCTGATTGGCGAGCTGCGCTATGAGAAGTATTTCTTGACCGTCTACGACATCGTGCGCTTTGCGCGCAGCCAAGACATCTTGTGCCAGGGCCGGGGCTCGGCTGCCAATTCGGTGGTTTGCTACTGTCTGCATGTCACCGAGGTGGACCCGATGCGCAGCAGCCTGCTGTTCGAGCGCTTCATCAGCCGCGAGCGTAACGAGCCGCCGGACATCGATGTGGACTTTGAACACGAGCGGCGCGAGGAGGTCATCCAGTACCTGTACACCCGCTTCGGTCGGCACCGCGCGGCACTGACGGCCACCGTGGTTAGCTACCGCTCGCGCAGCGCGATCCGCGACGTGGGCAAGGCACTAGGCTTGCCGCTGGACATGCTGGAGGCACTGGCCCACAACCATGTCTGGTGGGACGACCCCGAGGCTATGCCCGAGCGCCTGCGCGAAATCGGCGCCGACCCGGCCGCCAAGGCCATCGCGCTGCTGCTGGAGCTGGCACCGGCTCTGGTCGGCTTTCCGCGCCATCTGTCGCAGCACACCGGTGGTTTTGTGCTGACCGGCGACCGACTCACCTCCACCGTGCCGGTGCGCAACGCGTCCATGCAAGAGCGCACCACGATCGAATGGGACAAGGACGACATTGACGCACTGGGCCTGCTGAAGGTGGACGTGTTGGCACTCGGCATGCTGACGGCTATGCACCGCTGCCAGAACTTCATCCGCCAGTGGCGCGGCTATGCCTTTACGCGGCAGCACATCAAGGACGGCGACGATGCCACCTATGACATGTGCTGCGCCGCCGACACCATAGGCGTGTTCCAGATCGAATCACGGGCTCAGCAGAGCATGCTGCCCCGGTTGCGGCCGCGTGAGTATTACGACCTGGTGGTACAGGTGGCCATCGTGCGGCCCGGGCCGATCCAGGGCGGCATGGTGCACCCGTATCTGCGGCGGCGCCAGGGGTTGGAGCCCAAAACCTTGCCCAATGAGGCGCTTGGCCCAGCCCTTGAGCGCACACTGGGCGTGCCGATTTTTCAAGAGCAGGTGATGCAGATCGCGATGATCGCCGCCGGCTTCAGCGCCGGCGAGGCGGATGAGTTGCGCCGCGCCATGGCCGCCTGGAAACGCAAGGGCGGGCTGGAGAAATTCCACCAGCGCATCATGGATGGCATGGCTGCGCGTGGCTACGCGTCTGAGTTCGCCGAAGCCATCTTCCGCCAAATGCAGGGCTTTGGTGACTATGGCTTCCCTGAGAGCCATGCCGCCAGCTTCGCGCTGCTGGTCTACGACAGCGCCTGGATGAAATGCCACGAGCCGGCCTGCTTTCTGGCGGCCATGCTGAACTCGCTGCCCATGGGCTTTTACGGCCCGTCGCAGCTGGTACAGGACGCGCAGCGTCACGGTGTCGAGGTTCGGCCGGCGGACGTGACGCATAGCGACTGGGACTGCACGCTGGAGAGCGGTGGGCCGCTGCAGCCGGGCCGGTTGCCGCAACCCGCGGTACGTCTGGGGCTGCGCCTGGTGTCTGGCGTGTCGCAGAAGCCGATGCAGCGTCTGATGGAGGCGCGTGCCGTCCAGCCGTTCCGTAACACCGAAGACCTGGCCCTGCGCGCCCAGCTGGATGCCGCCACGCTGAACGCGTTGGCCCGTGCCGATGCGCTGGCCAGCCTGTCGGGCCATAGGCGCCAGCAGGTGTGGGACGCGTCGGCCCTGCACGCCACACCAGCGTTGCTGCGCGATGCACCGGTATATGAGGATCTGCTGGCGCTGGAGGCAGCCCCTGAGTCCGAAGAAATCGTTTGGGACTACGCAGCGCTGGGCATGACGCTGCGGCGCCACCCGGTGGCCCTGCTGCGGCCGTATTTGCGCAGCAAACGCCTGCTCTCGGCCGCAGAGCTGTTTGCGCTGCCCGAGGCGGCGACGGGCCGCGTGGTGCGCGCCTGCGGCCTGGTCACTGTGCGGCAGCAGCCGGGCACGGCCAAGGGCATTGTGTTCGTGACGCTGGAGGACGAAACCGGTAGCGTCAACGTGATCGTGCGCAAGAGTCTGCGCGACAGCCAACGGACGCAGCTACTGCACTCCCAATTGTTGGCGGTCTACGGCCAGTGGCAGCGCGTGGGCGAAGTACGCCACCTGCTGGCGCAGCATTTGCGCGACGCCAGCTATCTGCTGGGTGAACTGACCACCAGCAGCCGAGATTTCCATTGATGCTTATGCAAAAAATGCTATCAAAATGATGGCGCCTAGCGCAGACAATACCTGCGCTAAAAGCATAAATGGCTATGCTGTTTTTGCTATCAAAAATATTGCATCGGCTAGTGCTTTGTGTCGTCATTGGATTGACACATTACTGTCATCAAATGAGGGGACACTTGCGATTAGCATCGCGCGCCGCGTGCCTTGTATAGCCTCTATAAAGACCTGATGTCTCAGCATAAAAAACCTCCCGCTGCTTCCGCCAATTTGCCTGCCGTGCCCTTGCTGGACCGCGACCACAGCATCCTGGCCTTCAACGAGCGGGTGCTGGACTGGGCGGTGCGCGCCGACGTGCCCTTGCTGGAGCGTTTGCGCTATCTGTGCATTGTGTCGTCCAATCTGGACGAGTTTTTTGAGGTGCGGGGTGCACCGCATCTGATCGCTGCGCAGAACAACGACTACCAAGGCGTCTACAGCGTCCATTCCTTCAAGAAGCTAGCTGCTGCGGCACACGACCTGGTGGCGCGCCAATACGCTTTGTACAACCAGCATCTGATGCCGGCCTTCGAGAAAGAGGGCTTCCAGATCATTTCGCACGGCGAACGCAATCCAGAGCAGCGACGCTGGGTCAAAGCCTACTTTGACCGCGAGGTACGCCCCCTGCTGATGCCGGTGGGCCTGGACCCGTCGCACCCGTTTCCCCAGGTGGCCAACAAGTCGTTGAACTTCATCGTGCGGCTAACCGGCGAAGACGCTTTTGGCCGCGAGAACGACATCACCATCGTCAAGGTGCCGCGTGTACTGCCGCGCTTCATCCGCATGCCAGATGCGGTGTCGGGCAAGCGCGTTCTGTTTGTGTCGTTGTCCAGCGTGATCCGGGCCCATCTGCAAGAGATGTTTACCGGGCGCACGGTGGGGCAGTTTTCGCAGTTCCGCGTCACCCGCCATTCCGACCTGGCGGTGGACGAAGACGAGGTACGCGACCTGCGCACCGCGCTACGCCAGGGGCTGGAGATACGCCACTACGGGCAGGCTGTGCGTCTGGAGGTGTCGGCGGACTGTTCGGAATACCTGTCGGCCTTTCTGCTGAAACAGTTCAAGCTGCCCGAGCAGGCGCTGTACCGCGTGCATGGCCCGGTGAATCTGGCACGCCTGACGCAGCTGATCGATCTGGTGAACCGGCCGTCGATGCTGTTCCCGCCTTTCCATGCCAGCTGGCCCCAGCAGCTGACGCAGGGGCAGTCATTTTTCGACCGGCTGAAGCAAAGTGATGTGCTGATCCACCAGCCGTTTGAGAGTTTTGACGCGGTGCTGGCCTTTTTGCGCGAGGCCGTCAACGACCCGCAGGTGCTGGCCATCAAGCAGACCATTTACCGCACTGGTGCTGATTCCGAGCTAATGGCCTTGCTGCGCGAGGCTGTGCGCCGCGGCAAGGAAGTCACCGTGGTGCTGGAGCTGAAAGCCCGTTTCGACGAAGAGGCGAATATCAACTGGGCCGAGATGCTGGAATCCATCGGCGCCCAGGTGGTGTATGGCGTGGTGGGTCTGAAGACCCACGCCAAGATGCTGCTGGTGACGCGCCGCGAGGGCAAGCAGCTGCGCCGCTACGGCCATTTGTCCACCGGCAACTACAACCCGCGTACTGCGCGGCTGTACACAGACCTGAGCTATCTGACGGCCGACCCGGCCCTGACCGGCGACATGGAGCATGTGTTCGTGCACATTGCCGGCCTGAGCAAATTGCCCCGCTTGCAGCGCCTGTGGCTGGCTCCCTTCGAGCTGCACGATAAATTGATCGACAAGGTGCGCGCCGTCGGCAAGGCGGCCGCCCAGGGGGTGCCGGGCCGCATCGTGGCCAAGATGAATGCGCTGACCGACGAGCACCTGATCGCGGCCCTGATGCTGGCAGGCCAGCAGGGTGTGAAGATCGACCTGATCGTGCGCGGTGCCTGCATGCTGCCCGCGCAGGAGCCAGGTAGCACGGAGAATATCCGCGTGCGCTCTGTCATCGGGCGCTTTCTGGAGCACTCGCGGGTGTTTTATTTCCGCAGCGCCGAGCAGGAAGATTTGTACCTGTCGAGTGCCGACTGGATGAACCGCAATATGCTGCGCCGTATCGAACTGGCTTGGCCGGTGACCGACCCGCAGCTGCGCCAACGTGTGATTGATGAGTGCCTGGTGCCATATCTGCTGGACCAGCGCGATGCCTGGGACATGGTTGCGGGCGGCCAGTATGTGCGTGTGCAGCAGCCAGAAGGTCATGGCGCGCAGGCCGCGCTGATGGGGCGTTATGGCCTCCACCGACGGGCGCACGACGCGTAAACACCATGGATCTGGTCTTGTGGCGCCATGCCGAAGCTGAAGAGGGGAGTGAAACCCTGGGCGACATGGACCGAGCCCTGACCTCGCGCGGTAGCAAGCAGGCCCAGCGCATGGCGCAGTGGCTGGACCGCCATTTGCCCGAGAGTACGCGGGTGCTCGCAAGCCCCGCGCGCCGCACGGAGCAAACCGTGCAAGCCCTGGGGCGTCGCTACAAGCTGCGTCCGGACCTGGCCCCGGGCTGTTCGCCAGAGCAGTTGTTGGCTGCAGCGCAGTGGCCCGACAGCAAGTCTGCAGTGCTGCTGGTGGGGCACCAACCTACCCTGGGGCAGACGATTGCCCAATTGCTGGGCCTGCGGGAGTTGGAGCTGCCGGTGCGCAAGGGTGCGGTGTGGTGGCTGCGCCGGCGTGAGCGGGACGGCCAGGCGCAGACCGTGGTTGTATCCGTGCAGGGGCCGGAGACAATTTAGTTCACCTTCCAGCGCCACGGCATGGCAGCCTGGACGCCAAATGCGTCGCCGAATCAGGCCCTTTTGGCGACCTTCTTGAGGGTTTTTTTAGCGGCTGCCGGCACATCTGCGCTGGCGGCTGCAGGGCGGCCGGTTTTGATGGCGGGTACGGCTTGCAGGGCGGTGCGCAGCGCGCTGTCCGACATGGCGGCCAGGGCCTTGATGCCGGCTCGCAGCAATTCACTTTTCTTGGCGGGTTGTGCCAGTTTGATAGTGCGTTGCTTCAACTCGTCCAGCACCACATATTCGGCTTTGGGAATGGTGAAGCTGTCACGTACCAGCTTGGGCTTCTTGACCTTGGTGGGCTTGCTGGCAGCAACTGCCTTGGGCTTGGCAGCGGCGGCAGCCACCGGGCTTTTCACAGTCTTGGTTTTTACGGCCTTTGCCTTGGGGGCGGGCGCTTTGGCTGCGCTGCTAATCTTGACGGCAACCGTTTTGGTGGCGGCCGGTTTGGCAACAGGAGACTTTTCAACCGCAGGCGCGGTTACTGTTGCGGGCAAGGTGGGGGCTGCGGTGGTGCTTGCAACTTTGGGGCTGGTAGTCATCAAAAAAATCCTTTAAACGATTTATATAGTTTATATGGTTTTTGATGATTTGCAAAAAAACAATAGCAGATGCACCCCGTTTCATCGCTCTGTCACAGCACTGTATTAACTTGAACGATTGTCATGACCGGTGGAGTGGAATGGTGAATGCTTCTATGGTGGATGCGCCGAGTTTGAGTCTGGGCTATCAGCCGGAGCGTGTGCGCCTGGGGCAGGGCGCTTTGGCTCAATTGATGCGTGCCAATGCCTTGCACTCGGTGTTTCAGCCCATTGTGGACTTGCGCAGCGGCAATGTTTACGCGCATGAAGCCTTGATCCGCAGCTCGCCAGGTGCTGCGTTGCTGGGGGCCGATGCGCTGTTTGCTGCAGCACGCTCTGAAAATCTGCTGTTCGAGTTTGAGCTGTATTGCGTGCGCGTTGCACTGGAAGGCTGGGGGCGCCTGCAGGAGCCTGGACGTCTGTTTGTCAACATCAGTGCCGATGCGCTGGTGGAGGTGGTGAGTCGCCAGGGCTGCCAGAAACTGATCGATACGGTGCGTGGCTATGGAGTCTTGCCGCGCATGCTGGTACTGGAGTTGACCGAGCATGAGCGCGTCAATGATATGGCGCAACTGATTGGCGTAGCCCGCGAGGTGCGCGCGGCGGGCATGTCTTTGGCGCTGGATGATTTTGGCGATGGCCGCTCCAGCTTACGCCTATGGTCACAGGTCAAGCCCGAGATTGTGAAGATCGACAAGTACTTCACCAAGGAAATTTCGCAGCACGCTGACAATCTGCAAACGCTGCAAGCCTTGAAGCAGATCGCCACCATTTTTGGTACCCAGTTGGTGGCTGAGGGCATTGAAACCGAAGATGATTTGCGGGTGCTGCGTGACCTGGATCTGGCCTATGGCCAGGGCTATTTGCTGGGGCGGCCTGCTGCGTCGCCACGGGTGAAAGCCAAGAACGAGGCCATCCAGGTATTGAGCGACTCCCTGGTGTCAATCTTCCCGGCATCGGGACGGGTTTCGCGCTCGGGCGTGCTGCGTGGACTCGCCGTACAAAACGCACCCTGCGCCGGCATCCACACTACCAACGACCAGTTGTCGGCCATGTTTCTGCGCCATCCCGAGTTGCATGCGATTGCTATCGTGGACCAAGAAAGACCTTTGGCTTTGGTGAACCGGCACCAGTTCATGACCCATTACGCCACGCCGTACTACCGGGAGGTGCACGGCCGCAAGCCTTGTTTGCTGAACGCCAACCATGCGCCGCGCCTGGTGGAGCGTGACCACAACGTGGATGAGCTGGTGGGCATCCTGACGTCCCAAGATCAGCGCTATCTGACCGAAGGCTTCATCGTGACTGAAAACGGGCGTTATTTGGGATTGGGAACCGGCGACCAACTGGTGCGCTCGGTGACCGAGGTGCGGCTGGAAGCCGCGCGCCATGCGAATCCGCTCACTTTCTTGCCGGGCAATATTCCTATCAGTCAGCATATAGAGCGCCTGATGGAAGCCGGAGCCGACTTTGTGGCCTGCTATGCCGACCTGAACCATTTCAAGCCTTTCAACGACCATTACGGGTACTGGCGTGGCGATGAAATGATCCGCTTGGTGGCTAAGCTTGCCTTGTCGCACTGTGACGCCAAGCGCGACTTTGTGGGCCATGTGGGTGGTGACGATTTCATTTTTCTATTCCAAAGCAATGACTGGGTACAGCGCTGTGAAATCATCGTGCAGGAATTCAGTGAGCGGGCCTTGGCCCTGTTTGACGATGCTGCACGCCTGCAAGGCGGCATTTACGCCGAAGACCGCCAAGGCATACCCCGTTTTTTCCCTTTCACCACGTTGTCGATTGGGGCCATCCGCATACGGCGCGGCCAGTATGCGCAGGCCGAAGATGTCGCCAATGCCGCTGCGTTGGCCAAGCATGATGCCAAGATGCAAGGCACAGGGCTGTTTATCCGTGACGCAGCGGTACACCCTGCTGCAGAGGCTGTGGCACGGGCAGCGCAGCGTGCAGATTTGATGGCGAATGTGTGAATAAATTCGCCGGGCTCCAAATCAGCCCAAAAGTCGTTGTAGAATAGAAGACTAGTCGGGGCGTAGCGCAGCCTGGTAGCGCATCTGGTTTGGGACCAGAGGGTCGAAGGTTCGAATCCTTTCGCCCCGACCATTAATAGCAAGGGTTAGTAGGTGAAAGCCTACTAACCCTTTTGCTTTTGTACTGTCGTTTGCGGGATTTGCATATCTCTTCACCATTGCCGTGGGCTTGCTGCTGTGCCTGCGGTGTCGTATCTATTCTTGGATCTCTGTTCAATTCAGCCAGCCATTCAGTTGCTCGTCTGGATTGCGCTGACGGCAATGGTCCTTCAGAGAGTCTTGTTTGCTATTAAGTTAATAGCTATCTGCGCAAGTTTTGTCTGCGCAGTTGATTGATTTTCCTTACAGCTATTGTGTGGCGCCCAGCAGAAGACGTTTGTTGCGCGGAGTACTGCAGCTCGTTAGTCCCCATGCCCGTAGCGCTTGGTACCGGGAGATGATTCAGAGGTTTTCAGATTTGCAGATATGTCGCTATATGGGCTTGTCGCAGACCTGACTTACTTGGCCTTGCATGCCGCTTCAGTTGTATGTCCTGCACATATGCGCTTTTGACACAGTTTTGCTTCGGTTCCACCTAGGCGTTTGCAACGCTTGATGAGTGCGGCCGTGCTGTCCCCTGCACGGCGTTCCACGATGTCTTGTGTGGGCTTTTTTGCAACTCGTTTGGAGGGACTTTGTGCGGCCTGTGGCTCTACTTCGGTATGGGCCACCAGGGCTGAAATCAAACTGACGTCGTTGTCGATTGGGTCCATGGATTTGGAGGGCAGTGGCGGGATGGGCTTGCTGCGTTCTACTGCCACTTTGACGGGTTCTGCACGTTGGGTAGGTTGTGCCGTTACATGTGGCTTGACGGGGGCGGTAATTGGCGTCGAGCCTAATGCAGCACTAATCGTGTTGCTTGGTACTTGGACGCCAGCTTCCAGCAGGTTTGTAAGCGGATCCAGATGGCTGTCCTTTGCATTGGAGGTAGTTGGACTGGAGGATTTTTCATCAACATTGATGATGGTTGCTGCTGGCGGTGCAGCGGCCAGTACGGCTTCGGGCACCGCTGGCGCTGAGGGCGCAGTCGTTGCAATAGGCGGTGTTGTGGCCGAGGTGTATTTATCTACCGTTGGTGCATTTGATCCCGTGCGGTTGATGAGCCCCCACGCAGCCGTAATGGCAACACCACCTAGTAACAACCAAACCAAACTTTTCTTCCCCAAGTTTGAGGAGGAATTCTGACGCTCCTTTGCGGAGACGCTACCAAGAATACGCGCATGCTCCTTGTCATTTGACTCGGTTGCAGAGAGAAGACTGGGCCGACTAGGGCTGGACTTGGGCTGTTCAGGGTGCTGCAAAATGCATGTTCCTCATTGATCTACATTGCAAGGCTTTTAGTGCTTTTCGTCACTCTTGGTGTGTGCTTCTTATTGGCTTGTTTTATTGCCTGGATGATTCTATTCACGTCAGGACGCGATACGGTGCTACGGCAAGTTGAAGGTATGGCCGCAAAGTGCGTGCACAGCATACATCGTGGGCTGCGTTCTAAAGACCGTGCCGTGGGTCAGTTGGGACTGTCTTTCCATGCTGCATTAGTGGGACTGGCGCGCAGCTTTCAACGGCATTCTTTGCTATGGGCCGGAGGGCTTTTTTTAATTTTGCTTCCGCCATTTGTGGCATTGCTTTTCAGTGACAAATCCATGTTGCAAGGTTTTGATGATTCCAGCCGCAACGCGAACGTGCAGGTGTCGGAATTGCTGCGGGGCGAACTACTGGTTCCACCGCCACCTTTGCCTCCAGACTTTTTTACGTCACAAGAAGTAACAATGGTGCGGCCTATGTTGGTTTCGGCAAGTCGCAACTGGCAATTACTCAATAGTGAGTACACCCAGCGGCTGCTGCTGGTGTTCAAAATCATGAAAGAAAAATACGATTACGACATGACAATTTTGGAAGGTTATCGCAGCCCTGAACGACAGAACATGCTTGCAGCATTGGGCCCCAATGTGACCAATGTCGCAGCATTTCAAAGCTACCATCAGTATGGCCTTGCTGCCGATTGCGCTTTCATGCGCTATGGAAAATTGGTGATCAGTGAAAAGGACCCATGGGCCATGCAAGGCTACCGTTTGTATGGCGAAGTGGCTGAGTCGGTGGGGCTGACCTGGGGTGGGCGCTGGAAGATGATGGATCTGGGTCATACCGAACTGCATTTGCCCGGCGTTCTGAAGAAACCATGAAGACTTCTGAAATCATCTCGTGTGCTCTAGACGCCACGTTGTGCCAGATAGACTAAGACGTTAATAGAAGATAGAAGATAGAAGAACAAGGAATTCAAATGGGAAAGGCATTTATTGTATTAGGCGACAAAACCTCGCATGGCGGGACGGTCGTGTCTGCATCGGGCCAAACTGTTACTGGTGGCGTTGGTGTGGCGAGGATTGGCGACAAGGTAACCTGTCCTATCAAGGGGCACGGCGACAATCAAATTGTGAGCGGTGACGCCATGCTGATTGTGGACGGTGCGCCGGTAGCGCGTGATGGCGACAAAACTGCTTGCGGCGCTACCTTGATAGCAAGCCAAGGCTTAACTACATCTTGAGCTCAAACGCATGCCGATTGTTTTGAGAGTGGGTTGCTGATGCTGGCTTGGTTCAAGCGCAGCGCACTGGTGGTGCTGTGCTTCGTCGCAGTGTGGTTGCTGATGGTGGTGTACTGGCGTAACAACCACAGAATGCCGGCAGCTTCAGAAGCTGTCTTGTATTTGTTTGTATTGCCTGCAGCTTTTTTGTTGTGTGTTTGGCTGTTTCGCAAGTCAATGGCTTTAGTGGTAGCCCGCGCAGAAAAAGCGACAGTCGCCGCAGCGTCTGCGGCTGCCGTTCATCCTGCTGTGCATGCGGATAACTCTGCGGCAGAACGTGATTGGCATTTGGCGGTTCTGGCCACTGCTTTGCGGTCGCCACATGGCGCATCCGCTGAGGAGTTGGCGGTTGCCTTGAAATCTCAGGATATACGTTTGCAACTGGATACCGAGTTAACCACGTTGGATGGTTTCCCAGTTAAAACCGGGCGCATCACCGATCTAGACAGTGGTGCTGTTTTGGATGCAGTTACGTCTTGGCAAGGTGCTGCTCACGAACCTGTGCAGAACTGGTCGGATGAGCAGTTGCGTGCCTTGAGCATGGGTACTGATGTGTTGCAAGAGCTGCTGCCGCAGTTGCTTTCTCACCCGCATCTTGCCGCTTACATCCAGAGTGCAAAGACGGGGTCTGCCGTGCGCGATGGCGTGGTTTTGCCAATGCTGCAGTTGCTGGCGTTTTGGCCCCATCGTTGGACGGACGAAATGTGCCAGGCGTCGTCAAGATGGTTCAAGCACCAGTTGGTGCAGCATGGCTGGCCACTTGAAAAACTGGAGTTGGTGGGTACGACTAAAGCAGAACCCTTGGCGCAGTTGGATGCAGTGCTGGTGCAGGCCCATCGTCTCGCTGCGCCATGCCTATGCGTGGTTGTTGCGTGTGAATCCTGGATAGGCGAAGAAAGTATTCTGGCCTGGGATCAAGCAGGGCAGCTGCGCAAGGCCAAGGTCGAGTCGGGACAGACACCAGGAGAGGGGGCCGTAGGCTTTTTGTTGGCCGACATGCAGCAGGCGCAGTTGCTGGCTGCCGGTGCTCCATACGCCAAAATGCACCGTGTGGCTTTGGGGCGCAGAGATAAATCGGCAGATGCAAGTGGGCGAATCAGCGGCGAATTGTTGGTGCAACTGGTACAAGATGCCATTCAAGCGGCGGGGATTGCGCCTGAGAAGATAAGTTTGATTGCCAGCGATGGAGATCACCGTCGGCTGGCGGAACTGTTCAGCCTGGAAGCCAGTGTGTTTCCTGATCTGGACTTTCGCAGCCAATGTTTGAAAGTAGCTGCAGACTGCGGCAGTGCTGGCGCTGTATCTAGCTTGACTGCGCTGGCGTTGGCGCACCATGAAGCAAGTGTAGAGCAAGGCATTGCCTTGTGTATTGGCTGCCAGGACGCTTATGAACGTGTGGTGATGGTCGTACAGCCTTGTACTCCCTGACCCGTCGAAACGACTGTGTCGTAGACGCCATTGGCGTTTCGCACTAGTCCCAACAATGACATTGACTACAACATGCAACGAATCTGGCAGTTTTTGACCAACACGAACACGTTGGTGGTAATTGGGTTCGCCGCACTGGCGGGCTTCTTGTTTTTGGGTGCCAGTACGATGCAGCTGGCGGCAATTTGGGCGGTCGGCTTGTTTTTGATGGCGCTTGGTCTATGGCTGGCTTTTCAGCTTTTCAAGCGCTGGCGCGCCAAGCGTGCAGCCGGACAGCTAGGCGATATGCTGGAAAGCCAGGCTGATAAATCGGTGTCTAAAAGCAGCAATTTCCAGCGTGATGAAGTTGAGCTTATCCGCAAGCGCATGTTGGATGCGATCAACACCATTAAGACATCCAAGCTGGGTTTGCGCTCGGGCGCTGCTGCTTTATATGAGCTGCCCTGGTACATGGTGATTGGCAATCCGGCAGCTGGTAAAAGTACGGCAATCGTCAATTCAGGCTTGCAGTTTCCGTTGGCAGACAAGCACGGCAAGATCATTCAGGGCCTGGGCGGTACACGCAATTGCGATTGGTTTTTCACGACAGATGGCATATTGCTGGACACGGCTGGGCGGTATTCGGTGTATGACGAAGACCGTGCGGAGTGGTTTAGCTTTCTGAGCCTGCTGAAGAAAAACCGTAAGCAGGCGCCTATTAACGGCATCATCATGGCGGTAAGCATTGCCGAGTTGGTTGGCAGCAGGCCAGAAGCCGTGATTATGCTAGCGCAGAATTTACGTGCACGTGTACAGGAGTTGACCGAGAGACTGGAGGTGTTTGCGCCGGTCTACGTTATGTTCACCAAGGCGGATTTGATCACTGGATTCAATGAGTTCTTTGCCGGTAGCGAGCTGTCTGAAAGTGAGCGTGTTTGGGGTGCCACCATGCCTTATGCACGCTATAGCAGCGGCCAGGAGATCGTCAATTTCTTTGATACCCGGTTTGACGAATTGCATGATGGTTTGAAGGATATGAGTTTGGCCAGCATGTCCATGAGTCGGGGTGAACGCCTGCCCGCAGGCGTGCTGACTTTTCCCTTGGAGTTTTCTTCTATCAAGGGGGTTTTGCGATCCTTCATCACCACTTTGTTTGAGGAAAATCCTTACCAATTCAAGCCCGTATTCCGTGGCTTCTATTTCACGAGTGCCTTGCAAGAGGGGAGTGCCTCTGGCTCCTCGGCGCAGCGCATTGCCGAACGGTTTGGTTTGCAGTTGCGCCCTCAAGAACAGACTGAAGTGCGGTCACAGCATGGTTTCTTCTTGCTGAATTTGTTTAAACAGGTGATCTTTGCGGATAAGCAATTGGTTGCGCAATATGCCAGCCCTGCCAAGACACGCATGCGTTATGTCGCGTTCTTTGTTGCAACAGCTTTGGTTGGCCTGGCATTGGGCGGCTGGAGCTGGTCCTATGTGGGTAACAAACAGCTCGCCGCGAATGTACAGGCAGATCTGGACAAGGTGGTAAAGCTGCAAGACAAACGGTTGGATCTGCAGTCGCGATTCGAGGCTTTGGAAATTTTGCAAGATCGGATCGAGCAGCTCAGCAAGCTTCACGCAAGCCAGCCTTTGTCAGTTGGTCTAGGGCTGTACCAGGGGGACCTGCTGGAACGCAAGCTGCGCGAGGAGTACTACGCCGGCATCAAGGAAGTCATGCTGAATCCGGTAGCAGCGAATATCGAGGCCTATCTCAGCGAGGTCAATGCTGGCGCCGACAAATTGGAGCCGATGTCACGTCCTCCCCAGTTTGCCAACGTGTCCACCACAGACAAGCAGGCAGGAGCTGCACAAAGTTCACAACAATACAAGGACGTCTCGCCTGCCAATGTGGAAGACGCTTACAACGCACTCAAAACTTACTTGATGTTGGGAGACAAGTCGCGAGCGGAAACGGGCCATTTGAATGACCAGATCACCCGCTTCTGGCGCGGTTGGCTGGAGAGTAATCGCGGCAATATGCCCCGAGAGCAGCTTATTCGTAGCGCAGAGCGCTTGATCAGTTTTTCCTTGGAACAGATCAACGACCCATCTTGGCCTGTGATGGATAACAAACTGACTTTGGTGGACCAGACCCGTGAGAGCCTGCGGCGTGTGGTACGTGGCATGCCAGCACGGGATCGGGTATATGCCGAGGTCAAGGCGCGCGCGTCCACCCGCTTTCCCAGTGTCACCGTGGCCCGCCTTGTCGGAGATCAAGACAAGGAATTGGTGCTGGGGAGCTACGTCATTCCCGGAACCTTCACACGCGATGCCTGGGAAAAGTACATCGAAGAAGCTTTCAAGGATGCCGCCAACAAGGAACTGCAAAGTAGTGACTGGGTGCTGAAGACGGCATCCAAAGACGATTTAACCCTGGAGGGCAGCCCCGAGCAAATTCAGAAGGCCTTGGTCAACCAATACAAGACCGAATACGCCAAAGAGTGGCAGAAGTTTGTACAAGGTGTGGCGGTGGCCGACCTGAACAGTTTTGAGTCTGCAGTCACGGCAATGAACCGACTGGGTGACCCCGTTACCTCGCCCATCAACAAGATTGTGACAACGGTTTACCAGGAGACATCTTGGGATAACCCGTCCTTGGTCAACGCAGGCCTCAAGAACGCCCAGTCGGGAGTCATCGATTGGTTCAAGCAGACGGTGCTGGGGCAAGCGCCGGTACCTGTAAACGTCAACCTCAATATGGGAGCCACTGGCGCAGAAATTCCTTTGGGGCCTGTAGGCAAGGAGTTTGCGGGCGTGGCCAAGTTGGTGGTCGTTAAGGATAAGGATGCATCGCTAATGCGCGGCTATATGGAGACTCTATCCAAGCTACGTACCCGCTTCAACCAGATCAAGAACCAGGGAGATACGGGACCTGGAGCAAAGCAATTGATGCAACAGACCCTGGAAGGCAGCAGTTCCGAACTGTCGGATGGGTTGAAGTATGTAGATGAACAGATGCTTACCGGCATGAGCGATGCACAGAAGCAAGCTATTCGTCCCTTGCTGGTGCGGCCGCTGATCCAGGCTTTCGCGGTTATCGTTAAGCCTACAGAGGCTGAAATGAATAAGGTTTGGCTGGCGCAGGTATACGAACCCTTCCAAAAGACTTTGGCAGGAAAGTACCCATTCACGGTGGACTCCAAAATCGAAGCAAATAGCGCCGAGATTGGAGCGATCTTTGGTGCCGATGGCGCCATAGCCAAATTTGTAACTACTTCCATGGGGCCATTGGTGGTGAGGCGTGGCGATACCTTGGCGCCCAAGACCTGGGCCAATATGGGGATCAACTTGTTGCCGTCTGTCTCGGCCAATTTCGCAGGCTGGGTTGCTCCGCAGGCTGCGGCAGGCGCTGCGGCGCAGGCTGGTGGAGCCTCAGATCCGCAAACCGTGTTCCAGATACAACCTTTGCCAGCGCCTGGTACGACGGAATACACAGTGGAGATCGACGGCCAGATGCTGCGGTACCGTAATACCCAGGCCCAATGGACCAATTTCGTGTGGCCGAATGCGCAAGGTGTGCCTGGTGCCAAGATCACGGCGGTGACGTTTGATGGACGTACCGTGGAGGTGGCCAACCAGCCTGGCCGTTTTGGCTTGGAGCGGCTGATTAATTCTGCGACCCGCAAGCGCAAAGATGGTGGCGTATTTGAATTGGGCTGGAGCAATGGCGCAGTGGCCGTGGCGATGGACCTGAAAATTATCAGTAGCTCGCAGGTCTCCGGCGCAACCTCAGACAAAGGCGGAAGTACGCCTACCTTGCGTGGAATGAAGTTGCCCGAAGCTATTGCGGGCGGTACGGCGGCTCCTGCCGACCCGGTTCAGGCTGTGAACCCACCGGTGTCTGTTGCTTCTAGCACTGTAGGAGCCTCGCAATGAGCAGCGCTGCCACTCCTACCAAAATGGGTTACTTTGGAAAACTGCCTTCACGTGGAGACTTTGTCAAAGCTGCAGACAATAGTGCGCTCATCGGCTTGTTGGACGATTGGCTGGCCCAATCAATGGAGCTGTTGTCTGTAGATCCACGCTGGAAGATCATCTACGACGCAGTGCCGCCATTGCACTTTGTTTTCATGGGCCCGCGCAGCAAGCGGGCTGTTGCAGGGCATTTACGCGCCAGCACCGATCAAGCGCAACGGCGCTTTCCATTTCTGACAATGGGCACGATGGATATCGAAGACCCGTCTGCCTTTGTCAAACGTAGCCCATTGATCTTGTCCAGATTGTGGACGCGTCTGGAGTCTTTAACTGCGAGTGCTACGTCGTCTCAGGATCCTGCTGCATCTCTGCAGAGCCTGGCGACTGCGACCGTGGATCTTGAGCTGAATACCGCAGGGTATGACGCAGCCTTCGCTGACTTTCTGGAGATGCAAACTATTGGTGCTTTGGACAGTTTGCTCGCACGTTCTGGCTTCGCTGGCAATGCCCGTCAGCTGATTCTGGCCCTGGGTTTGTTATTGCAGCCTGTCATGGCCAGTAGCTCCAGCCGCTTGGATAAAAGCCTGGTTTTGCCGTTGCCAAGCGATCCCATATATCGGCCATTGGTGGCAACTTTCTGGATGCATTTGATTGTCCCGTTTTTACAGCGTGCTGATTTCGAGCTGGTTTTGTTTTTGACCCAAATCCATGGGAACCCAAGCATGGTTCTAGGTTTTGGCGGTGCATCCGCTCGCACCTTGCATGCGGTGTTGGACCCCCAGGTTGGTAGTGAACAGCATATTGCTTTTGATTCTGCTGACTGGATTGAAGAGCAGTTGGCTGCTGACTATGGTTTGAAGAAGCTGTCCAGCTATTTATCTTTGCCGAATCTGTCTTTGAAGTCCGCACACGATTCGTTTCGTGAAGCGTTTTTGGGAGCTTGATGCCATGCGTCGCCTGTGGTTTTTTCTTTTTTTGATTCCGAGCTGGATCGGCGCGCAAACAGTGGCTCCTCCTGTCGTGACGCCAAATCCTGGTCAGGTTTTGGCTGCTGGCACAGTGCCGGACGAAGCTACCAAATCCAGTGTGTTGGCACGACTGCGCGAGTTATATGGTGCAGATAAGGTGGTGGACCAAATTGCTATAGGTTCTGTCGTGTCCCCTGCCAATTGGAGTACTTATGTGCAGAAAATTATCGGCCCCAATCTCAAGCTGGTCAGCCGTGGTCAGCTCAAGATTGATGGTACGGCCGTCAGCGTGCATGGGGAAGTGGCGAACGAAGCACAGCGTCAACAGGTAGCCAGTGCGATTGCCACCAGCCTCAATCCGACCTATACCGTCAACAATGGACTGCGCGTATCGGCGTCGGAACAGGGCATTTTGGATAGTACTTTGGCCAACCGGATTGTGGAGTTCGAAAGCGGCCAGACGACACTGACGCCTGCTGGTAAGACCATTCTGGACGAGATGGCTCTTGCCTTGCAAAAACTCAAAGACCGCAAGGTAGAAATCATCGGCCATACCGATGACAAGGGCCTGCGGGCCAGCAATCTGGCATTAAGCCAGGCGCGTGCAGACGCGGTAAAAATTTATCTGGGATCTAAGGGCATCAATGTCGCGCTGCTATCCACCTCTGGGCAAGGCCCCGACCGACCCGTAGCCAGCAACGATACGACCGACGGTCGTGCCCGCAATCGGCGCATCGAATTCCGAATTGCGCAGTAAACAGTAACGCTTCAGCCGGTGAGGTTCTTAGTGCCCATCGGCGGGCGGCATCTGCAAACCCAGCAGTTCTTCGATATGCGCCATGGATGCGCTGTCTTTGATGACTGTTTTCAGCCAGGCATGCAAGGGCAAGTCACCCCAGTGTGCAGCCTTTTCTGCCAGATAGGCAACAGGGCTATGGGGCTCCGTTTGTCTAAAGAATTCTGCCACTGCGCGTAGTTGTGCTAAAGCTTGGGTCCGGTTCTGTATGGGGCCATTGCGCATAGTGGCGAGAGTTGTAGTGGTAGGTAGCGGCTCGGTTACTGCGGTTTCAGCTTCTTCAGTAGGAGCGGCTTGGATGCCGATATCGGCCGCAAAGCGGGCGATGGTGCGCATTACCTGGTCCAGGCTATTCTTTGCAGCAGAGAACGTCGGGCCATCCATGCCAAGGCGTGCATCGACCGACTTTTCCATTTGCTGCAACGCGTCCAGGCAGTACTGCGAATCGGCAAGCAGCTCCTCGTAAAATTTGCGCGAGCTTTTGTGCCGAGCTGCTTCTAAGGTGGCCAGCTTTAAGCCTTCTTCCGGACGTCCACCTGCAGCGATGATTTTTTCGGCCTGCACGGCGCGTGTGCGTGCTGATTCAAAATCAGCCAGGGAAAACGCCGAGTCCTTGCCTTCGGTCAGCGGCATCTCGCGTAGCAGCGGTACCGCACGCGCCAGAATCCAACTCAGGTTGCCAACCCGTATGTCCTGGTCGTCATCTTCGGCCAGGGGGTGTATGTCGGCCCAATAGCTATCACATAGGCCGCTAATCAGGCTGAAACCATCGCCCAAGCCACGAAAGCGTTGGGTTTTAGCGCTTGCTTCGGTAAACCATACAGCCAACCGTAGATCTTTGCTTCTGGTGGAGAGCAGCGAAGTACAAAGTTGCACTACTGCATTCCAATCCGCTTCTTTGAGCGTGGTAACCCACTCACCCTGGTCCAGAGTGGGGTCGTCAAAGCGGCGTGCTTGTGCAATGGCATCCAGTTCTGGGGAGAAAGAAAGATCCTCACCGCAAGGGTGTGCATCGCTGATAGGTTGAAGAAGCGAGCTGACGGCCGACATGCTTTTAAGGGCTCCTGACATTGGAGAGTTAAGCCCCTGGCTTGGGGCGCAATGGACTTTTGATTATCTCGGCTTCTGGTCGCTTTTATATGTGACGCATGACCTAAGAAGCGACCGCTTCCACCTGGATGGGCTGCCCCAGGCTACGCAACACATCTCGCACCATCTGCGCGCGGTCTTTGGGCTCGGGCAGTTCGCGTTCAATGCGCAGCTTTTCGTTGCCAGCCAGCTTGATGTGCTTGTTCTTCTGGATCAGCTCGATGATGCGCATGGGTTCGATCGGCGGATTGGTCTTGAAGGTGATGTTGATCACGCCGGGCGCCGCATCGACCTTGACTACGCCATAGGGCCGCGCCAGCACCCGCAGGCGGTGGCCGTCGATCAGGGTCTGCGCCTGGGCAGGCAGTTTGCCGAAGCGGTCGACGATTTCTTCCAGCAGTGCGTCGATCTGGTCGGTGGTCTTGGCCGTGGCTAGCTTTTTGTAGAAGCTGAGCCGCAGGTGCACATCGCCGCAGTAGTCGTTCGGCAGCAGGGCCGGGGCGTGCAGGTTGATTTCCGTCGTGACGCTGAGCGGGCTTAGCAAATCGGGCTCGATGCCGGCTTTCAGGCAGCGCACGGCTTCGTTCAGCATCTCGTTGTACAGCTGGAAGCCGACTTCCAGCATATTGCCGCTCTGGTTTTCGCCCAGCACCTCGCCGGCGCCGCGGATTTCCAGATCGTGCATCGCCAGGTAGAAGCCAGAGCCCAACTCTTCCATCTTCTGGATCGCGTCCAGGCGCTGGCTGGCCTGCTTGGTCAGGCCTTCCAGGTCCGGCACCATCAGATAGGCATAGGCCTGGTGGTGGCTGCGACCCACGCGGCCGCGCAGCTGGTGCAGCTGGGCCAGGCCAAACTTGTCGGCCCGGGCCATGACGATGGTGTTGGCGCTGGGCACGTCGATACCGGTCTCAATAATCGTTGAGCACAGCAGCAGGTTGAAACGCTGGGCCACGAAGTCGCGCATCACGGATTCCAGCTGACGCTCGGGCATCTGGCCGTGGGCCACGGCGATGCGGGCCTCGGGCAGCAGCTCTTCGAGCTTTTGCCGGCGGTTCTCAATGGTCTCGACTTCGTTGTGCAGAAAGTAGACCTGACCGCCGCGCTTCAGCTCGCGCAGCACCGCCTCGCGGATCACGCCATTGCTCTCGGAGCGCACAAAGGTCTTGATGGCCAGCCGGCGCTGGGGCGCGGTGGCGATCACGCTCAGGTCACGCAGGCCTTCGAGCGCCATGCCCAGGGTGCGCGGGATTGGCGTGGCGGTCAGGGTCAGCACATCGATTTCGGCCCGCAGCGCTTTCATCTGCTCCTTGTGGCGCACACCAAAGCGGTGCTCCTCGTCGATGATCAGCAGGCCCAGGTTCGCGAACTTGGTCGATTCGCTCAATAGCTTATGGGTTCCCACCACAATATCCACGCCACCTTCTGCTATGCCTTTGAGAGCAGCGGTGATTTCCTTGCCCGAGCGGAAGCGCGATACCTCGGCCACCTTGACCGGCCATTTGGCGAAGCGGTCCACCAGGGTCTGGTAGTGCTGCTCGGCCAGCAGGGTGGTGGGCGCCAGCAGCGCCACCTGCTTGCCGCCGGTGATGGCGATGAAGGCGGCGCGCAAGGCCACCTCGGTCTTGCCGAAGCCGACATCGCCGCAGACCAGACGGTCCATGGGGCGTGGGCTGATCATGTCCTGGATGACGGCATGGATCGCGGCCTTCTGGTCGGGTGTTTCCTCAAAGCCGAAGTCGTTGGCAAACACCTCGTAGTCGTTTGGCGAGTAGCGGAACGCATGGCCTTCGCGGGCCGCGCGGCGGGCATAGATGTTCAGCAGCTCGGCGGCCGAGTCGCGTACCTGTTCGGCGGCCTTGCGCTTGGCCTTTTCCCACTGGCCCGAGCCGAGGCGGTGCAGCGGCGCCTCGTCGGCGCTGACGCCGGTGTAGCGGCTGATGTGCTGCAGCTGGCTGACCGGCACGTACAGCGTGGCCTTGTCGGCGTATTCCAGGAACAGAAATTCTTGCAAAACCGGGGTGCCGTCGGCGTTCTTGCCCTGGCCCAGGTCCAGGTGGACCAGGCCTTTGTAGCGGCCAATACCGTGGGCCGAGTGGACCACCGGGTCGCCCAGGCTCAGCTCGCTCAGGTCCTTGATCAACGCCTCGACATCGCTGACCTGTTCCTGCTTCTTGCGGCGGCGCGTGGTCGGGCCGGCGGCGAATAGCTCGGTTTCGGTGACGAAGTCGATGGCCTCGGCCAACCAGCTGAAACCGGTATTTAGCGCGGCGGTGGCGATGCCGACTTTTTCGCTGCTGGTCTGGAAGTCTTCCAGCGAGTCGAAGGCCGGCGGGTTCACCTGGCTGGCGCGCAGCAGGTCCAGCAGACTTTCGCGCCGGCCATTGCTTTCGGCCAGCAGCAGCACGCGGTGCGGCGTGCGCTGGATGTGCATCTTCAGCTGGGTCAGTGGGTCTTCGGCGCCGCGCGCCACCGACAGCACCGGCAGGGCTTCGAAACCGGTATCGCTGCTGCTTTCCACCGTGCGCAGCGCCAGCTGGGCGTGCTGGTTGGTCAGCGCGTAGAACTGCTCGGTGCCCAGGAACAGCGCCTCGGGCGGCAGGGCCGGGCGGTCGATATCGCCTTGCACCAGGCGGTAGCGCTCTTTGGTGTCTTGCCAGAAGCGCAGGATGGACGGCTCCAGGTCGCCGTGCAGCACCACGGTGGCGTCGGCACCGATGTAGTCGAACACCGTGGCCGTGTCTTCAAAGAACAGTGGCAGGTAGTACTCGATGCCGGCGGTGGCCACGCCATTGCCCATGTCCTTGTAGATGCGACTCTTGGTCGGGTCGCCGTCCAGCAGTTCACGCCAGCGGCTGCGGAACTTGGCGCGGGCGTCGTCGTCCATGGGGAACTCGCGGCCCGGCAGCAGGCGCACTTCGGGCACCGGGTACAGGCTGCGCTGGCTGTCGGGGTCGAAGGTGCGGATGCTGTCGATCTCGTCGTCAAACAAGTCCACCCGGTAAGGCACCTGGCTGCCCATGGGGAACAAGTCGATCAGGCCGCCGCGCACTGCGTATTCGCCGGGGCTGACCACCTGGGTCACGTGGCTGTAGCCGGCCAGGGTCAACTGGGCCTTCAACTTGGCTTCGTTCAGCTTCTGCTTGGTCTTGAACTGGAAGGTGTAGCCGGCCATGAAGCTGGGCGGCGCCAGCCGGTACAGCGCGGTGGTGGCCGGCACGATGACCACGTCGGCGCCGGTGTCCTTGTCGCGCTGGCTGATGCGCCATAGCGTGGCCAGGCGCTCGCTGATCAGGTCCTGGTGCGGCGAAAACGTGTCGTAAGGCAGGGTTTCCCAGTCGGGGAACATCGCGCAGCGCAGACTCGGCGCAAAGAAGACGATTTCTTCCATCAGCCGCTGGGCGTCGCTGGCGTCCGAGGTGAAGATCGCCGTCAGCGCACCCTTGGCTTTTTCCCGCAGGGCCAGTTGGGCCAGCAGCACCGCATCGGCCGAGCCTTGGGGCCGGGGCAGGGTGAAGCGTTTGCCGGGGGTAAGTTTGGGGAGGTCCATGGGCTGCAGTAGGCTTTGATTCTGGAATGCAAAAACACCCCCCGGCGCGAGGGCGGGGGGTGTGGATGAGGCTGATTTTAGAATGCAGGCAATGTCTACCGATACCTTACCTGCAGTACCCCGTTTTTTTGCCCTGATTCCTTGTGCTGGTGTGGGCAGCCGAGCCCTTGTAGCCGGTGCCGCGCCAACCCCAAAGCAGTACCAGCTTGTTGCTGGCCAGCCTATGGTGATGCATACCCTGGCTGCCTTTGCCAGCGTGCCACGGATTACCGATGTGCTGGTGGTGGTGGCGATGGGGGACGACTTTTTTGAGCACCAAAGTTCAACCTGTGTGGTGTCTGATTGCGGTGGCGCGACCCGGGCCGAATCGGTTTTCAATGGCTTGCACGATCTGTTTGAGCAAGGCGCTCAAGGCCATGACTGGGTACTGGTACACGACGCTGCGCGCTGCCTCATCACTCCGGCGCAAATTAATGCACTGATTGATGCCTGTGAATCGGATGCCGTGGGAGGCTTGCTGGCGCACAAATTGGCCGACACACTGAAAAGCGAAGACCAGGGGCGTGTGGCGAGCACTTTGCCGCGTAGCGATAAATGGTTGGCTCAAACACCGCAGATGTTCCGCATTGGTATGTTGTCACAGGCGCTGCAGTCCGCTGGGGCCGAGGTGACGGACGAGTCCAGTGCCATGGAGTCCATGGGCCTGGCGCCCAAACTGGTGCCGGGCAGTGCCCAGAATTTCAAGGTAACGTACCCTGACGACTTTGCGCTGGCTGAGGCTGTGCTGCGCAGTCGTTTATCTTCCAGGAGTTTTTAATGCAGTTTCGGATTGGAGAGGGCTGGGACGTCCACGCTCTGGTAGCTGGGCGTAAGCTGATATTGGGTGGCGTTGAAATCCCCCACACCATGGGGCTGCTGGGCCATTCGGATGCAGATGCCTTGCTGCATGCCATCACCGATGCGGTACTGGGCGCCGCTGCGCTGGGCGACATCGGCACACATTTTTCAGATACCGACCCGCAATTCAAAGGTGCCGACTCTATGGTGTTGCTGGCCGAGGCTGTGCGCCGTGTACAGGCCAAGGGTTATCGCATTGGCAATATCGACAGCACCATCATTGCCCAGGCTCCGAAGATGATGCCGCACATTCCAGCCATGCGTGAACGCATTGCTGCAGCGCTCGGGCTGGAATTGGATCAGATCAATATCAAGGCCAAGACAGCTGAAAAGATGGGGCCAGTGGGCCTGGGGCAGAGCATCGAGGCCCGGGCCGTCGTACTACTGTACTGAAGATATCCTGGGTTTGTTGGCCCTTTGCAATTTGATATGGGCGGCCAGACCGCCCGAAGAGCTATTGGTCAATTCAAACTCGCCTCCCATACGCTGTATGGCCTTGTCCACAATCGACAAGCCCAGACCGGCCCCAGTGGCGGCGGTACGGGCAGTATCGCCCCGGAAGAAGGGTTTCAGCAGGTTGTCCAATTGTTCGGGGTTTACGCCCTGGCCGTGGTCGCGCACCTTCAGCAGTACCCAGTCATCACGTGATTTGGCGGCAATGTCCACTTCGGCAATGCCGGAGCCTTCGGATTTTCCGTAGCGGCGTGCGTTCTCCAGTAGGTTGGAGATCACACGTGTCAGTTCCACCTCGTCGGCCAGCACCATCAACGCCTCGTCTACATTGAGGTTGATGCGCATATCCTCGTACTCGCGCACGGCATACAGGCTGGACTCGATCACCGCATTCAGCGACACCATTTTGAGTTCCACATGGTCTGGGCGTGCGTAGTCCAGGAATTTATCGATGATGGCATCCAGTTGCTCGATGTCGGCCACCATATGTTCACGGGCGTCGTAGTCGCCCACGCTCATTTCGGTTTCCAGGCGCAATCGTGCCAGCGGCGTGCGCAGGTCATGCGATATGCCGGCTAGCATGACCACGCGGTCCTGTTCAATCTTGGCCAGCTTTTGCGCCATGCGGTTGAAGCCGATATTCACCTCGCGGATTTCACCGGTCACGCCGCGTTCATCCAGGTGGCTGGCGTCAAAGTCACCTTCGCGCACGCGGCTGGTGGCGAACGACAACTGCTTCAACGGGCGGTTAATGAGGCGGGCAATCAGGGCTGCACCAGCCAGGGACAGGCCGCCGATGGTCAGCAGCCAGATCACCCAGGTTTTGTTGCTTGCGGGATTGAAGCGCTCACGATCAAGCTGCAACCAGTTGGGGTCGCCATTGATTTGAAAGCCAATCCATAGGCCTTCAACTCCGTTGACGCTGCGCGCTACAACAGTCGCCGGGCCCAGTAGGTTTTTGAGCTCTTGTGCGATGCGCTCGCTCAGGCTGTCGTGGTCAAAGGGTTGAAACTGGTCGGTGGGCTCACGCGGCAGGATGCGCAAGCCTTCTTGTTCGGCCATCGCCTTGATCAGAGAGACACGGGCTATCGGGTCGGTATGCAGCAGCGCTGCGCGGCTGAGGTTGACTTGTGAGGCGATCTGCTGCGCGGCCTGGATAGCACGTGGCGCAAAGTCGAGCGCCCGCAGTGTCATCAGCCAAGCAAGCATGCTGCCCATGAGCAGCGCCGCCAACAAAAAGAAGGTACGCCAGAACAGGCTGACGACGACCATCTGGCGTGACAGGTGTGACTTTTTGGTGCGCGTTTCCAGCGGCGCAGGAGCACTGGCGTCGATCTGGTTGGACCCGCCAGCGCGGTAGCTGGAAGACTGGCCGGTCCGCGGAGTTTTTCTCAAAATGGATTAACCCGCACCATCGGGTACGAATACATAGCCCACGCCCCATACGGTCTGAATGAAACGGGGGGCCGCAGCATCCACTTCCACCAACTTGCGTAGGCGGGACACCTGCACGTCCAAGCTGCGATCGAAAGGCTCGAATTCGCGGCCACGGGCCAGCAATGCCAGCTTTTCGCGTGACAGCGGCTGGCGCGGGTGACGGACCAGGGCCTTGAGCATGGCGAATTCACCGGTGGTCAGGGGGAGTTCTTCACCGTTGCGGTTCAAGGTGCGGGAGCCCAGGTCGAACGCAAACGGGCCGAAATTGATGATTTCGTTGTCTATCGATGGAGCTCCGGGCGCTTCCTTGGTCGGGCGACGGCGCAATACAGCATGGATGCGGGCCAGCAGCTCACGCGGGTTGAAGGGCTTACCCAGGTAGTCGTCTGCGCCTACTTCCAGGCCTACGATACGGTCAATGTCCTCGCCTTTGGCGGTCAGCATGATGATGGGCGTGCGGTCATTGCTGGCACGCAGGCGGCGGCAAATGCTCAAACCGTCTTCGCCGGGCATCATCAAATCCAGCACAATCAAATCGGCCGTGTCGCGCAACATGATGCGACTTAATGCTTTGCCGTCTTCGGCCAGCATGACTTCAAAGCCTTCTTGCACCAAGTAGCGGCGCAGCAAATCGCGAATTCGGGAGTCGTCATCGACAACCAAGATCTTGTCGGGTCGGCTGGCAGTCTGGTTCATAGTCCGTGTACTGTAAATATGTAACAAGGGGGGATTCTGCAGTGTGTAACAACGGAAAATCCTGGATAACGGTGGCTTCTGACAGACTGTTACAACTTTTGCAGGCCCTTAGCGGCCTGGTTTTGTAGCATTTTCACCAAAAATGGGATGTGCTTTTCGGCCCGATTTTCGATATCCACACCCCAAGGAAACAATGCAAAAAATCCCATTAATTGCTACTAAATTTATAGCTGCAAGCCTATTTGTAATATGCGTGCGCCCGGTATTTTCTCATGAGTCAACGAGTGTCGCCCCGCTTCACAATGTGGTGCAGTTGTCTGCCAGTGGTGCAGTGGAAGTTCAGCAGGACTGGCTGACCGTTGTGTTGGCAACCAGCCGCGACGGTGCGGACGCCGTTGTTTTGCAAAATCAGCTGAAAGTGGCCCTGGATAGTGCATTGGTCGAGGCCAAGAAATATGCCCAAGCCGGCCAACTGGACTTGCACACGGGCAATTTCAGTTTGTCGCCGCGCTATGGCAAGGACGGCAAAATCCAGGGATGGGTGGGCACAACCGAGTTGGTGCTGGAAGGACGAGACTTCAGCCGCATCGCCAGCACTGCCGGCAAGATCAATACTTTGACTATGTCGAATGTGGCTTTCAGCCTCAGCCGCAGCCAGCGAGCACAAGTCGAGGGCGATGCGCAATTACTCGCCATTGAGCAGTTCAAATCCAAAGCCCGGGACATCGCCAAGGGTTTTGGTTTTAGCGGCTACAGCTTGCGCGAGGTTTCTGTGAACACCAATGACACCGGTCCCACACCCCGTATGCGTCCCATGGCCATGAGTGCCAAATTGATGGAGGCCGATATGCCAGTGCCAACCGAGGCCGGCCGCAGCACCGTGCAGGTGACGGTGTCAGGTGCCGTCCAACTGACGGGGCCATGATGCATTTCCGTCCCCTGGCCATCGATCCAGCGGAGGTCGAACTCACGGCCATCCGTGCCCAGGGGGCAGGCGGGCAGAACGTCAACAAGGTGTCGAGTGCGGTACATCTGCGCTTTGACGTGCGGGCGTCCTCATTGCCGGAGGATGTCAAGGAGCGCCTGCTGGCATTGCGGGATGTCCGCATCACCCAGTTGGGGGTGGTGGTGATCAAAGCCCAGCAGTACCGCAGCCAGGAGCAGAACCGGGCCGAGGGCCTGCAGCGTTTGCAGTCCCTGGTGGAATCTGTGGCGGTAGCCCCCCGCGTACGTCGAGCGACCAAGCCTACCTACGGCTCGCAGCAACGCCGGCTAGAGGGCAAGGGGCTGCGTTCCAGTACCAAGGCACTGCGCGGCAAGATCCGTGATGGATCGTTGTAGCCAACAGGTCCTAAGCGATCTGGATGCGTACCAGGCCGTTAAATGAAATACGCAAGGCATCGCCACGCGGGGGCGTGGTGTCGGCGTCCCAGTCGCTAAGCACCCAGCGCTCCAGGTCCGTGCCCAGTGCATGTTGCGCCGGCCGGTGGGTATGGCCGTGTAATAACACCCGGGCGCGTGCCGCGGCCAGCCATTGGCAGGCTGCCGGGCCATCCACGTCGGCGTAGACCACGCCGCTATGTTTGCGGTTTTCGCTCTGGCTGCGGATGTTGCGGGCGATTTGCTGGCGCTGCGCCAGAGGCTGTGTCAGAAAATTGCTCTGCCAGGCGGGGCTACGCACCATTGCTCGGAACTGTAGGTAGTCCACATCGTCCAGGCACAAGGCATCGCCATGGCTAAGCAGCCAGCGTTGCCCGGCGAACTGCAAGACCGTAGGGTCGTCCAGCAGGGTCAGCTGGCAGGCATCGGCAGCCCGCTGCCCGAACAGAAAGTCCCGGTTGCCGTGCATGAAGAAAATCGGGCGTTGTTGGGCGGCTGCCTGTAGCACCTGGAGGCAGGTCGCATCGAACCCTGTTGGATCGGCGCCCACACCGTCGTCACCCACCCATACTTCAAACAAGTCACCCAGAATGAAGACGGCATCGGCCGTGGTGCTTGCCATATAGCGTTGCCACGCAGCAAAGGTGGCCGGCTCAGCGGCCTGCAAATGCAGGTCTGAAATGCAATCGACCGTGCGCCAGTGGGCAGGAGCTAGCAGCTCGGCCACTGGAGGCACGGTCGATGCTGGCGCGATGGAGGTCGGCGCCATGCAGTCCTTACAGCGCGACGGCTTTTTCGATGACCACGTCTTCCACGGGCACATCACCGTGGCCGCCGCGGTTACCTGTCTTCACTGCCTTGATGCCGTCCACAACTTCCGTGCCGGACACGACCTTGCCGAACACGGCATAGCCCCAGCCGGAGCTGGAGATTGCGGTGTGATTCAGGAAGCCGTTGTTGGCCACGTTGATGAAGAACTGGGCCGTAGCCGAATGCGGATCGCTGGTGCGGGCCATGGCAACGGTGTAGTTGTCATTCTTCAAGCCGTTATTGGCTTCGTTGTCGATAGGGGCGTCCGTACCCTTTTGCTTCATGCCGGGCTCGAAGCCACCGCCCTGGACCATGAAGCCAGGAATCACGCGGTGGAACACGGTGTTGTTGTAGTGGCCCTTGGCCACATAGGCCAGAAAGTTAGCGACCGACTTGGGGGCCTTTTCCTGGTCAAGTTCAAGGGTGATGACGCCGCGGTTGGCGATGTGGAGTTCGACTTTTGGGTTGCTCATGGCAGGTTTTCCTTATGGAGGTTGAAAGCGCTTTCGTGATCCCGGGGCGCCTGGCAACCCGGGCGGGAAAGTTAGAGAGGAGTGGCAGTACGGATGCTGATGGTGGTCACGGGAACGTCCTGGAACGGTCCCTTGCTGGCGGTAGCGCTGGTGCGGATCTTGTCAATCACGTCCATACCCGACACCACTTTGCCAAACACTGCATAACCGTAGCCGTCCGGCTGGGGGGCGTTCAGGTTGCTATTGTCTTTGACATTGATGAAAAACTGGGCGGTGGCCGAGTTGGGGTTGCCGGTACGCGCCATGGCAATCGTGCCACGGTCGTTCTTCAGCCCGTTATTGGCCTCCAGCGGAATGGGCGGGCGGGTAGGCTTTTGCTGTAAGTCGGGGGTAAAGCCGCCGCCCTGGACCATAAAGCCGTCGATCACACGGTGGAAGATGGTGCCGTCGTAATGTTTGTCTTGCACGTATTGCAGGAAGTTCGCCACGGTCTTGGGTGCTTTGTCGGGGTAGACCTCGACCACGAAGTCGCCGACGGAGGTGGCAAATTTGACCCGGGGTGCGTCGGCGGCAAATGCTGGAGCGGCGAGGGCACAAGCCCAGATGGCACCGGCAGTCAGCCAGGCGCGCTTGGAAGTAGAAAAAGCCATCATGTAGAAATGCTATGCAAAAAGGGCGCTGCAGCCTCATGAGACTGCAGCCGTGAACGCAGAGTTACTTTGCTTTGGGGGCGGCAGTGGGTGTCAGCACATCTTTCAGCAAAGCGACTTTTTTGGAGGCTTGCGGATTGTTGGCATTCAGCTGCAGCGACTTGCTATAGGACTGGCTCGCCAGCTTGGCGTAGATATCGCCCAGATTTTCATGGGCGGTGGCGTAGTTCGGGTTGATGCGGACCGCCATTTCCAGGGCCGTACGGGCCTTGTCGAAATCGTTCTGTCCGGCGTACAGCACGGCCAGATTGTTATAGGGCTCGGGCAGTTCGGGGAACTCCTGGGTGAGCTCCGTCAGGGTGGTGATTGCATCGGCGGGGTGGCCTGCTGCGCTTTGCACCGAAGACTTCAAGAAGCGCATTTGCGGGTCCCGTGGCTTGACAGCCAGGTACAGGTCTACTTTGGCCTGGGCCTCTGTCAGTTTGCCGGTGCGTAGCAACTGGTTCACATCGCTGTAGTCATCCGCGTAAGCTGCCGATGTCGCCACCAGGGCGCCAACAGCCAGCACGCGTAGCACAGTAGAAAAACGGAACTTTGGGTGCAGCATAGGGCCTCTTGAAAAGCATGCGAAGACAGGCCCAAACGAGGGCTATATACTCGGAAGATTGTAGCCCAGGGGTTTCGCAATAACGGACCCGCCCCCACCCAGGCGCGGATTTCAAGCTGCCTCCCTTGTCCAGTGTTACCCAGTGAAAAGCCCGCAGGACCACCATGCGTCCTGCGCCAACCCTAGATTCCATGAGTTTGCGCATATACAACACGCTTTCGCGTGCCACGGAAGAGTTTTCGCCGATCGAGCCAGGCCATGTGCGCATGTATGTATGCGGCATGACGATTTACGATCTGTGCCACATCGGCCATGCCCGCATGATGATGGCGTTTGACGTTGTGCAGCGTTGGCTGAAGGCTAGCGGCTTGCGCGTGACTTATGTGCGCAACATCACCGATATCGACGACAAGATCATCGCCCGCGCAGTGCAGCGCGGCATCACCATCCGCGCCCTGACCGACGAGATGACCCTGGCCATGCACCAGGACATCGGCCTGCTGGGTATAGAGCCGCCCAGCATCGAACCGCGTGCAACGGAATACGTGCCGCAGATGCTCAATCTGATTGGCATGCTGGAGCAGAAAGGCCTGGCCTACCGCACGCCGCAAGGCGATGTGAACTACGCCGTGCGCAAATTTCCGGGCTACGGCAAGTTGTCCGGCAAGTCGTTGGACGAACTGCATGCAGGTGAACGCGTGGCGGTACTGGACGGCAAGGAAGATCCCCTGGACTTCGTCCTATGGAAAGCCGCCAAACCCACCGAGCCCACCGACGCCAAATGGGACAGTGACTTCGGCCCCGGCCGCCCCGGCTGGCATATTGAATGCTCGGCCATGTCCTGCCAGACCCTGGGTGAAAGCTTCGACATCCACGGCGGTGGTGCCGATCTGCAGTTTCCGCACCACGAGAATGAAATCGCCCAGAGCGAAGGCGCGTCGGGCAAGCCCTTGGCTCGCTTCTGGGTGCACAACGGTTTTGTCCGGGTGGACAACGAGAAGATGTCCAAGAGCCTGGGCAACTTCTTCACCATCCGCGACGTGCTGCAGAAGTACGACGCTGAAACCCTGCGTTTCTTCCTGGTGCGTACCCATTACCGCAGCCCGTTGAATTACAGCGATGCGCATCTGGACGATGCTCGCACCGCTCTGAAACGCCTGTACACCGCACTCAGCCTGGTCGAACCCGAAGTGCCCGCACAGATCGACTGGACCCAGCCGTTTGCTGCCCGTTTCCAGGCCGCCATGAACGAAGACTTTGGCACGCCGGAAGCCCTGGCCGTGCTGTTTGACCTGGCATCCGACGTGAATCGCAGTCAGTCGCCAGCGCAGGCCGGCCTCTTGAAGGCCCTGGGTGCGACCCTGGGCTTGTTGCAGGGCAGCGCCAAGGCCTTTTTGCAGGCCGGTGCCGGTCTGGACGATGTCGCCATCAAGGCGCTGATTGTCCAGCGCGCGGAGGCCAAGGCCGCCCGCAACTTTGCCGAAGCCGACCGTATTCGCCAGGAGCTACTGGCCCAGGGCATTGCCCTCAAGGACTCCGCCAGCGGCACGACCTGGGAGGCAGCGTAGTGCTTTTTTTGCGAATGATTTCGCCCGTTGGCGCAAGTGGAATGTGCGATGGCTGCTACTAAAAAGATAGTAAAAGACAGCCCTACCGTATTCACTCCGGCCTACTGGGCAGATGCCCGCAAGCATCTGGTGAAAAAAGACCGGGTGATGAAGCGCTTGATTCCCCAGTTTGGCGATGTCTGCCTAGAGACCCGGGGTGATGCCTTCACCACACTGGCGCGCAGCGTCGTGGGCCAGCAGATATCGGTCAAGGCGGCGCAAACGGTGTGGGGCAAGTTTGTCAAACTGCCTGAACAGATGGTTCCACAGAGCGTGCTCAAGCTCAAGGTGGACGATATGCGCGCCGCCGGCCTGAGCGCGCGCAAGGTGGAATACCTGGTGGACCTGGCCCTGCATTTCGATGCCGGCAAGCTGCATGTCCAGGCCTGGGAGGATATGGACGACGAGGCCATCATTGCCGAGCTGGTGGCCATACGCGGCATCGGCCGCTGGACGGCCGAGATGTTCCTGATCTTCCACATGATGCGGCCGAATGTGCTGCCGCTGGACGATGTGGGTCTGATCAGTGGTATCAGCCAGAACTATTTTTCGGGCGACCCCGTCAGCCGTAGTGACGCGCGCGAAGTGGCTGCCGCCTGGGCACCGTACTGCAGCGTGGCAACTTGGTATATTTGGCGGTCTTTGGCCCCGGTGCCTGCTGCGGACGCGGCGAAATAAACACCTACTAGCTTTCAGGACTGGGGCGCGATGCACCTCCAGTCCTGAAAGTTATCTCACTACCTTAGGAGAATGACCTTGGCAAAAAGAACATTTCTGGATTTCGAGCAGCCGATTTCCGACCTCGAAACCAAGATCGAAGAGCTGCGCTATGTGCAGACCGAGTCTGCCGTGGATATTTCGGAAGAAATCGACCAGCTCAGCAAAAAGAGCCAACAACTCACCAAAGACATTTACAGCAACCTCACGCCCTGGCAGATCACCAAGATCGCCCGTCACGCCGAGCGTCCCTACACGCTGGACTATGTCAACGAAATCTTCACCGACTTCGTCGAGATGCACGGCGACCGCCACTTCGCCGATGACCTGAGCATCGTGGGCGGCCTGGCGCGCTTCAACGGTACGGCTTGTATGGTGATTGGTCACCAAAAGGGCCGCGACACCAAGGAGCGCGGCCTGCGCAACTTCGGCATGACCAAGCCCGAGGGTTACCGCAAGGCGCTGCGTCTGATGAAGACCGCCGAGAAATTCAAGCTGCCGGTGTTCACCTTTGTGGATACCCCCGGTGCCTACCCCGGCATTGACGCGGAAGAGCGTGGCCAGTCCGAAGCCATTGGCCGCAATATCTACGAGATGGCGCAGTTGGAAGTGCCCATCATCACCACCATCATCGGCGAAGGCGGCTCTGGCGGTGCGCTGGCGATCTCGGTGGGCGACCAAGTGGTGATGCTGCAGTACTCCATCTATTCCGTCATCAGCCCTGAAGGTTGCGCCTCCATCCTGTGGAAGACCTCTGAGAAAGCCGGCGATGCAGCCGACGCCCTGGGTATTACCGCGCACCGTCTCAAGGCCCTGGGCCTGGTGGACAAGATCGTGAACGAGCCCGTGGGTGGCGCCCACCGTGACCACAAGCAGATGGCCGCCTTCCTCAAGCGCGCCTTGAACGATGCGTACCGCCAGGTCAGTGATCTCAAGGTCAAGGAACTGCTGGACCGCCGTTACGACCGCCTGCAAAGTTACGGCCGCTTCACCGATACCAAGGCCGAAAGTAAATAAGCAAGTAAGCCGCAATTACCTGCATGCATGCCCTGGTGGACCTGTTCACCAGGGCATTTGTCCTTTAGAGCTGAAAAGCTACCCAGCGCACCGCCGCTTCCAGTAGTTCGCGCGCCAGGCCGGGAGCGCGTGGTTTGTAGGGTTTGGTATTGGCCAGCTGGTGTTCGATCCATTGGGCGAAGGTCTGCACCACGGGCGCATCGTAAAAGGCCACCATCAGTTCGTAATTGAGGAACAGGCTGCGCTCGTCCAGATTGGAAGAACCCACCAGTGCCATGTCCTCATCGATGAGCACGGCCTTGGCGTGCACCATATGCGGCGATAGCCATATGTGAGCCCCTGATGCAGCGAGCTCGCGAAGCGCGGCGTGGCGCGCAATATCGGCCAAACGGTGGTTGGAATGGGCGGGTATCAGCAGGGTCACGGTCACGCCGCGTCGGGCTGCCAGGGCCATGGCCACGAGCAGGGTCGAGTCGGGCACGAAATAGGGCGTTACTGCCAGTATGCGGCTTTTGGCTGTGAAGCAGGCCGACACCAGCAGCGTATAGACCGTGTCTTCGGTCTGGTCCGGACCACTGGGCACCAGGCGGGCCCGTGAGCCCGTAGTGTGGGCGAGACTTGTTGTGGGTGGCGGTGCGGCTTCGGTTACGCCGGTGATGGCGAAGTTCCAATCTCTGTCGAAGCGTTGTTGCGCCTGCTGCGCCAGGTCGCCGCGCAGATCAAAACTAAGGTCTATCCAGACCGGTTTGCTGCGGAAGGTCTGGGTCGACCTGGTGTCGCCCTCGAAGTACTCGGCCGCCAGATTGCGCCCTCCACACCACAACCACCGCCCGTCGGCTAGCACCATCTTGCGGTGGTTGCGCAGATTGGTACGCCCGCGCAAGGGGGAGCGCAACGGCGGTACGAACAAGGCCACCTGAACACCTGCCGCGCGCAGCTTGTTCAGCTTGACGGGGCCACCCAGATAGCGCCCTATGCCGTCTAGTAGCAGCCGTACCTGGATGCCTTCACGGGCGCGCCGCACCAGCAATTCGCAGATCTCATCGCCCAGCACATCCTTGCCCAAAACGAAGGTACAGATGTCCAGGCGCTGGTGCGCGCCGTGGATGCCCATCCGAAGGGCATCCAATGCCTGGCTGCCATGCGCGTGCACGGCCAATTGGCTAAACGAGGCCGCGTCACCCAGGCTCAGTGCCCTGGCCAGCCGCTCGGCCTCGGCGGGCGGGGCATTGTGGCTGGATGGGGTTGTAGGCGGCCTTCTCAGGCGCTTGGGACTGACAACTTTTCGGCTGCCAAATACCAGATACAGCGGCAAGGCCACATAGGGCAGAAGCACCAGGGAGACCACCCAGGCGATACCCGCGGACGGATGGCGGCGTTGTTTCAGCGCGTGTGAGCCTGCAGCGTAAATGCCCAGGCCCAGCAGGGCGATCAGGCCGTGCAGGGTAATCCATTGGCGGGCGAATATGTCGTGGAGCACAGCTTGTGTAAGACCGGTTTCAGGCCAGGTAAAGACGCTACAAAGTTATACACAGTCTAGTGCGTACCCGGTTGCAATCCCGCGCAAACAGGTTTGCAATAGCCCATGGCTACGTGAAAGGAGACGATATGCGAACCGAACTTCTGCAACCCGCTGCCACCATCGTCGCAGCACTGATCAATAAGGAGGCCGACCGCAGCTCCACGGGCCACCGCCTAAGCTGCCAGGAGCTGCTGGTCGCCACCTACCGCAAACTCGAAGCCGCGGTGGAGCAGATAGAACAGGAAGACAGCAACAAACACCGGCGTGAGTAGCCGGTAGGAACCGGGCCGATGGTCTAAAGCTGCCGGCCCGCCTTGTCCAGCCACATCTGCAGGCTGTCGTGCAGGTCGGTGTGGCTGAACGAGCAGCTTTCTTCACTGAACAGGGCGCTGGATTCCAGCCGATCCAGCAGGCCCAACAACACCTCGCCGTAGCGCGGGGGCAGGGCGGCCAGCAAGTCCGGGCATTGCCGTGCGGATTGACTGAACGCGTGGATGTCCAGGCTTGCATTGCGCAAGGCGTCCAGGCTTTGTTGCAAGCCGGCAAGTTCAGTGCGTGCGCTCATCGATTTGAATAAAAAGTGGCCCTGGCGCAGATTCTATCTGCGCAGGTAGCTACTAAATATATAGCAATTTTCAGTCGTGCAGTGAGGACAGGAACTGCTTCAGCTCTGGCGTTTGCGGGTTGCCGAACAGCTCATTGGGTGGCCCCATCTCGTGTACACGGCCCTGGTGCATGAAGATCACGCGGTCGCTGACTTTGCGGGCAAAGCTCATTTCGTGGGTCACCATCAGCAGGGTCATGCCCTCGTCGGCCAGGCTTTCCACTACGCGCAGAACCTCGCCCACCAGCTCGGGGTCGAGAGCGGAGGTGATTTCATCGCATAGCAGCACAGCCGGCTCCATGGCCAGAGCCCGGGCAATTGCCACGCGCTGCTGCTGGCCGCCAGAGAGCTGGTCGGGCCAGGCGTCGAACTTCTCGGCCAGGCCTACGCGGGCCAGCAGCTTGCGGGCCTGCTCCATGCCGGGTGCTTCGGCCTGCTGCTTCACCAGGCGGGGAGCCAGCATCACGTTCTTGCCAACCGTGAGGTGGGGGAACAGATTGAAGCCCTGGAAGATCATGCCCACGCGCTGGCGCAGTGCACGCATGGCCAGGGCGTTGTCATGCAGCAGGGGCTTGCTGTCTACGGTGAGCGAGCCGCTCTGGAATTCCTCCAGCCCATTGATGCAGCGCAGCAGTGTGCTTTTGCCTGAGCCGCTTTTACCGATGATGGCTATCACCTCGCCGGGCTGGACTTGCAGGTCGATGCCCTTGAGCACCTCGTTGCTGCCAAAGGATTTACGCAGGCCCTTGATTTCGACGATCGCGGGTGCGGACACGGGTTTAGCGACGGGCTGCATGCAGCTTCCTTTCAAGCATCTTGGCGTACAAACTGACGGGGAAACACAAAATGAAATACAGCAGAGCCACGCAGCTGTAGACCACAAAGGGTTTGAAGGTGGCGTTGGTGATCATGGTGCCGGCCTTGGTCAGCTCGATGAAGCCGATCACCGAGGCCAGGGCCGTGCCCTTGATGACCTGCACCAGGAAACCCACGGTCGGGGCGATGGCGATCTTCACCGCCTGGGGTAGCACCACGTAGCGCAGGCGTTCACCAAAACTCAAGGCCAGGCTGGCTGACGCCTCCCACTGCCCCTTGGGGATAGAGGCCACGCAGCCGCGCCAGATTTCGGTCAGAAAGGCGCTGGTGTACAGCGTCAATGCGGTGGCGGCTGCCACCCAGGCGCTGGTATTGACGCCAAACAAGGCAATGCCAAAGTAGGCCAGGAAAAGCTGCATCAGCAGCGGCGTACCCTGGAACACCTGCACATAGGCGCCTACGGCCTTATCGACGCCTTTGACCTGGCTGAGCCGGGCCACCAGCAGCAGTGCGCCGACGATGCCGCCGCCGATGAAGGCCATCAGCGACAGGCCAACCGTCCAGCGCGCAGCCAGCAGCAGGTTGCGAAAAATATCCCAAACGGAAAAATCAACCATGTGTAGATCCTTGGGGGTTAGCGGCCAAACACGAAGCGTGGGCCCAGCCAATTCAGCAGCTTGCGCATGGAGACCGACAGCGCCAGGTAGATGGCAGTGGCGATGATGAAGGCCTCGAACGCGCGGAAATTGCGGCTCTGGATCAGGTTGGCCGCGTAGCTCAGTTCTTCGGTAGAAATCTGTCCGCACACCGCCGAGCCCAGCATGACGATAATGATCTGGCTGACCATGGCCGGCCAGACCTTTTTCAGGGCAGGCGGCAGCACCACCCGGGTAAATATCTGCAGGCGCGACAAGGCCAGGCTCATAGCAGCTTCGATTTGCCCCTTGGGTGTGGCGTCGATGCCGGCGCGGATGATTTCCGTGGCGTAGGCGCCTAGGTTGATCACCATGGCCAGCACCGAAGCCACCTGGGGCGATAGCTTGAAGCCCAGCGCGGGCAAGCCGAAAAAGATGAAGAATAGTTGCACGATGAAAGGCGTGTTGCGGATCAGCTCCACATAGGCTCCCACCAGCCATTTGAGGGCCAGCGGCGCGGGTGCATTCTGGCTGCGCACCCAGGCGCAGGCGATGCCAACCACGGCGCCAATCAGCGTGGCCAGCAGCGTCAGCAGCAGCGTCCAGCCCACGCCCTTGAGCAGCAGCGGCCACTGCTCCAGCACAGCAATAAAGTCAAATTGGATGCGCATGGGCTGCCTCCGAGGATGGTGTTAGCTGGGGTCACGCGCCTCAAAGGCGCGCGGAATGGACGATGGGCTTGCCCCACATAAGGCGGGGCGGCCTATTTACTGCGGCAGATCGCCAGCGGGGCGGCCCAACCAGCGCACGGCCATCTTGTCGATGTCGCCGGATTTCTTGGCGTCGGCGATGATTTCATTCACCTTCAGGCGCAGCTTGTCTTCTCCCTTGGCCACGCCGATGAAGTTGGGAGAGTCTTTCAATAGCAGCTTGTATTCGGTGCCCAGCTGCGGGTTCTTGGCCATCAGGTTGCCGGCTACCGAGGCGCCCGTGGCAATCACCTGCACCTGCCCGGAGACGAAGGATGAGACGGTGACGTTGTTGTCTTCGAAGCGTTTGATGTCGGTACCGGCTGGGGCCAGCTTGGTCAGCTCCTGGTCTTCGATGGCACCACGGGTTACGCCGACGCTCTTGCCGTTCAGGTCGGCAAAGCTCTTGATGGCCAGGGATTTGGGTGCGAACACGGCCTGGAAGAAGGGCGAGTAGGCGGACGTGAAGTCGATCACTTTTTCACGCTCTGGGTTTTTGCCCAGGGTGGAGATCACCAGGTCAGCCTTTTTGGATTGCAGGTAAGCGATGCGGTTGGCGCTGGTAACGGGTGCGAGTTCGATGGCCACGCCCAGCTTGGCGGCAATGTAGTTGGCCATGTCCACGTCCAGGCCCTGGGGTTTGAGGTCGGTACCGACAAAGCCGTAGGGAGGGAAGTCGGTGGGAATGGCGATGGTGATCTTCTTGGCCTTCATCACGTCGTCCAGCGCCGTTTGGGCGTGGGCACCCAGGCTGGACAGCAGGGCGATGGTGACAAGGCCCAATTGGAAATGGCGGCGAGAGGTGGTCATAGCAAAGCTCCTAGGTAGGTGGATGGGTCTTCGGTGGGGTTCGCAGGTTTTTTGCGAGTTTTCAATGATCTTGTATGCAAGACTTGTGCCTCAGCGGCGAGGGCCGGCTTGCCTACCGGCGCCAGGGCGTCGCGCAACTGTGCCAACGGGTCGGCGTTTACGGGCAGCTTCAGCGCATGTTGAACGCTGCCGATGTGGGCTGCCATCAGGGCCTCGGCGCGGGCGATATCGCCTTT
The DNA here is from genome assembly GCF_059415605.1 of Rhodoferax sp. GW821-FHT10B06. Lineage (NCBI taxonomy): Bacteria > Pseudomonadati > Pseudomonadota > Betaproteobacteria > Burkholderiales > Comamonadaceae > Rhodoferax > Rhodoferax sp. GW821-FHT10B06. Next base: position 10,687 of record NZ_JBWKNO010000007.1, on the reverse strand, counting down.
TTCGAGGGCGCTGACAATCTGTACATGGTCCTCACAGGACTGGGCAGCGTTGTGTGAGGACTGGTACAGCATGGCGATCAAGGTCGTGCGCGCGGTGTAGTCGCGCAGCGTGTCTGCCAATAGTGTGTTGCCCAAGCATTCGGCCAGGCAGACGTGAAAGTCGCCCAGCAAGAAGCTGCGCGTGCCAACGTCGCTCCCTTCCACGGCCGCCTGCTCTTGCTTGAGATGCTGTTTGAGCCGTTTCAGTGCGGGCTTTTCAATACCTTGCAGGCTGCGTATCAAGCCGGTTTCGATAACGCGGCGGGCTTCGAAGGCTTCTCGTGCTTCTTCTTGCGAAGGCTCGATCACATACCAGCCCCGGCGTGCGCTGACGGTCACAATGCCGCGCGCAGCCAGGTGGGTCAGCGCCTCACGCACGATGGTGCGACTGCAATCGAACAGCATGGCCAAAGGTTGCTCGCCCAAGCGGGAGCCAGGGGCCAGCTTTTGCGCCATCACGGCTTCGATAATGCGTTTGCTGATGTCGGATGCGGTGCTCATGGCTGCATATCATGCAGCATTTGTGCCAACTGGTATGCAAGATCGGTGCACCTATTTGGTGTGCCCTACCTATTTAATCCGTGCTTGGACGGGTCTATCTTGGTGCCAACGGTGTTGGCGTGGGATTTGCGATAGTTCTAAGATGGTGTTTTATTGAAAGGCCCACCATGTCGTTGCTGTATTACGGTAGCGCGCTGCTTTTGCTGTGCGCCTGTGGTGCTTGGGCTTTGTACGGGCTGCACAGTAGGGAGGTTGGGGGGCTGCGTTTGCGCTTTAATGCGGTGGCACGCAGCTCGGCGGACGCCATCTGTTTGGAGGATGCCCAGGGTGTGGTGCAGTACTGGAGCCCGGGTGCGGTAGTGATATTTGGTTATACCGCCAAGCAAATGTTGGGACAGCGCAGTCAGATTCTGGTGCCCGTGGACCGCCTGGAAGAAGAAGAACAGCTGCGCAGCCATGCAACTGAATCGGTTCAAACCCTGGAAACCGTGCGCCTGCACCAGAACGGCAGCCTGATTCCGGTGGTCATTGCGGCGACCGCCATGCTGGACGCCCGCGGGCAGCTGGTGGGCTTGTCCAGGGTGGTGCGTGACACTTCGATGCAAAAGCTGGCGACCGACTTGGTGCGCACCATGTCGATGAACGACGCCTTGACCGGCCTGCCCAATCTCAGCCTGCTGCGTGACCGCCTATGGCGCGCCCAGTTGCACAGCAACCGGCAGCGAAGTTTCTTTGCTGTGCTGTATGTGGACCTGGACCAGTTCAAGCAGGTCAACGACAAGCACGGGCACGCCATTGGCGACAAGCTGCTGGTCGAGGTAGCCGTGCGCATGATGGCGGCCATACGCCAGAACGATACAGTGGCTCGTCTGGGGGGCAATGAGTTCGTGGTGCTTCTGGAAGATCTGGGTGTCGAGGAGGTGTTTGCGGTAAATCACGTCAATGCCGTGGCAGACAAGGTGCTGGATCTGCTGGACCGCGACTATCTGCTGGGCGATTTGCGTCTGCGTTGCACGGCCAGCATCGGTATCCATTTGCTGCAGGGCGGCAATGGCAGCGTGGACCAGATCATCAAGGCCGCGAACACGGCCATGCGGGTGTCGCGCCAGGGGCGCCAGTCGGTGGCGCTAGGCGTTTTTCGGGGAAAGGTTTAAGACAGCATCAAGGCCTTGAACTCGCGGTCCAGCAACGCGGGGTCTGTCAGGTTCAGCTCTATCAGGCGACGCAGATGGGTCATGCTGTCCAGATCGATACTGCGACACATCAGGCCGATATCGTTGCCGTTGATATGTGCCACCTCAGTAGACATGGCGATATGCGCTTCGAGCTTGGCCAGCGGGATGCTGAGCTGGCTGAACATGCCTACCCGGATTTCGGCCGGAGCGGCCAGGCGTACCAAAGCACCCTTGAAGGACAGGTCCAGTACCTCTACCTGATGGCGGGCCATTGGCGTGGTCAGAAATGCCGGGGCATCAAAAGACACGCGCATGAATTGGCGGCGCTCGTTGGACATAGTTGTCTCCTTAATCGGTCCGGTGATTTTGCGCCAAATCAGGCGCCGTCCAACGGGTTTGCGGGCTTTTTCGCATGGCGCTGGTGGTTGCAGTGGTCGTGGCTGATAGCCAGGTTTTCCTGGTGGCTGCTGCCACCCTCGCTCAGCGGCTGGATATGTTCCAAGGTAGCAGCCCCGGGCGCCACATGTTCGCCGCATACCCAGCAGGGCACCTGGCCGTGCAACTGGCGGGCCACAATGTTGTAGATTTTTATGCGGGTGTGGCCAAGTCGGCTCATGCGGCGCCTGCGCTGGAATAGGTGGAAAAACGAGTATGGGCTGAAATGCCCGAGGATGCTATGTAGTTTATAGCGGCTGGTGCAGGTACTGCTTGCGCTGGAGGCCGAAAAGACCTCAGGCCTGTAGATCGATGCCGCGGGGTGCGCCTTGTAAGCGCTGGAACACGTTCAGCGTTTTGGACAGGCTGTGCACGCTTTGCAGGTCGTTGCGGTTGCGCGCGTCGTCAATACCGGTTTGCAAGCGGGCAATGATGTTGTTGGGTTGGTCGTAGATTGACGGGATCTTGCCGTGAAAATTGGTTTTGCTGGACGCTGTGGGCATGGTATCGGCCAGGGTGACGGTGTCTTCCTGGTCCAACTGACCCCTGCTGACCAGTTCACCCACGGTTTGACCCAGCTGGGAAGGGGTGATGCTGGTGAAGTCGTAGGTCGAGGATGCGTTATTGGAGCTGGTGCGGCTGGTTGATGCCGTATCGGTATAGGCGGCAGACAGCGCAGCAGCACCCGCCTTGCTGACCGGCGTTGCAGCGTACATATTGCCGCTTGCACCCATAACCCTCATATACGCCTCCATTGAACTTGCCCTCAGTCTCAACGAAATACGCCCAACCAATTTCTGGATGAACGCCGGAAAACGCCCCTATTTTAACTTTCGGACCGTTGTAATCAACTATCAAAAATAATAGCGCTCTGCGCAAGCATCACTTGCGCGAGGCCAACAAAGCATGTTTGTTTTTAGGTCGGCTTGCCTGCTTTTGCAAGCTTGGGCGCGGCCTTGACCAGATTGCAATGCAATTTCAGTGCCGCCATGGCTTCCACCAGGCGGGTATCGCGCTCGTCGTTCAGGTCGCGTTCGGTCTCTGCGACAAAGTTTTGCCACAGCGTCTGGTAGTCGTTGTGGTTCTCGTGCGGCGCATATTCGCGGATGAAGTCAGTGGCCAGCTGGGGCTGGTAGCTGCCTTTGCGGATTTTGCGCACCAGGCTGGCGGCCGCCGTTTCGGTCAGCGTGGTCTTGCGCGCCACACCGGCGGCAATGCACAGGAAGAGGGTGATCAACGAGCTGTCGTCGGTATGCCGCTGGGTTAACTTCAGCCACTGGTCGGAGATGGCCCGGTCCAATTCGCTGACATCTTCCACGCCTTCGTCCAGCCAAAAATAGCGGCCCATGAAGTTCAGCGACTGGATAAACAGTTTGCGCGGCTTTACCGAGGCGTCCAGTACCTTTGGCAGATCCTGCTCCACCATAGACTCCAGCGTGGCCTGCAGTACCGGACGCAGGTGGGTAGGGGCATCCTTGGGCATGGCAAGGTCTACCGGTTTGCCGGCTTCGGCACGTTTGCGCAACAGATTCACCACGGTTTCGAACTGCGGCCAATTCGGCATCAAGCTGCGACCGGCTGCCAGGGACAGCAGGCTGGTGCGGATGACGGCCTCCGAGTCGGTATCGGCAGCCTGCAGCTCGCGTCGTGCCACGCCCAATTTCTGGGCCAGCCAAAAGGCTGCGTCCAGGCGGGTCTGGATGGCTTCGCGCTTGGCCAGTTCCTGCTGGTATTCGGGCAAGGTCTTCAGCGTCCATTTGGCCAGCACCGGGATCATTTCGTCGCGGAAGCCGACGCTATCGATCATGCTGAAGTGGGTGTTGTCCGGCATGGACAGCAAGCCCTTGAGCATGTCGGAGCCAGCCTTGGAGCGCGACAGAAAGGAGTTCTCCCGCAGCAGCTCGGCCGCTTGGCGCAGGTCGCCGGCGCAGTCCTGCTCCAGATGCAGGCTGACCAGGTTGACCATGCGCTCACGCGACTTTTCCAGCTCCGGCCGCAGAAACTCAGTGCCAAAGTAGCGCGCGATCTGCACCATGCCCTTGGGCGCATCGTTGCGGATGGACTCAAGCTTGGCGTCGTCGATCAGTCCGTTCTGCAGGCCAAAGCGCAGCGCTTTCTCGAAGAAAGGCCGGTGGTCGTAGATCGAGATGCCGGCACTGGTTTCTTGCATGGTCATGGGCTTAGATCGCCGATTCTTCGTCGGGGTCCGCGGCTTTGCGCTGCGAGCCTTCGCCTTCGCCGTGGGTTTCGCGGAAGGGCGTGTGGCCACCCTGGTGCAGGCTATCGTCTTCGTCTTCGGATTCTTCCTCGAAGGCCTTGACACGGGCCCGCAGTATCACCATCACCTCGATCAGGATGTCAGGGCAGTCGTTGCGCAGCAGCCAAGTGAATTCCATCCAGTCGTGGTCGGCGATCTCGTCGCGGTCCACCTTGGCCTCGTTGTACATCTGCACGACCAGCTCGCCTTCGGACAGCACGGCGCCGGTGTCTTCCGATGCTTCGAAAGTACCGGTGCGCAAAAAGCTCTCCACCCGGCCCCAATGGTCGGCCAGGTAGTCGGCCAGGGCATCGCAACCACCTTCGCGTTCGCCAATGGCGCGCAGGAATTCAACCGGGTCGTTGTCATCCCGGAAGATGACCGAATTCATCATGCCGCGCAGGTGGGCGTGGGTCAGGTCCTTGTACTGCTTTTCGATGACCACGGCGCGCGAGAACTGCTCGGGCGTGACCAGCAGGTTGATGACCGAGTCCTTAGACGGGTCGTATTCGCGTATCACCGCCAACAGGTCTTTCGGAGGCAGTTGGTCCAGTGCCAGCACCAGGGCCTGGTCGCCTTCTTCGTCGGCCAGTTCCACCAGGGCGGATTCGGCGCCAACGATGTCTCCGGCCAGGATCAGGCTTTGGGCTTTGACGATTGCGGGGTAATGCATGGGTAGGGCCTTTACTCTTTACTCAACAGACTTATCTTGCTCACGCTTTGGGCGGCTTCGGGTCGAAGCCTTGCTCCTCCATCCAGGCGGCGCCGGCATCTTCGCGGTCGCGGGCGTCCTGCTCTTCGGGGTCGAAATCTTCTTCATCATCCTCGGGCTCGTCCACGGCGGCGCCGCGGTCATCGGCTCGGGTGTACAGGTATTCCAGGCAGGCGGCGACGGCCAGAAAGCGCTCCCCGGTGGGCTCTTGCAACACGCGTGCGGCCAGGGTCTTGGCCCAGGGGGCCAGTTGGATGGTTTGTGAGAGTTTTGCCCAGTCGGGAAACTCTTCAGGTTCTTGCGCGACCAGCAGATCCATGGATTTGGTGTTGGAGAAGCTGAAGCCCTGGTGGAAGGCGGTGGCCAGCATTTCAGGACTGTCGTCCATCATGTGGACCAGAAAGTCCACCTGGCTGCGTTTTTCCTTCAGGCGCTTTTCCAGCACGTTCTTGCCTTCGGAGTCGGACACCAGGTCGTCCATTTCCGCGTCGTAGGCGCGGGCGTGGTCGGCAAAGTAGCGGGAAAGTTTCATTTCAGGGCCTCATTCAGGTAGTTGTGCCAGATGCTGCGGGCGGTATCCAGCGGGTCGTCCAGCAGGCCGCGGCGGCGGTTGTCGTCATACGTCTTGCGACGCTCCTCGTCGGACAGCACCTCGTAGGCGGTTTGCACCGCACGGAACAGCTGGGGCGCGTCGGGGGAGGCGTTGCGGTCCGGGTGGTACTGCGAGGCGCGCAGCCGAAAGGCTTTTTTGATCTCGGCCAGCGTGGCGGCACTGGACAGCCCTAGCGCAGCATAGTGGTCTTGCATGGTTTTTCTTCACAAAAAAAGACAGCCCACATGGCGGGCTGTTTTTACATCTCGGCGCAAGCGCGCGGATGCAGGATTTTACCCGCTACAGAGCATGTGGGGGCCGGTGCAAGAATGCCAAGCCGTTTGCACGCGAAAAATGCTGTCGGTGCAGATAAATACTTCGCTGGGTGCTATCGAAAATGCAGCATTGGCGTCGCAGATCAGGACGCCAGCTCAGGTGGTCTGCTTATGAACATATCCAGCCTGAAATGGAAGGCTGCGACCCGGCAGATGTCCCTAAAGTTGAGAATGAACAAGAGCCTGCTATATGCCCACACACACCCTTATTCCGAAGGAGGACATCATTCAGGAGGATAATGTAGCCTCCTGTGTGGCCTGCGTGCCGTATGACTATGCCTCAGGGCATCCCGATAAAAGGTTTTATCCATGGCGAAAGCTGAATCCAAAACTGCCATGCTGGCCGACGGACTGCGTTACAAGTCCAAGGCTTCCGGCTCGCCCTTTGCGGCTGCTGCGTCGTTTGGTGGCGCCACCATGTCGTGCTTTTTGTGCGGCAAGCACCGTACCCGTTCGCTGATGGGTACCCGCAAGGTGCTCGGCAAGTCCCAGGCGGTTTGCTCTCCATCGTGCCAAGCGATGGATGAAGCCGCCAGCTAAATCCAACACCTGACCCCTGTTATGGCAAACTGCATTCGCGGTTGTGGCCTAATTGCGGGTTAACCAACTTTAAATGGAGTAATTGATGGCTAAAGAACCCCGCACCGAAGCAGAGCGTCGCGCTTCCCCCAAGCCCACGCCACTGCCCGGCTACACCAACCCCGTCAGCCGCGGTCAAAAGCGCAGCCTGGAACGCGGTGTTGCAACACGCAGCAAGAAAAACCCTGGCAAGCGTCCACACAAGGGCGGTTAATAATCCATCCAGGTGGCAACAACGCCGCGTAGGCGGGCCTGTATGGGTCGCCTACGCGGCGTTGTTGTTTCCGGTCGATCAATTTCAAGCAAAATCAGCCCCATGGTCAAACACAAATCCGGTCCTAGCGAATGGGTGACGAAAATGCTGGCGCTGATCCGCAGTGGCAATGCGACGGCGGCAATTGCACAAATCAAGGCCGCGCACAGCGCCAAGGATGTGGCTCAGCTGCGCACGCAGCTGCAACTGCCTAATGCACCCGCGCGGCATCCCAACGTCGATACAGCGCTGGACGAGCAGGCTGTGGCATTGGCCAGCCCACGGCTGCACCGGGCGCCTTAACCATGGCTGAAGTCGATACGCCGCACATTCGGGGCTTTCACGCCCATGTGTATTTCGACGCCAGCACGCTGGAGCAGGCCCGTGCCCTGTGCCTTGAGGCTGCCAGCAAGTTCAAGTTAGCGATGGGGCGGGTGCATGAGCAGCCTGTAGGGCCGCACCCTGACTGGAGCTGCCAACTCGCATTTGCTCCCTCGGTATTTGCCGAGTTGATCCCTTGGCTGGCGTTGCATCGGCGCGGCTTGGTGGTGTTCATCCACCCCATCACCGGTAATGATCTTATTGACCATCGGGACTATGCGATGTGGATGGGCGCAGTCCGGCCGCTGAACTTGTCGGTACTTTCAGGCTCGGACACTACCTATGAGCTTCCTGAAGATTAACGATGCCGACTTCTAAGCATTGGGTTCTATGGCTGCTGGCAGCTGGTGGTTTGGGTGCCTTGGCAGGATGCTCGCTCCCCATGCGGTCCATTCCACAGCAAGAAAACTTCAACTCCAAAGGGCAGTTTTCTCGTATGTTTGATGCCTCGCCTGCGGAAACTTGTGAGGCCGCTCGGAGGGCTTTGCTGAGCCAGGGCTACATCATCTCAGCCGCGAGCAAGGAACTGATTCAAGGGCAAAAAAGCTTCCAGCCTGAAAACGAAATTCATGTACAGGTGGATATTCGCGTGGTGTGTGTCTCAGAAAGCAAAAACGGCCGCATCAGTCTGGGTTTTGTGAGCGCGCTGCAAGACCGTTACGCATTGAAAAAGACCAACGCCTCCGCCAGTCTGGGGGTGGGTGCACTAGGGTCGTTTTCGCTGCCACTAAGCTCAAGTAGCGACGCCATGGTTAAGGTCAGCAGTGAAACTATCGCTTCTGAAACGTTCTACGATAGCTTTTTTTCCTTGGTGCAGCATTATCTGGTGCAAGACCAGGAAGACGATGATGACGACGAGCCCGCTGTCAAGCCTGCAACAAAACCACCCAAAGCGGGTGTAGAACACTGAGTCTGGGTTAGGTCAACGCGCGCAAACGCTGCGCTAGCGCGGCCACTGCGGATTTCGCTGGGGCTGGAGACGCAGGCGCCTCCAGTTGCGCCTGGATTAGGCGGTGTAAGGTTTCGACCTGTGGCGTGACACTGCCAAAGAAGCGCACCTGCTGGTCGACCAGAACCAGCAGGGTGGGGAAGTTGTCTACCTCAATCGGGTCTACCAGATCGGCCTGGTCTTCTATATCAATCCACACAAATTCGGCGCCGGGAAAGCTGGCCTTCATCTGCTCAAACCGGGCCTGGTATTCGCGGCAGCTGCCGCACCAATCGGCACACAGGCAAGCCACCCATAACGAAGAGTTGCTTACTATGGATTTAATAGCTTGTGACATAGATTCTGATTGCGCTAGCGGGTGATTTTAGGTCGAAGTTTATGGCTGCAATACTTCTATGGCGATGGCTTCCAGGGACCGGCGTAGCCAGCGTTGTACCGGGTCATGCTGGTGCCGCAAATGCCACAGCATATACATGGGCAAATTGGGGCAGGGCAGTGGTAGCGCGCAACTGTTGAAGTCGCGCAGCATAGCCCGGCCCAGTAGCCCCGGCATGGTGGCTAGCCAGGGGCTGCCCAGCAGAAAGGCGGCTATTCCAGCAAAGCCTGGCACGGTGACCGCCATACGGCGTTGTATGCCCTGTGTTTGCAGCCAATGGTCTATGTCTAGTGTGCGGCGCGGCTGGTACAGCACGCTCACATGCTCGCTGGCCAGGTAGTCAGCCAGCGTGTTCGGTGCGGCACGCGCGGTCGCGTCATAAAACACCCGGTAGGGCGTTTCAAACAAGCGTTTTTGTACGATGTCCGTGGCATCGGGAGGTCGGGGGGACAGTACCAGTTGGCAGCTGCCATCGCGCAGCATTTCCGCGCTGGGTACGCCCGAGGGAATGGTGTGCAAACTCACCATGGGTGCTTGCTGGCGCAGTTTGCGCAGCAGCGGGGGGAGCAGCAGATCGCGCTGCATATCGTTGGCCGCGATGGTGAAACGGACTTGCAGGGCAGCAGGGTCAAATTGCTCGGCGGTGGCGAGCCTTTGCATATCTTCCAGCAATAGGCGAGCTGGCTGGGCCAGAGCTTCGGCCCGTGCGGTGGGGACGATGCCACGCCCCGACTTCACGAACAGCGGGTCGCCCGTAATGCCGCGCAGCTTGTCGAGCAAATGGCTGACGGCCGATTGCGTCACACCTAGGCGTTGGGCGGCACGGGTGACCGAGCCTTCTTCCAGTACCGCCAGCAGCAGTTGCAGCAATTGGCCATCCATGTGTGAGTAATCGAATTTGCTCATGGGTTTGATCTTAATTATCGACTTTATTGAATGTGTGGCGGCGGGAATACTTCCCATCACCCACTTCACAGGAGACAACCATGGTCCACGTCGATATACCCGGCACCACCTTGTTTGATGGCGTCCAGGCCCGCAAGGGCTACGCACTAAACAAGATGTGCTTTTCGTTCAATACCGCCGAAGCCCGTGCAACTTTTCAGCAGGACGAGGAGGCTTATATGCGGGCTTTTGGCTTGAATGCCGAGCAGGCCGAGGCGATTCGCCAGCGCAATGTGCTGGCACTGATAGAGACCGGGGGCAATGTCTACTACCTGGCCAAATTTGCGGGCATCTTTGGCCTGGATATGCAGGACATAGGTGCACAGCAAACTGGTTTGAGCAAAGAGGCCTTCAAGGCCCGTTTGCTGGCAGCGGGAGCTTGACCATGGCACATATCGTTGGCGCTATCACCGCCTCCCACGTACCGGCCATCGGCCGTGCGATTGCCAAGGATCTGCAAAACGATCCTTACTGGAAACCATTCTTTGACGGTTTTCCACCCGTGCGCCAGTGGCTCAATGAAGTCAAACCCGATGTGGCCGTGGTCATCTACAACGACCATGGTTTGAACTTCTTTCTGGACAAAATGCCAACTTTCGCAGTGGGTGCGGCATCCACGTACCGCAATGCGGATGAGGGCTGGGGCCTGGCTGATATGGCACCGTTCCAGGGCAACCAGGATCTCTCGTGGCATTTAATCAACAGCTTGGTGAGCGAAGAGTTCGATATCACCAACTGCCAGGAGATGCTGGTAGACCATGCTTTTTGCTTGCCCATGGCACTGCTGTGGCCGGATGCAGATGCCCAGGGCTGTTGGCCCGTCACCACCGTGCCGGTGTGTTTGAACACGGTGCAGTTCCCGCTGCCTACCGCCGCGCGCTGTTACAAGCTGGGCGAAGCCATAGGACGGGCCGTGGCGTCCTGGGACAGCGACGCCCGGGTGGTCATCATCGGCACCGGTGGCCTGAGCCATCAACTCGACGGCCAGCGCGCTGGCTTCATCAACAAGGCATTTGATTTGCAGTTCATGCAGAGCCTGGTCAGCGATCCGGCCTGGGCGACCCGCTTCAGCATCCATGAGTTAGAGCGGCTAACAAAAGCGTGTCATCGTCAAATGCACATCGTGCGTTTGACGCGGGATGGGAAAGAACAGAAACA
>NZ_JBWKNO010000006.1:149024-294115 GCF_059415605.1 Rhodoferax sp. GW821-FHT10B06 | reverse complement strand
GTTTCTGTTCTTTCCCATCCCGCGTCAAACGCACGATGTGCATTTGACGATGACACGCTTTTGTTAGCCGCTCTTAGATGCAATCAGTCGGCATGCATATCCACTATCAAACCCCGTAGCCATTGGTTGCTCGGGTCCTTGTGGTACTTCGCATGCCAGAAGAGGTTGATGCCAATCTGTGGCAGCTTTACCGGATGCGTGACGTATTTGAGGTTGAAGGGTTCGACCATGCGCTCGGCAAGCCGCTCTGGTACGGTAGCAATCAGGTCGGTGGTCTGCAGGATGTGACCAATCGCGACAAAGTGCGGGACTTTGAGTTTCACCCGCCGTTGGGGTGAGTTGCTGTCGAGGATCTCATCGACCTTGCCGTGGCCGGTGCCGGCCGAGACCACGGCCACATGGTCGGCCGCGAAGAATTCTGACTCACGGATGGTTTTTTTGTCCAGGGCATGGCCCTTCCTGAACAGGCAGACGTAGCGCTGGACAAACAGGCGCCGTTGAAAGAACCCGGCCTTGAGCTGTGGCAGCAGCCCGATGGCCAGATCGACTTGGCCACCCTCCATGGCGTCCTTCAAGTTGACGGCAGTGTTGCGCACGGTGCTGATCGAAACCGAAGGCGCCACTTCCTGGATGCGCTGCATTAGCCGCGGCAGGAAATAGATTTCACCGATGTCGGTCATGCCCACGGAAAAGCTGCGCTTGCTGTGGGCCGGGTCGAAAGAGCTGCGCGCATTCACGGCGCTGTGGATCATGCCCAGCGCATAGCCGATCGACTCCGCCAACTGGTCGGCAAAGGGCGTGGGCTGCATGCCGGTCGGAGTGCGCAGAAAGAGCTCGTCGCCGAACAGCTTGCGCAGGCGCGCGAGCGCGTTGCTGACGGCGGGCTGGCCCAGGCCCAGGTTCTCAGCCACTTTGGAAACTCTTTTCTCCTTGAGCAACTGGTTAAAGATGACCAGCAGGTTCAGGTCGATGTCTTTCAGCTCCATTTGGGTCTCACTTTAATATTGATTTAAATGATATAGATCATTGATCTCATTGCATTGACTGATTTTATGGTGCCGCCGATCATCACCCCAGAGCAGCGATGCATGGACGCATGGCCGCCCGGATTTCCCCACGAGACAACGGACAGACAAAAGAACATGGAAATTTTTGTGCGCCCCCTGCAGCGTCGGATCAGCGTCGATGCCGGTGTGAACCTGTTGGACGCATTGCGCGCCAACGACGTGCCGGTGTCGTACAGCTGCCTGGCCGGACGCTGCGGCACCTGCCGCTGCAAGGTGGTCGAAGGCGAGGTGCTCGAGTCGGGCCGCGAAACGCAGCGCCCGGGAGCGGATGACGAGCACTACGTGCTGGCCTGCCAAACCTTCCTCACGGAATCCTGCACGGTCGAGATTCCCGAGCCCGACGAGGTGGTGGTGCACCCCGCCAAGATCGTCAAGGCGACCGTGGTCGCCATTGAGGACCAGACCCACGACATCAAGCGCATTCGCCTGAAGCTGGCCAAGCCGATCGAGTTTTCTCCGGGGCAGTACGCCCAACTCCAGTTCACGCCCGAGCATATTCGGCCCTATTCGATGGCCGGCCTGCATGCCGACGGCGAACTGGAATTTCATGTGCGCCTGGTGGCCGACGGCCGCGTCACCGGCTACATCGCCCATACGCTGAAGGTGGGCGATGCGGTGCGAGTCAGCGGCCCGCTAGGCTCGGCCTATCTGCGCCGCAAGCACGAGGGTCCAATGTTGTGTGTTGCTGGCGGTACCGGTCTGGCGCCCATCCTGTCCATCATTCGCGGCGTGATCGCCGAAGGCATGCAGAACCCGATCCACCTGTATTTTGGTGTGCGCTCCGAACGCGACATCTATGGCCGCGAATGGCTGGACGCGCTGCGGCGCCAGCATCCGCAATTGCAGGTGCATGTGGCGGTGACTTCGGGCACAGCGCCGGGTTGCCGCACAGGCCTGGTGACCGAAGCCATCGCCGAGGACTGGCGCAGTCTCGAAGGCTTTCGCGCCTACCTCTGCGGCGCACCGCCCATGGTGGAGGCCACGACAGTGCTGGTGCGCCAGATGGGCGTGTTGCCTTCGCAGATCTACGCCGATGCCTTCTACGCCAGCGGCACCTGAGTCGTACCCCTTGCAGGATTTTTCATGAACGCCAACAATCTCGACCCCGCAGCCCAGCAGCAACGCAAGGCCTACTACGACCGTATCGGCATCGACAGCATGACGCCGCTGTGGGAAGTGCTTGGCGCGCTGGTGCCGCACCAGCCCAAGTCCCCGGCCGTGCCGCACCAGTGGAAGTATGCCGCTGTGCGCGACAGCGTCATGGAGGCAGGCCGCCTGATCAGCGCGGAAGAGGCCGAGCGGCGCGTGCTGATCCTGGAGAACCCGGCACTGCGCGGTCAGTCCTGCATCACGCAGTCGCTGTATGCCGGGCTGCAGCTCATCATGCCGGGGGAGGTCGCGCCGGCCCACCGCCACACCCAGTCCGCGCTGCGCCTGGTGCTGGACGGGGAGGGCGCCTACACCGCGGTCGACGGCGAGCGCACCACCATGCGCCGTGGCGACTTCATCATCACCCCGGCCTGGACCTGGCACGACCATGGCAACCTCGGCAATGAGCCGGTGGTCTGGCTCGATGGCCTCGACATCCCCATCGTGCGTTTCCTCGACGCCGGTTTTGCCGAGAAGAGCGACAGCGCCTACCAGGCCGTGGTCCGCCCCGAAGGCGACGCCTTGGCGCGTTATGGCGCCAACATGGTTCCGGTTGATTTTTACCAGCAGCCTGCGGAGTCGACCAAGGTTTTTGTCTACCCTTGGGAGCGCACGCTGGCCTCGCTGCAGGCGATAGCCAGCGGCACACCCGATGCCCATTTCGGCCACAAGCAGCGCTACGTGAACCCGGCCACCGGCCGCTCCCCCATGCCGACGATGGCTGCGTTCTCGCAGTTGATTCCCGCCGGCTTCGAGACGCGGCCCTACCGCTGCACAGACGGCACGGTGTACGTGTGCCTGCGCGGCAGCGCCGAGGCCAGCGTGGCGGGCCAGAGCTTCCGCCTGGGCGAGAACGACGTGATCGTTGTGCCCTCCTGGCACAGCCACCAGTTCCGCGCCGGCCCCGAGACCGTGCTGTTCAGCTATTCCGACCGCCCGGTGCAGCAGGCCCTGGGCCTGTGGCGCGAACAGCGCAACTGATTTCCCCTTTTCCCTTCGAGAACACCCCCCATGAACTACGTGATCCCACCCGCAGCCGTCATCTCGCTCACCGTGGCCGGCATAGCCGAACGCTTTCCGGTCAACCGCATCTTTTGCGTAGGCCGCAACTACGCCGCGCATGCGCGTGAAATGGGCAAGGACCCTGACCGCGATCCGCCTTTCTTCTTCATGAAGCCTGCGAACGCGGCGGTCGATGCCGCCTCGCCTGCGCGCATTCCGTATCCACCCAAGACCGCCAATTTCCACCATGAGATCGAGCTCGTCGTAGCCATCGGCAAGGGCGGCAAGAACATCGCACAGGCCAATGCACTGAACCACGTCTATGGCTACGCAACCGGCCTGGACATGACGCGCCGCGACCTGCAGCTGGAGGCGCGCGACAAGGGCCGGCCCTGGGAGTTCGGCAAGTCTTTTGCGTTGTCGGCACCGATCGGGGCCATCTCAAAAGTGGCCGATGTGGGGCACATCGCCGAGGGCGCCATCAGCGTCCTCGTGAACGGCGGCGCGCGCCAGTCGTCCGATGTGGCCAAGCTGATCTGGTCGGTGTCCGAGTGCATCGCCTATCTCAGCGAATACGAAACCCTGGAGCCTGGCGACCTCATCATGACCGGCACGCCCGAAGGGGTGAATGCGGTGGTGGCGGGTGACGTGATGCAGGGCGACATCGCCGGCCTGGCCGGCATCACGGTGACCGTCGGGACCTGAGCAGCGGCCGTGCATTTGATCCAAGGAGACAGGCCATGACCCCATCCACCCCCACTTTTCCCGTCAAGATCCATTGGGAGTCAGAAGGCACGAGCCGCATTCCCTTCATGGCCTACACCGACTCCGATCAACACAAGAAGGAGCTTGATCGTTTCTTCTACAAGGCGCATTGGAACTACGTCGGCCTGGAGGCTGAAGTGCCCAACCCCGGCGACTACAAACGCACGGTAGTGGGCGAACGTTCGGTCATCATGGTGCGCGATGCCGATAGTGGCATCAGCGTGGTCGAAAACGTCTGCGCGCACCGCGGCATGCAGTTCTGCCGCGAACGCCATGGCAACAAGAAGGAATTCGTCTGCCCCTACCACCAGTGGAGCTACACCCTCAAGGGCGATCTGCAGGGTGTGCCGTTTCGCCGCGGCGTCAAGCAGGACGGCAAGGTCAACGGCGGCATGCCCGCGGATTTCAAGACCACCGACCACGGCCTGACCAAACTCAAGGTGGCCACGCGCGGTGGCGTCGTCTTCGCCAGCTTTGACCAAGAGATCGAGTCTTTCGAGGATTTTGTGGGCCCGGTCATCCTCGGCTACTTCGACCGGCTCTTCGACGGGCGCAAGCTGAAGATCCTGGGCTACAACCGCCAGCGCATCCCGGGCAACTGGAAGCTGATGCAGGAGAACATCAAGGACCCCTACCACCCCGGCCTGTTGCATACCTGGTTCGTCACCTTCGGCCTCTGGCGCGCCGACAACAAGAGTGAGTTGAAGATGGACGCCCGGCACCGCCACGCGGCCATGATCTCCACTCGCGGCCAGTCCGGCCGGGCCGACCAGGTCACGCAGGTGTCCAGCTTCAAGGAGAGCATGGCGCTCAATGACCCGCGCTTTCTCGACATCGTGCCCGAGCCTTGGTGGAATGGGCCAACCGCAGTGATGATGACGCTGTTTCCCAGCGTCATCCTGCAGCAGCAGGTTAACAGCGTGTCGACGCGGCACATCCAGCCCGATGGCCACGGCGCCTTCGATTTCGTCTGGACACACTTCGGCTTCGAGGACGACAGCGAAGAGATGACGCAGCGCCGCCTGCGCCAGGCCAACCTGTTCGGCCCGGCTGGCTTCGTGTCGGCCGACGATGGCGAGGTCATCGAGTTCTCGCAACAGGGCTTCGAGCAAAAGCCCTTTCACCGCACCCTGGCCGAGCTGGGCGGGCGCATGGTTGAGGATACCGACCACATGGTCACCGAGACGCTGATCCGCGGCATGTACGCATATTGGCGCGAAGTGATGGAGGCGGACGTATGAGCACCGCTGTGAACATAGTCTTCGCCGACTACCTGCAGATCTCGCAGCTTTACGCCGACTACGCCCAGGCCGTTGATTCCGGCGACTGGGACCTGTGGCCCGAGTTCTTCACCGACGACTGCATCTACAAGCTGATTCCGCGCGAGAACCACGAGCGCGGCTTTCCGCTGGCTACGCTGTTCTTCGAGAGCAAGGGCATGCTCAAAGATCGCGCCTACGGCATCCGCGAGACGCTGTTCCACGATCCGTATTACCAGCGCCACGTCGTCGGTGCGCCGCTGGTCCACAAAGTCGAAGCCGAGCGTTTTGAGACCGAAGCCAACTACGCCGTGTTCCGCACCAAGCTGTCGCAGGAATCCACCGTCTTTAACGTCGGCCGCTACCTGGATGTGATCGTGCGCACCCCCGCGGGGCTGAAGTTCGCATCGCGCCACTGCGTGTACGACAGCGAAATGATCCCCAACTCCATCATCTATCCCATCTAAATTCCGTGAGTGATTGCCATGAGTGATTCCCAATGGATTGACGCCATCGACGAAGACGGCGTGCCCGAAGACGACGTGATCGGTCTGCAGGTCGCCGGCAAGGACATCGCCTTGTACAAGGTCGAAGGCAGCGTGTTCGCCACCGACAACATCTGCACCCACGGCCACGCACGCCTGTGCGACGGCTTTCTCGACGGGTATGAAATCGAATGCCCGCTGCACCAGGGCAAGTTCGACATCCGCAATGGACGCGGCACCTGCGCGCCCATTGTCGAAGACGTGAGCAGCTACCCGGTCCGCATAGAAGGTGGCCGGGTTTTTCTGAAGTTGAGCGACTGAGGACTTGCCTCGGCCGTGTTCCGTTCCCCACTTTTATTCCAGGAGACAAAACAATGAAGACATTACAGACCTCTATTCGCCGTACCGCATTCGCAGCCCTGAGTGGTGCAACGCTTGCAGTGGCAAGCCCTTTCGCCACGGCAGCGACCATCGGTTTCATGGCACCCCTATCCGGGCCGGTGGCGGTTGTCGGGCAGGACCAGGTGGACGGCTTCATGCTGGCGCTGGAGCAGCTCGGCGGCAAGCTCGGTGGCCAGGCCACGACAGTGATCAAGGAAGACGATCAGCTCAAGCCCGAGATCGGCGGGCAGATCGTGCGCAAGTTCATCGACAAGGACAAGGTCGATGCCATTGTGGGCTTGAGCTTCTCCAACGTGCTGATGGCCAGCCTGCCGCGCATCGTCGAGTCCGGTACCGTGGCCATCGCCACCAACGCGGGCCCGTCGCCAATGGCGGGCGCGGGCTGCAAGGCCAACGTGTTCTCCACCGCCTGGCAAAACGACGGTGCAGCTGAGGCCATGGGCAAGTTTGCGCAGGACAAGGGCGTGAAGAAGGTGTACCTGATGGCGCCCAACTACCAGGCTGGCAAGGACATGCTGACCGGTTTCAAGCGTTACTTCAAGGGCCAGATCGTTGACGAGGTCTACACCCAGGTGAACCAGCCCGACTACTCGGCCGAACTGGCGCAGCTGCAGGCGGCCAAGCCCGACGCGGTATTTGTGTTCTACCCCGGCGGTATGGGGGTGAATTTCGTCAAACAAATGGCGCAGGCTGGCCTGATGGGCAAGTTGCCCCTGTATTCGGTGTTCACGGTGGACGGAACGACCCTGCCAGGCCTGCGCGATGCCGCCATCGGCAGCGTGAGCGGCGCCATGTGGGATGCGTCTCTGGACACGCCGGAGAGCAAGAAATTCGTGGCCGCGTTCGAGGCCAAGTACAAGCGCACGCCCAGCGCCTACGCGGCCACTGCCTATGACGCAGCCAACATCCTGAACATTGCACTGGCCAAGGCCAAGCCCGGCGATGCGACCGCTCTGGCTGCCGCCGTCAAGGCCGCTGGCGATGAAGTGAAGTCCGTGCGTGGCCCCTTTGCCTTCAACAACAACAACCTGCCGGTGCAGAACTACTACGCATTTGAGACCGTCAAGACCGGTGGTGCCGTCGCTGGCAAGCTGGTGGCCACGCCGCTGGCGAAGCAGGTCGATGCTTACCACACGCAATGTGCCCTGAAGTGACCCCATGAGCGCCACGCTTGTTTTTGCGCAGCTGCTCAATGGGCTGCAGTTCGGAGTGCTGCTGTTCCTGCTAGCGGCGGGGCTGACGCTGGTCTTCGGCATCATGAGCTTCGTCAACCTGGCGCACGGCTCGCTTTACATGATGGGCGCGTATTTCGCGGCCAGCGCCTTCCAGTACACCGGCTCGTTCGGCCTGGCCGTCGCCGCGGCCATGGGCGGCTCGCTGCTGCTGGGCCTGGCGCTGGAGTTCGTTGCCGTAGCCCGGCTCTACCGGCGCGACCACCTCGATCATGTGTTGGCCACCTTCGGCATGGTGCTGTTTTTCAACGAGTTGGTACGCATCATCTGGGGTTCCCAGCCGGTCTTCCTGCAGGTGCCCGAGTTCCTCGGTGGCGCCATCGACATCGGCGGCTTCAGCTACCCCGCCTACCGCTTCGCCATCATCGTGGTGGGGCTGCTGGTGGCGCTGGGTTCCTGGTTGCTGATCAACAAGACCCGCGTCGGCATGCTGATCCGCGCTGGTGCGGTGAACCCGGCCATGGTTGCTGCGTTGGGCGTCAACATCCGGCTGCTCAATGCCATGCTGTTCGGCGTGGGGGCGATGCTGGCCGGCCTGGCCGGGGCCATGGCTGGCCCCATTCTGTCGGTGCAGTCGGGCATGGGTGAATCAGTGCTGATCACCACCCTGGTGGTCATCGTCATCGGCGGCATCGGCTCGGTGACGGGTGCCTTTTATGCGGCGCTCATTGTCGGCATTGTCGACACCATGGGCCGCGTCTTCCTGCCCCTCATGCTGCGCCAGATGGCTGAACGCTCGTTTGCCGATGCGGCCGGCCCTGCATTGGCTTCGATGCTGGTCTACCTGCTGATGGCTATGGTGCTGGCCTGGCGCCCGCACGGACTGTTTCCCGCCAACCGGTAATCCCCATGCACACTTTGTTTTCACGTCCCGGCACCTGGGTGCCCTTGCTGGTGCTGCTGGCGCTGGCCAGTGTGCCCTTTGTGGCGCAGGCCATCAGTCAGCCGTTTTATGTCGCATTCTTTGCCCGCATCATCATCTATGCGATTGCGGCCTGCGCGCTCAATATCGCGCTGGGCTTCGGCGGCCTGGTGAGCTTTGGCCACTCGCTGTTCCTCGGCCTCGGGGCCTATGCGGTGGGGCTGGCCTCCTTCCATGGCGTCGGCAACGGCTGGGTGCACCTGGCGCTGTGCCTGGGCGTCTGCGCCTTCGTCGGCCTGGTTACGGGCGCCATCAGCCTGCGCACCAGCGGCATAGCCTTCATCATGATCACGCTGGCCTTCGCGCAGATGGGCTATTTCCTGTTCGTCAGCCTGAAGAACTACGGCGGTGACGACGGCATGGCTATCGCGCTCGCCAGCCGTTTCGGCCCGGTGGATCTGTCGTCCGCCACGAATGTCTATGTGGCGGCCTTCGTGGTGCTGGTGCTGTCGATCTGGTGCCTGGCCCGGCTGCGGGTGGCGCCGTTCGGTATGGTGATCCGCGGCGCCAAACAGAACGCGAGGCGCGTCAGCGCGGCCGGCATTCCGGTGCTGCGCTACCAGCTCTTGGCCTATGTGATGTCGGGCATGCTGTGCGGCGTCGCCGGCCTGCTGCTGGCCAACCTCAACGCCTTCGCCTCGCCCAGTTCTTTGGCTTGGACGGTCTCGGGTGAGATGATCGTTATCGTGGTCATCGGCGGCCTGGGCACGGTGTTCGGCCCCTTGATGGGAGCACTGGTGTTCCTGGGCCTGGAAGAAGTGCTGAAGGGCTTCACCGAACACTGGATGGTGGTCTTCGGCCCGCTGATCGTCATCGTCGCACTGCTGGGCAAACGCGGCATCGTCGGGCTGCTGCAAGACTGGGATGCACGCGGCGAGCCGGTGGCGGTCTCGGCTGCACCGGCCTCCGCGGGCGTGCATCACGCAGTAAACGCGAAAGGAGCTGTCTGATGGCCAGCGTACTCCGCACTGACGCATTGACCAAGCGCTACGGCGCGCTGCTGGTCACCGATGCCGTGTCGCTCGACATCGGCGACGGCGAACTTCACGCCATCATCGGCCCGAACGGCGCCGGCAAGACCACGCTGATCAACCAGCTCTCGGGCGAGCTGGCCGCCGACAGCGGCAGCGTCTGGTTCAAGGGGCGCGACGTCTCCGCGCTGCCCATCCACGAGCGCGCCCGGCTGGGCCTGCTGCGCTCCTACCAGATCACTTCCATCTTCGAAGACTTCAGCGTGTTGGAGAACGCCACCTTCGCCGCGCTCGCCTCGCGCCAGCATGCGTTCAGATTCTGGGCACCGATGCTGGCCAGCAAGGAGGCGCGCCGCATCGCAGAAGAGTCCCTGGAAGCCACCGGCCTCGCGCATCGGCTGCATGCCGCCGCGGGCGACCTGGGTTATGGCGAGCGGCGCCAGCTCGAGCTGGCGATGAGCCTGTCGGCACAGCCGCAGTTCCTGCTGCTCGACGAGCCAATGGCCGGCATGAGTGCGCAGGAATCCGCCGCCGTGGTGGCGCTGCTGCAGCGCCTGAAGCGCCGCTACACCATCCTGCTGGTCGAGCACGACATGGATGCCGTCTTTGCCCTGGCCGACCGCATCAGCGTGCTGGTTTACGGCAAGATACTGTTCACCGGGACGCCGGATGAAATTCGCAACCACCCGGAAGTCCGCGCGGTCTACCTGGGCGAAGAAGAAGCCGAGGCCGAAGCATGAGCGCGTTTTTATCCGTCAAAGGTCTGCAAGCCTCGTATGGCCATGCCCAGGCCTTGTTTGATATTTCTTTCGATGTGGGGGAGGGTGAAGTGGTGACGCTGCTCGGGCGCAATGGCATGGGCCGTTCGACCACGGTGAAGTGCCTGTTTGGCATGCTGCCGGTGCGCGGGGGCAGCGTGTCCGTCGCCGGGGCGCGGGTCGAGCATCTGCCCTCGCACCGCATTGCCAGACATGGGCTGGCCCTGGTGCCCGAGGGGCGGCAGGTGTTCCCTAACCTCAACGTCGAAGAAAACCTGGTGGCCACCGCCCGCGACGACAAGAAGGGCGCTGGCCGACGCTGGGATCTGCAGCGGGTCTACAGCTTTTTCCCGCGGCTGAAGGAACGCCGCGGCAACCTCGGCTCGCAGCTGTCCGGCGGCGAGCAGCAGATGCTGGCCATTGGCCGCGCGCTGATGACCAACCCGCGCCTGCTGGTGCTGGACGAAGCCACCGAAGGCCTGGCGCCGGTGATCCGCAACGAGATCTGGCGCGCACTGGCGGAGCTGAAGAAGGACGGCCTGTCGCAGATCGTGATCGACAAGAACGTGAAGGCCTTGTTGGGCCTGGCCGACCGGCATTTCGTGATTGAGAAGGGGCGAGTGGTGTGGGGCGGCACGTCCGCTGAACTCCAGGGCCAGCCAGAAATCGTGCATCAATATTTGGGAGTTTGAAACATGGACCGCATTCTTCACACCTACTTCCGCAGCTCGGCGGCCTACCGCGTACGGATCGCGCTGAACCTCAAGGGCCTGGAGGCCGAGCAGATCTTCGTCCACCTTACCCGCCATGGCGGTGAACAGTTCGTTGATACATTCAGGGCGATCAACCCGCAGTCCCTGGTGCCGGTGTTGCGCGATGGCGAGGTGCAGGTCAGCCAGTCGCTGGCCATCATCGAATACCTGGACGAGGTCTATCCGCAGACACCCCTGCTGCCGGCGCTTGCCGCCGACCGCGCCTTCGTGCGCCAGCTGTCGCTGGGCATCGCCTGCGATATTCACCCGCTCAACAACCTGCGTGTGCTGAAGTACCTGACCGGGGCCATGGGCGTGTCGGAAGACAACAAGGCGCAGTGGATTGCGCACTGGATCTCGGTCGGCCTGCAGGCCTTCGAGGCGCAGCTGCAGCGGCGCACGCATGCGGGGCGCTTCTGCCACGGCGACACGCCGACGATGGCCGACTGCTGCCTGGTGCCCCAGGTGTTCAGCGCCCAGCGGTTCGGGGTCGACCTGTCCGACTGCCCGCTGGTGAACGGAATCTACGAGAGATGCGAGCAGCTCGCGCCCTTCGCAGCGGCCCATCCTTCGCGCCAGCCCGACGCGGAGTGATGCAACCAGCGAAATGGCCGCTTGGGCTCACGCCATCTCGGGTTGGGTAGTGGCCCCGGTAAGCTTTGAGAGCTGGTTGGTTGTTGAAACTGGTTTGCTAGAAAATGGGCACTGTACGTCGGCAGCTTGCGCCACTTGTAGCGCTGATAATGGCGTGACTGGTGGTCGGCGCCCGCAGTATCGGCATCCCGCCCAAGGCCACCAAGCTGCAGTTTGAATGCCGCCAGCAGCAGTGGGTGCCCATCAACACCCAGGGCATCGCTGATCAACAGAGAACTGCAGATTTTTACCTGCTGGTGGGCTGGATCCAGCAGGCGTTGGACGTACCGAGGGTGTTGGATGCCGGCTTGGGTTTGACTGATTGAAATGGGTAAATGCTATTGAAAATGTAGCTATCAGCGCACGTAGAACCTGCGCTAGCAGCACAAATAATGCCAAGGCTATGTTGTCATGGGAAGGCAGGCAAGCTTGAAAATGTCTTCAGCCCGAAGGCTGCACGGAACGGCGTATGGCAGCCAGTGCGTTCACGCCGCCCGGGTGGCTACAAACTTGGACACCTGCGGCCCCAGCACCAGCACCATCAGAAACCGGGCCAACTGCATGGCCATCACAAAACTGGCATCCACCGCACTGGTGGCGGCAATGACCGCCACAGAATCCGCGCCGCCCGGGCTGGTCGCCAGATAGGCGGTGAGCGGATCAATGCCGGACAGCCAGGACAGCGCGGTCGCAATCACGATTCCAAACGCCATCAAGGCCACAATCGACCCCATCACATGCGGCAATGCACGCAATGCGTGTTTCAAAATGGCACGTGTAAAGCGCAGTCCGATGCTCCAGCCGATCAAGGCGTAGGCTACAGCCAGCAAGGCACCCGGCAGCTCGATCACCAGCAGATCCGTCGCCTGCAACGCGGTACCCAGCAACAAAGGCAACACCATGGCGCCTGCGGGAATGTGCAGCCGGCGCGCGACCAAAGCGGCCCCAAATGCCAGCAGCATCGTCAACGCCACATTGGCTTGGTTGCCCACGGTGAACCAGTGCATGCCAGCCACCACGGACGGGCCGGTATGCGGGGCAAAAATGCGCGCCACCAGTGCGGCTGTTGCCGTCACCATCGCCACCCGCAAATACTGCATGAACGCCACCAGCCGGGTATCCGCCCCGTAAGACTCTGCCATCAGCACCATGGCAGAGGCGGCGCCGGGTGCCAGCCCCCACACCGCGGTGGTGCCCGGGAAGATATTGCGGCGCATCAGGATCCAGCCCAACACCGCGCTGGCCCCAATGACCGCGCTCGTCACCAGCAGAAAAACGGGCCAATGGATCGCCACATCGGCCAGCGCAGACGGCTGCAGGCTGTGGGCCATCAGACAGCCGAGTACACCTTGCGCCATAGCAAACAGGATGGGAGGGATGCGCAGCTGAATGTCCCGGGACGACAGCACAATCCCCACCAACATGCAGCCCAGCAGCACCCCGGCAGGTAGATGTATTGCGGTCAGAAGCCAGGCCAGCCCGGCACTCGCCGGAAGCAGAACACCCCACCAAGCCAGTGGGGTTGTGTGAAAGAAGCGGGTGAACATGGGAATAAATGTGCCATACCTGCAGGCCTGGTTTCGGAGCGAAGTGGGTGCGTGCAGTACCGGTTGCTGCACATAGGTTTGGGTATGTAGATGTCCATCAACGCCCAGGCTATTGCCGGACGGCAGGGCAGGGCGGACTTCTGCCAGCAGGTGGACCTGATCTAACAGCCGCTGGATGTGTCTGGGACGTTTGATACCCGATTGGAGCTGGCGGGCTAGGTTTTCTTGCTGCTATTGAAATAGTAGCTGTTGGCGCAGGTAAATCCTGTGCTAGAGGCGTTTTTTACACTGCACCAGTGATGCCAACACAGGCTATCGGGGGCTTATATGCGTCAACGGACATTGAGCACGGAGCATAGTCCAGCCATTGCAGATACCTTGGATGTGTTGCTGATGGGGCTTCAGATGGATAGTCAGCAAAAGGCTGATTGCGGAAGTTCACCAACGACTCCTTTGCGGCATCTCGGCTCCCTGTTCGATGTGGTCAGTTTCAAGGCCCCCAAGGAAAGCTGCGGCTCGAGCAAGAACCTGTGAAGGGCTGCCAATTCAGCCCCGAAACTTGACTGACGACATCGTGCGCTTTTGACATCCAGCGAGGCGACTAAGGCCTCAACGGGACAACTTGCTCGGACGAGTGATGTTCCCCTGGATGACGAGCGTGATGACCGCCACGTTGGCTGGCGGTGCTGACATCAAAACGTCGATGCCGTCGGCCGCCGACCAAGGCGCAGAATTTTTGGCGCTGGTATCCAGAATGCACAACAGAGCTACGCGCTTGCCTTTGGCCACCGCGTAGCTGGCAGCTTGCTCGACATATTTGCGGCAGTCTTCCATCTGTTTGATCCGCGTGCCCGTCTCCTTGAGCTCGATCGTGATTCCGCGAAGGCTCAAGTCAGTAAAGCCCCCTGCGGCCGCGGCGTGCTCCTCCAGATCCGACCCGATGCGGGGCGATCGGCGAAGGTCCTTTCGAACCTGGGCTTGGAATTCCTTCTCGCCCCACGCGCCATCGAACACGGCGTCTTGAACTGCTCTCCCAGCAAGATTGCCCAGGCTGGTCAGTAGCTCAAGGATGTCCGACAGTTCCTGGGCGTTTGCCCAGCCTTCCCGTCGTAGCAGATCGCGGATCAACAGGATCTTTTCGTCGACAGGCTGATAGCCTGTTATCGAGTTGGCCCGTATGTCGAAGCCCTCCACCAAAAGCGTACGGTGGCCGACGACAGCAACGGGCTGCTCTGAGCTGGCGGGTTGGAATGCCGCCGCGTACTTGAACTCGAAAGGCCTCGATTTCAATCCCTGTGCGATCTGGAGAGCCGCACGACCCGTCTGGATGAGCGTGTACGGCGGCTCCGTGGACGGCTTCGTGAACGTGAACTCGGAGAGCTCGTAGGTGCTCTTGGGCTCCGCCGAGATCGGCGTCAGCACCAGGTGCGTGGCGCCCTCTGGCCATCGAGAGACTCTGACCTCGATCTCCATGTCATGCAATTCGCGCGGAACCAGGTGGTGGATGTTGGCCGCTGGTTGGCCACCAAGCTGAAACTTCACGAAGGCCACTGAGAGCTCCGTAGGCCGTGGGCGCTCTTCAACTTGTTCCGGACCGGCCGGAATGCGCGGCCGCTCCACAGAGAACACACCGATCGGCAACGGAATGCCAGCCAGCGATTTGCAGATGGACTCGAACTCGGCAATGGTGGCGACCGACTGCAATGAGGCTGACGCATCCACGAGGCTCTTGGCGACGTCTTTCTCACCAAACTCCTTGAGCCAAAGACGGTGGCGCTCCACTGCACTGCGCAGGAACCGGTCACCGTCTGGAGCAGCGTCGAGAACTGCTTGCCGCCACTCAGCCAGAGAAAGCACGATGCGCAGGAGCGCCGCGAACGCGCCGTAGATCGTTGCGGTCGAAGCCCGCCCATACCTGATAGAGGCGTCATCCAACTCTGTGCAGATTTGGCGTAGAAGCTCCGCGCTGACGACCTCGCCACCGCCGAGCTTGCGGAGCGCCTCAACTGCCTGAATTCGGGCGAAAAACACCTGGGAAAGGATTGCGTCTCTCTGCATATTCCTCTTGGTCTTCCTTCAACAATTGATAGAGGCCTTCCCACTCCGCCTTCAGCGCATCCTGCCGAGACAGATCTCCTGCAGCAACCGCGGCCTCGAACTGCACCGCCACAACGTGGAGCCGCCTGGACCACTTCATGCGCCTCATGGGCACGGTATCGGGGATCGCCTCCCAAGACGATTCTATGGCCTCGACGGCTTCATCCCACGCCCCGACGCGAGTGAGGACTTCAACGACGGCGCCCACGTACCAGCCGCGATCTGCCCGGCGCACCGATAGCTTGCTGAGATCCGCGGATCGCTTGCTTGCCTCGGCATCAGGTATCGAGTACAGCAATCGGATGACATCCTCCTGACCATGGTCGCTGACCTCCGGATCTTCCAAAGCCCTGATTACCAGATCAACAAAGGTCGGCTGGCCCTTCAGATACTTGGAGAGCGAAGTGAGGTCCCTGAGGTGCATGTGGACCGAGACACCCATCAAGACTTTCAGGCACCACCGGGCCAGATTTGCACGGGATGCATCGTCAGCGGTGTACCGGCGGAAGTAGAGCTGCATCCAATCCAGCAGGAAACTCTCAACTTTTCCCTCGTTGCCATAGACGCGCAGGAGCGTCAGGAGTGCCCTGCCGGCTCTCTGCTCCAACGCACCAGTGAGAGAGATGCTCTCAAGCGCCTTCGCTGCAGCCTTGTGGACAATCACGTACTGGTCTTCCAAAAGCAGGATGAATGCTTCAAGAACCAGCTCCGGGAGATCGTTGGTGCGCTTCCGTCCAGCGCGTCCCAACGTCTCCGCAGCACTTGCACGCACCAGCGTTGAGGTGCCCACCATGGCCGTGTAGAGCTCAGGCAAGAGGAGACGCAAACCTTCTGGTGTAGCGATGAGCTTGCTCGACTCCTCCAGCAGAACAGCGATCAAGGTGTGACGGGCGCCGTCTATCCTTGACAAGAAGTCAACGTATGACTCGGCCGCAGCCAGACTCCTGCTTGCCGCCGCTGCCGCAATCGCTGCGAACACCTCTCGTGAGTAGTAAAGCGCCGTTTGAAAGTTCTGCGTGTCCAGCACGTCGAGGAAGCTTTCCGGCTTGCTGAGCGATTGCTCGGCGTCAAACGCTTCACGACGGGCATCCATGACGGCAGCTGCGCCTAGCGCAATGTCCAACACTCCATCAACAGACTCAGCGATCTCCTCGCCGTATGGCCTCAGCGTATGAGTGATTTCAGTCAATACAGTGAGATTCTTCGAAGTGCTAGACCATGCCACGAACCGCATCAGAGCGATGGCAGCGACCTTGCCATCCAGCGCTTCTTCTTCGGTGCGACTGGTCCTGAAGATTTCGCCGTAGGCCCTCACGAGGCGAGCTTCACCCTCCGCTGTCGCACCTTCGAAATAGGTGGCGATCAATTTGTCTGTCTCAGTAGGCGCATGGCGGAGGGCAGCGGCAACCGCACGTTGCAGGTCGCTGCACACCATCCGCCTTTCTCGGTCGGCATCACTGTCATCGATCAGTAGATGCGCACGCGTCAGCTTGGTCACAAGCGACCGTGAAAACCGGTCTAGGAGATCCGGAGCTTGAACTGAGAGAACCTTGAGCCCGGCGGTTCCCATCCGGATGGCATAGGAGCTCCGTGAATCGAGCAGGCGCTGAATTGCGCGACAAACGGCCTCTGGCCAGACGGCAAAAACGGCCTTCAAGGGATCGGGATGGAAGACCCGCTCGCCATGGCCAAATTCGGAGCGAGGGGCTCGTGCGAGGCGAATCAGCGCTGGAGCTGCCGCCTCCATTGTCTGTTCATCTGCTAGCTCAGGCGTCTCCATTACGATGTACGCAGCAGTTTGAACTGCGGCGCGTTTCGCTAGGCACCGCAGCGCTGCATCGGCAAGGCGGGCCGGATCAGCTTTTGCACACTTCAGAGCCTGTAGCGCCACGTCTTGGCATCCGGCCTCCGGGGATGCGGTCAACTCAAAAAAGTAGTCAGTGAGCGATGGCGTTAGGACTTCGGGAGCGAGCCGCACCGTCTCGACGACTCGTGTCTTAGCGTCGTCGGCATGGGTGGTGTCGAGGATGTCCAGGTCGTCAAGCAGGGCTCGAACTGCTGCGTTCTGACCGACGCGTAGGGCCTCTCGTTGCTTTTTCCGTGCATCAATAGCCGCTTGTAGTTCCGCCTCAGCACGATCAGCCTCTTCCTGCTGGCGGATTGCCTCGCGGTCGCGCTGACCCACCAGGA
Source organism: Rhodoferax sp. GW821-FHT10B06 (assembly GCF_059415605.1). NCBI lineage: Bacteria > Pseudomonadati > Pseudomonadota > Betaproteobacteria > Burkholderiales > Comamonadaceae > Rhodoferax > Rhodoferax sp. GW821-FHT10B06. The sequence goes on along the minus strand of NZ_JBWKNO010000006.1, from coordinate 276,884 downwards.
TGGAGAGATTCGGCATGCGTACCGCTTGGCGCTTGTCGCAATGCGCGCAGTTGCGGTCATGAAAGTCAAGGGCACACGATTCCAGGTACCAGCCGGCGAAGCCGCTGGCTGGGGCGAAGTCGCACTCCATGGAGAAGTGACCAATGGGCAATCCAGTTTGCTGAGCAATCAAGCCAACTCCGCCCTGGTTGCTCACTCGCGCATGAGAGCACCAGTTGTGGATGAGCTCCGCAACACCCTTGTTCCGCTCGCCGTCCCTGATCATCTGACCGTATCTAGCTTCGTCCATTCCGTCCGAACTCCTGATCGCTGCGTGACCTCCCCGTCGAGCGAACCTCCGCATGCGCGGAACCTCGCTGTTCCAATTCTATGGCTTGAAGACGAGCTTACCGCCGCCATCGGGTCGTGATCCTCGGTTCAAACCCAAATCGGCGCGCCGCGAAGGGCATCGGCGACGCATGCCGACATCGGCTCGGCCAGCAGCGCTCCTGCTGTGATGGCCACTCAGGATCACGGGTGCGCGACACGCAGCGGACGGCTTAGCCATCCGTTGAACTCAGGTGTCGCACGACCGCTTATGGACGCCGCGTTCCGCACGGGTGAAGTCAGCTACCGCTGCATTGCAGACCTAGAGATCCGACAGTCTCGCTACCCACGCCGCATTAAATACGTATCCATAATCCACCCATGCGCCACCCGCGCAGCCTGGCGTTCAGCCTTAATCCGTTCGCTCACCTCGGCCAGCGGCCCCGCGATGCAAATCTGCTGCGCCATACCCAGGTAAGCCCCCCACCAGATCGTGACCCCCTCCGGCGCCAGGTGCTGAAACGCGCAGGCCCCGTCCAGCATCACGGCCACGGTGTCGGCGCTTTCGGGCCAGCCGTGGTCGCGCAGCTGGCGGCCGGTGGTGATGGTGACGGGGGCGTTGATGTCGTTCAGTGCGATGGCGTGCGCGGCGGTCAGTGCCTGCAGTGCGGTGATGCCGGGCACTACGGAGACCTTCAGCGGTAGCTGCAGGGCCAGGCGGTCGGCGATGCGCAGGGTGCTGTCGTACAGCGAGGGGTCGCCCCATACCAGCAGGGCTACACGGCCACCGGCGGGCAGGTGGGCGCGGATGGTGGCCAGCCAGACCTGGGCAATGGCGTCGTGCCAGCGGTTCACGGCGCCGGGGTAGTCGGGGTCATTGACGTCGCGTACCGGCATGTCGAACTGCACCACTTGGGTGGCGGGGTTGGTCACCAGCTCCTGGCACAGCTGTAGGCGCAGCTCGGCCAGGTCGGCTTTGCCTTCGCCTTTGTGGGGCACCAGGATGAGGTCGGCGGCGTTCAACGCTTTCACGCCTTGGCGGGTGACGTGGTCGGGGTTGCCGGTGCCTATGCCGACCAGGCAGAGGTCGATATTCATTCCGTGCCTGCTGGAAAGCGTGGCGCGGTGCCCAGCGGGCGGTAGCGGCGGTCGTAGTCGTCGGCGTAGAGGCGGCTGTGGTCAAAGCTTTCCGCACCCAGGGTGTGGCCGACCAGGATCAAGGCCGTGCGCTCCATGCCTTCGCCTACTGCCGCTTCTATGGTGGACAGCGTGGCGCGCACCACGCGCTCGTCCGGCCAGCTGGCGCGCCAGACCACGGCCACCGGGCAGTCTGCGCCGTAGTGGGGCGTCAGTTCGGCCACCACACGGGGCAGTACGTGGATGGACAGGTGGATGGCCAGCACGGCCTGGGTGGCAGCAAAGTTGGCCAGCGACTCGGTGCTGGGCATGGCCGATGCGCGGCCGGAGGTGCGCGTCAGCACCACAGACTGGCTCAGGCCGGGCAGGGTCAGCTCGGCCTCCAGCGTGGCGGCGGCGGCGGCGAACGAGGGCACGCCGGGCGTCACGGTGTAGGAAATGCCCATCGCACGCAGGCCGCGCAGCTGTTCGCCCATGGCCGACCAGACCGACAAGTCGCCCGAATGTAGGCGGGCCACGTCTTGCCCGGCGGCATGGGCAGCGCTGATCTCGGCCAGGATCTGCTCCAGCGACAGCGGGGCGGTGTTGACGATGCGGGCGCCGGGTGGGCAGTGAGCCAGCACGCCTTCGGGCACCAGGGAGCCGGCATACAGGCAGACGGGGCTGGCGGCGATCAGGTCGCGGCCGCGCAGGGTCAAGAGGTCGGGGGCGCCGGGGCCGGCGCCAATGAAGTGGACAGTCATAGCCGGGTATTTTCCGCGATGGCTGCGGTGGCCATGCGGTCGGCAGATACGCCCCGGGCCGAGACCAGTTGCGCGTCTATGCCGGCTGCGGCCAGCGCTGCCGCCTCGGCCAAGCTGTGGCCACCGTAGCGGGCGGGGGCATGAGGGCTGGCGTTGGCGGCTTGCTGCTGCAGCGCGGCCAGTGGCACTGCCAGTACGGGTAGCTCCAGTTCCGCAGCCAGCTGCAGCAAGGCGGGGGTTTTGGCTTTGTCTTCGGCCGTGGCCAACGCACTGATGCCATGGGCGCCAGCGGCCTGCAAGGCACTGCGCAGCGATGCCACTGTGGCCTGGGCGCGAAAGCCCAGGCCAGCGATTTTTACCACCGTATTCAGAGCGTTATGCTCCACTGCACTACCGGACGGGCGGGTTGCCAGCCACGCATGCTGCCCAGCGGGGCGGATGTGGCCAGTTCGATGCGCAGCAAATCACCGCCGTGCTGCAAGTGCAGCTGGGTCAACGCGGATTCGGTTTCCAGCGTGACCGCATTCACCACCAACCTACAGCCAGAGGGAGCCAGGGATTGCAAAACCGTGAACAGTGCCAGATTGAAACCACCGCCGACGAAGATCGCCTGCGGTGGCGCCAGACTGGCCAGCGCCTCGGGCGCCAGGCCTTCGACCACGTAAAGGGCGCCGGCCAGGCCATAGCGTTCCACATTGGTACGGATGTTGGCCACACGCGCGGCATGTTGCTCGACGGCGCTGGCGCGGCCACCCGCCAGACACCATTCCACCGAAATGGAGCCCGAGCCCGCACCTATGTCCCACAGATGCTCGCCGGGGCGCGGTGCCAGGGCGGCCAGCGTCAGCGCGCGCATGGGGGACTTGGTGATTTGGCCGTCGTGGGCAAAGTCTGCATCCGGCAGGCCGGCGCTGCGTGGCAGGCCCAGCGCGCCTGCTACCTCGATGGCAAGCGCCACGGGGGCGGCGACATCCAGCAGATCAAAACCGGCGGCCGTGCTGTGGCGTATGCGTTCACGCGGGCCGCCCAGGGCTTCCAGCACGCAGAGTACCGAGCTGCCAAAACCTTGCTGGTCCAGCCAGGAGCTGAAGTCGCGCACGGCCGTGCCGTCGCGCAGCAGGCACAACAGGCGCGCACCGCGCTGCAGGCTGGGGCGGATGCTGGCAAATGGGGTGGCGTGCAGGCCGTGGCAAGCCACTTCTTCCAGTCGCCAGCCCAGGCGTGCAGCCGCCAGCGAGAACGTGGAGGGCGCGGGGTAGGCAGTCCACTCCGCTGCATCCAGTTGCGCTGCCAGGCTACCGCCGGCACCAAACCAGAACGGGTCGCCCGAGGCCAGCACGGCCACACGTTGGCCGCGCAGTGCCAGCACCGGGGCCACGTCAAAAGGCACGGGCCATGGCTGGCCGCGCGGCCCGGCATCGGCCAGCGCCAGGTGGCGCGGTCCGCCAAAAATGACTTCGGCAGCATCCAGTGCTGCGCGGCTGGCATCACCCAGGCCAGCCAGCCCGTCTTCGCCTAAACCTATGATGGAAAGCCAGGGATCAAGCATGCTACGCATCCTCGTATTGGGGGGAACCACAGAAGCCAGCCAGCTGGCCCGCGCCCTGGCCGCGGTCGGTATGGACGCAGTGTTTTCGTACGCCGGCCGCACCGAAGCGCCCGTTGCACAGCCACTGCCCATGCGGGTTGGCGGCTTTGGCGGTGTCGCGGGTTTGCAAGCCTGGCTGCAGGCACAGGGTATCAGCCATGTGGTGGATGCCACCCATCCGTTCGCGGCGCAGATGAGCGGCAATGCGATTGCGGCCTGTGGCGCTGTGGGTATTCCGTTGCTGGCCCTGGAGCGCCCGGCCTGGGTGGCTCAGGCTGGCGACCAGTGGCAGCATGTGCCCGATATCGAAGCTGCCGTTGCCGCATTGCCCCAGGCGCCGGCCCGGGTGTTTTTGGCGATTGGCCGGCAAAACCTGGCCGCGTTTGCGGTGCGTCCGCAGCACCATTACCTGTTGCGTCTGGTTGATGCCGTGCCGGACCTGCTCTTGCCCCAGGCCGAGGTGGTGCTGGCGCGCGGCCCATTCACGGTGGACGGCGATCGTGCTTTGATACAGGCCCATGGCATCAGCCATGTGGTGGCCAAGAACGCCGGTGGCAGCGGCGCAGAGGCCAAACTGGTTGCTGCGCGAGCGCTGGGCATACCGGTAATCTTGGTAGACCGTCCCTTCATTCCTGCCCGTGCCACCGTCGCCACGGTGGCCGAGGTGATGGACTGGATCGCGGCTCATCCTGCGGTTCGCGGCGTGTAGACGAAGCGCCCCACGCGGCGCGTGGCGGCATTGCCGACCAGCACCACGGTGCGCATATCGGCCATCTCGGGCGTGGCCTCGGCCAGTGTGACAGTATGGATCTGTTCCTGCGGCGTAGACACGGCGCGTGCAAAGGTGATCAGCCTGCCAGGCCCGCAGGTCTCGCGCAGTACGGCCAGGATGCGGCCAAAGGTATCCGGTCGGCTGGCCGAGCGCGGGTTGTAAAACGCCATCGCAAAATCTGCCGCGGCGGCGGCGCGCACGCGGGTTTCGATCAGGCTGGCGGGTTTCAGGTTGTCACTGAGGTTGATGGCGCAGAAGTCGTGGCCCAGCGGCGCACCGGCGCGGGCTGCGGCGGCCAGCATGGCGGTGATGCCGGGCAGCACGCGGATGTCCAGCTGCTGCCAGTCAGGCCGGTTTTCCAGGGCTTCGAACACCGCCGAGGCCATCGCAAACACCCCCGGATCGCCGGAAGAAACCACCACCACCTGGCGCCCTTCGGCGGCCATGGCCAGCGCGGCGGCGGCCCGGTCCAGCTCCACCCGGTTGTCGGAAGGGTGCAGCGTCAGGCCGGCGCGCGGCGCAATGCGGGCGACGTAGGGGATGTAGCCGACCACGTCGGTGGCGGCATCAATCGCGGCGGTGACTTCGGGTGTGACCAGATGCGGGTCGCCCGGGCCAAGACCCGCAATGCACAGCCAGCCGCTCATTCCAGTACCTCGGGGCGGCGCCCATGGCCGTGCACCAGCACGATGGCGAAGTAGGGGCAGTCGGTGCCGTCCACTTCGATTAGTGGCACAACGCGCTCGCCCGGCATGGTGCCGCGTTCGACCAGCCAGGCCTGGTCCAGCCGACCGGCGGCAGCCAGCGCGTTGCGCACGCGTGGCAGGTTGCGGCCGGTCTTCATAATGACCAGCGCGTCGGCGGATTGCATATGGCGCAGCAGCTCGGCCTCGGGCAGCGTGCCCATGAGCACGGTCAAGACGTCGTCACCCCAGGTGATCGGTGTGCCGGTGGCCCACCAGCAGCCCACCATGCCCGGAATGCCGGGTATCACTTCCACGGCGGCGCGGCCCTGTAGCCGGGTGAAAAGATGCATGAACGAGCCGTAAAAGAAGGGGTCACCCTCGCACAGCACCAGCACGTCTTCGGTTTGCGCCAGCACTGCCAGGCGGGCGGCCCAGTCATCGTAGAAGCCGGCCAGGCAGGCGATGTATTCGGGGCTGTCGAAGGGCAGCTCGGTGGTCACCGGGTATTCCATTGCGTATTCGGTCACCCCTGGTGCCAGCATGCCTTCGACGATGCGCCGTGCTTGGCCGGGGCGGCCTTTCTTGCGGAAGTAGGCGACATGGCCGGCGGCGCGGATCGCGCGGTCGGCACGCACGCTCATCAAATCGGGATCACCGGGGCCCAGCCCGGCGCAAAGGATGCGGCCCATCAGATTTCTCTCCGGCTGGCCAATGCGTTGACTGCGGCGACGGTGATGGCCGAGCCGCCCAGCCGGCCCTGCACCACCAGTGACGGTGCCGGCAAGTCGGCCATCAGCGCAGCCTTGGATTCTGCGGCGCCGACAAAGCCCACGGGGCAGCCGATGATGGCGGCGGGGCGCGGACAGTTCGGGTCTTGCAGCATGTTCAGCAGGTGGAATAGCGCGGTGGGCGCATTCCCTATGGCCACCACGGCGCCGGCCAGGTGCGGCCGCCACAGCTCCAGCGCGGCGGCGCTGCGGGTGGTCGACAGGCTCTGGGCCAGCTCGCGCACGGCGGGGTCGTTTAGTGTGCAGATGACCTGGTTGTTGGCGGGCAGACGGCTGCGGGTAATGCCCTCGCTCACCATCCGGACATCGCACAAGATGGGTGCACCGGCCTCCAACGCGCTGCGGGCGGCTTCTGCCATGCCTTCGGAAAAGCGTACATGGGCTTCCAGGCCGACCATGCCGGTGGCGTGGACCATGCGGACGACGGCCAGCTCTTCGATGGGGTTGAAGCGGGCCAGATCGGCTTCTGCCCGGATGATGGCGAAGGACTGGCGGTAAATGGCTACGCCATCGGTTTCAAATGCGTGGCGCATGGAATGTGGGGAACAAGTAAGAAGCAATGGATTCGGTAGGCAGGGCCTGTACATCGGGGGAGGCAGATGCCGTGCCGTTACGGATCAGGTCAAAACCTGCCGGTGTTGCCACCAGTGTCAGCGCGGCGCGCGGGTGGGCGCAGCCTTTGCTGCAGCCGGAGACATGCAACAGGTGGCCGGCGGGCACCTGGGGTGCCAGCGCACGGGCCAGGGGCCGTGTGGCGGCTAGAGCCTGCAGACAGCCCGGTGCGCCGGTGCATGCGACCACGCGCAGGCGCGGATCGTCGGCCTGGGTGATCAGGCCGGCCAGGTCTGGCGCATGGGTGGCTCCTTCGACCAAGAGCATGTGCCAGGGCGTCATGCGCAGCGGGCCCAGATCGGCCAAGGCGGCGAGTGTGGCTGCGGCGAGCTGGCCGAATTCGGCTCCGGCCAGCCAGCCTGCTGCGACTCCGCCTGGCTGGGGTTGGGTGGCCGCAGCCGGTGTCGTCATTGGCGTTTGAAATTGCGCTGGGAGGGCCTGCGGCACCAGCGCCGCCATCCGGCTGTGCCCCGGTGTTGCGCCGCGCTGGGCCAGAAACCAACGGGCTAGCTCTATCGCGGCGGGCACGGCTTCGCTTGCCGACACTTCGGCCACGGTCGCATAGCCATCGGCACGCACGGTGTAACCCAAGGTGTTGCGTTCGATGCGGATGTCGGCCGAGGTGCTGCGCAGCACGGTCCGTGGGCCTGTATCTACCGCAAAGCCGAACTTGCCTGGCAAGTCGGGTGCGTCCGGTGCGGCCAGGGCCAGGGCCAGGGTGTTGGCGATCTGCAGGGTGCCGTCGCCCGGCGTCCAGAACGGCGTGACGACGATGTTGCGCCGGGCTTCGGCTTCCGGGCTGGCATCCAGCAGGTCCAGATCCCGCAGCCCCTGGATCAGCCCGGGGTGCGATGCGGGCGCAACGCCACGCAGCTGCAGATTGGCGCGGCTGGTCAGGTCGAGCAGGCCGTTGCCATGGCTGTTGGATAGTGCGGCAATGCCGCCTGCCTGGGTGGGTGTGAGCCGCCCAGCCTGCGGGCGTACACGCACCACCAGCCCGTCGCCCGACAGCATGGGGCGCAGCGCACCGGGGCACCAGCCTTTGATGTGGGGCGTGTTGACGGGGGGCATGGTGGTGGCGACGGTTGCGGCGGTTCGCATCCCAGGGCGGTGGACGTGTTGGAGTTGTTTTCGATGCGGGGCAGGGCCGCCGGGGATGTCGCGCCAGAGCCTCGGCCTTCAAAACGGCATGGCGCGGAGCAGCTTGGAAATCCCTACGGCAATGCCCTAAGTATCGCATTACGGGTGCCGTGTCCCCAGCGCCCTGCACAGGCACCTCGGCAGCCTGGAGCTGTGGACGGCAGTTTTGAAGGAAATAGGGGGCTGGCGCACATGGAATCTGCGCAAGCAGCTATGGAAAATATAGCTGCACATAAAACCTAATTCCGTTTGTATGCAAAATTACCGGATCTTTACGTTTGCTTCACCACCTGGCATGTATAGGTATTGAATTTGTGGATCACAGTGCGTATCTATTAAGTACTACTACCTGGACGAGGTTTTTATGAACTTCCAAGAACGCGAACAACTGACCCAGTTCCTGCAGCAGCTGGCTCTGGCCAAGGGTGGCCCCAAAGACCCCGAAGCCCATGCGCTGATTGAAAGCACGGTGGCTTGCCAGCCGGATGCCACGTATTTGCTGGTCCAGCGCAGCTTGCTGCAGGATCAGGCACTGCAAGCGGCCCAGGCGCAGATCGCCAGCCTGCAGGCCGAATTGCAACGCAGCAAGGCACCGGCTTCGGCAAGCGGTAGCTTTCTGGACAGCACGGCATGGGGTCGCAATCCTGCTTCGTCGGCGTATGCGCAGTCGCCTGTGGCGCCGCCTGCATCGGCGCTCCCACCTGCCTATTCGCCCGCACCTGCACCTGTTGCACCTGTGGCGGCTGCGCCTTCACGCTTCCAGGCGCCCAGCTTTCTAACCAGCATGGCAACCACGGCGGCTGGAGTGGCAGCCGGTGCCTTTTTGTTCCAGGGCATTGAGAACCTGATGGGCCACCACAACAATGCGTCGGCATCGACCTTTGGCCTGACTGAGCTGGTGCCCGCCTTCCCATCGCTGGACAGCAATTTCCTGGGCCAGAGCGATAGCAGCCTGGCCAGGGATGCCGGGGCTTTTGCGGTGGATACGCCGTCCAGCATGGACAGCTCGGGTAACGACGAGGTGTTTGATCTCGGTGATATGGGTGGCAACGACTGGGCCTGAGCGGTCCTAGAGCCTATTCACCATCTATTTGAGCGGAATCACCGTGCCACGGTCCACTGGCACGGCGGTGACGGCATTTTGCGGCGAACCGTCGATCAGCTTGTCTGAATAGGTCAGGTAGATCAGCGCGTTGCGTTGCTTGTCCACGATCCGCACGATGCGCAGCTTCTTGAACAGGATGGACAGGCGTTCGTTGAACACCTCATCCTGCTGGGGCAGTGGTTTGCTGAAGCTGATGGGACCAACCTGGCGGCAGGCAATGGAGGCCTCGGCCTTGTCTTCGGCCAGGCCCAGCGCACCCTTGATGCCGCCGGTCTTGGCGCGCGATACATAGCAGGTCACGCCTTGCACCTGCGGGTCGTCATAGGCTTCGACCACGATCTTGTGGTCCGGGCCTATCCATTGGAAGGCCGTGTCTACCGCGCCAATTTGCTCGGCATGTAGGCTGCTTGCGCAGGCGACAGAAATACCTGCGGCAGCCATCCACGCTTTCATCGAAGGGCCTCTGGCAGTTCGATCTTCACTTCCAACACTTCCAGGTTGTCCTGGCGTTCCAGGTGGACCTTGATGTCGTCAGCGTTGATGGACACGTATTTGCTGATCACGGCCACCAGTTCGCGCTGCAGTGCGGGCAGGTAGTCAGGACGGCTGGCGCCGCGGCCGCTGCGCTCGTGCGCCAGAATGATCTGCAGCCGCTCTTTGGCGACCGTGGCGGTCTTTTTCTTTTCCCCCAGCAGGAAAGACAGGAAAGACATGGTTTATTTCCCCCCGAACAGGCGCTTGAAAAACCCGGGTTTCACGGCTTCCACAAAACGCATGGGTTTTTCTTCGCCCAGGAAGCGTGCCACCACGTCCTTATACGCCTCGGACACATCGCTGTCTGCCAGATGGATGGCCGGCAGGCCCTGGTTCGATGCCTGCAGCACGGTTTCCGACTCGGGGATCACGCCCATCAGCGGAATGCGCAGGATGTCCTGAATGTCTTCCAGCGACAGCATGTGGCCGTCTTCCACGCGGGTGGGGTTGTAGCGGGTGATGACCAGGTGTTCCTTGACGGGGGCTTTGCCTTCTATGGCGCGCTTGGTCTTGGACCCCAGCATGCCCAGGATGCGGTCGGAATCGCGCACCGAGGAGACTTCGGGGTTGGTCACCACCAGGGCCTCATCGGCAAAGTGCATGGCCATCAGCGCACCGGTTTCGATGCCGGCAGGTGAGTCGCAGACGATGTACTCGAAGCCCATGTCGCCCAGGTCCTTCAGCACGCGCTCCACGCCGTCCTGCGTGAGGGCGTCCTTGTCGCGGGTTTGCGAGGCGGCCAGCACGAACAGGTTGTCGCACTGCTTGTCCTTGATCAGCGCCTGGTTCAGATTCGCTTCGTTGTGAATCACGTTGATCAGGTCATACACCACGCGGCGTTCGCAGCCCATGATCAGGTCCAGGTTGCGCAGGCCGACGTCGAAGTCGATCACCGCCGTCTTGTGGCCGCGCAAAGCGAGGCCGGATGCGAAGCTGGCGCTGGTGGTGGTTTTGCCAACGCCACCTTTGCCGGATGTCACCACGATGATCTTGGTCATGGGTTGCGGGTCTTTCTGGATTGAGAGGGTTAAATTTAAACGAGGGGTTCCATCACCAGCTTTTCGCCCACCAGGCGAATCTGGGCGGCCTTGCCCAGTACATCGGCGGGCAAGGGGATCTCAGAGGTGCGGTAGGTGCCGGCAATCGACACCAGTTGGGCTTCCAGGCAGGTGCTGAAGATGCGCGCATCCGTATTGCCCTTGGCGCCGGCAATCGCGCGGCCACGCAGCGGGGCGTACACATGCACATTGCCGTCGGCCAGCACTTCGGCGCCAAAGCTCACCACGGCCAGCACCACCAGGTCGCCGCCCCGGGCGTAGACCTGCTGGCCGGATCGCAAAGGCTTGTCGATGATCAGCGTGCCGGGCGCCACAGCGGGGGCAATTGCTTCGGGTGCCACGGGCGCAGGGGCGGGGGCCGGCAGCGGCTGTGCGTGGGTAATGTCGGGTGCTTCCACCAGGCCTACGGCCACGGCTGCGGCGCGTTGTTCCGGGCTGCCACCGTGCACGGCAATGGCATGCATGCGGTAGCTGTGCAGCAGCACGCACAGTTGTTTGAAGTCTATGGGCAGGGCTTCTTCCTCGACCTGCGCCAGGTTGACGACTACCGGGTCCTGGTCAAAGAAGTCGGGTGTGTCGCCATAGCGCGCTTCCAGCTCTTGCCCCAGGATGTTGAGGTTGGCGGTCTTGAGCACCAGCGCCATCAAGGGCAGCGTAGCGCTTTTCAGGTCAAAGCAGGCACGGGAGTGCCCAGCGGGGACAGACGACATGGGAGGGGAGGGGGCGAAAAGGCGCGATTTTACAGTCCAGCCGGGCGGCAGCCGCGCTGGCTACACCCTGTTGCGAATCTGTACCCAGCCCGATCTGCCCGAACGAAAGCGGTTGCTATATTTTTGGTAGCTACTGGCGCAGGTGTATTCTGCGCCAGCGCTCCATTTCTTTTATGAAACTGGGGCGCTGCCTGGAATGGCTTAGGCGGCGGCGACGCGCTGGGCCAGGTGGGCCAGAGCTTCTTCCACCTGGTCCACCAGGATCAGGCACAAGTCGCCGGGCTGCAGGCGTTCCAGGGCCTTGTCGATGGCGATGAATTCGCCATAGATTTCGTCCACCTGGCGGGTGCGCTGGGCGTTGGCCAGGCCCTCGCGCAGCAGGGCGACGACTTCGCCGTCGGCGCGGCCACGCTGGCATGCGTCTTCAAACAGGATCACGTCGTCAAAAGCGTCGCCCAGGATGATGGTTTGCTCGCGGATGTCTTCGTCGCGCCGGTCGCCAGCGCCGCTGATGACCACCGAGCGGCGCTTGGCGGGCATGGCGTCCACGGCGGCGACCAGGGCGCGCATGGCGTCCGGGTTGTGGCCGTAGTCGGCAATGATGGTGGCGCCACGGTAGTCCATGACGTTGAAGCGGCCAGGCGCGTTGTCGGCGTCATTGGCAAAGCTGGACAGGCCACGGCGGATGGTGTCCCAGTTCAGGCCCACACCCCAGGCGGCAGCCACGGCGGCCATGGCGTTGTCCACCTGGAAGCCGATGGTGCCGGCACGGGTCAACGGCACATCGCGCAAGGCGATTTGTTCGCGCCAGGAACCCACGGCCGCCACGATGTGGTCGCCATCCACATACACCGTGCGCCGGCCTTGGGCCCGGTGTGTGGCCATCACCGGGTGGTGGCGGTCGGCGGTGAAGAAGATCACGTTGCCGGGGCAGGAGGCACCCATGGCCGCGACGATGGGGTCGGCGGCGTTCAGCACGGCATAGCCGGTGGCCTGCACGTTTTGCACGATCACGCGCTTAAGCACGGCCAGGTCTTCCACCGTGGTGATGTAGTTCAGGCCCAGGTGGTCGCCGGCGCCGATATTGGTCACCACGGCGACCTGGCAGCGGTCGAAACCCAGGCCCTCGCGCAGCAGGCCGCCGCGCGCGGTTTCGAACACGGCCGCATCCACGTCGGGATGCATCAGCACATTGCGCGCGCTTTTCGGGCCCGAGCAGTCGCCGCTGTCAATCTGGCGGCCGTTGACGTACACGCCATCGGTGTTGGTCATGCCGACGCGCATGCCGCTGCTGGTGAACAGATGGGCGATCAGGCGGGCGGTGGTGGTCTTGCCGTTGGTACCCGTGACGGCGACCACCGGGATGCGGCCGTCTTCGCCCGGTGCATACAGATTGCTGACCATGGCTTCGCCGACGTTGCGGCCTTTGCCGAACGACGGCGAAATGTGCATGCGCAGGCCAGGGGCAGCATTCACTTCCACGATACCGCCGTGCTGGTCTTCCAGCGGCTTGAGCATGCTTTCGCAGACCACGTCCACGCCGCAGATGTGCAGGCCAATCATTTGCGCGGCGGCCACGGCTTGGGCCGCGACGGCGGGGTGCACGTCGTCGGTCACGTCAGTGGCGGTGCCGCCGGTGCTCAGGTTGGCGTTGTTGCGCAGAATGATGCGCCGGCCTTTTTCGGCAATCGATTCTGGCTGCAGGCCTTGCAAGGCCAGGCGGGCGATGGCGATGTCGTCAAAGCGGATCTTGGTCAGCGAGGTGGCATGGCCTTCGCCGCGCTTGGGGTCGGAGTTGACGATGTCCACCAGCTCGCGCACCGTGTGCACGCCGTCGCCCAGCACCTGGGGCGGGTCACGGCGGGCGGCAGCTACCAGTTTGTTGCCCACCACCAGCAGGCGGAAGTCGCTGCCGGGCAGGAATTTTTCCACCATGACTTCGCCAATCTCGGCGGCGGCGGCATAGGCCACTTCCAGGTGCGGGCGGTCCACGATGTTCACGGTGACGCCCTTGCCCTGGTTGCCGTCCTGCGGCTTGACCACGACGGGCAGGCCGATTTCCTGGGCGACTTGCCAGGCTTCATCCAAGCTATTGACGGGGCGACCCAGAGGCACGGGTACGCCGGCGGCGTGCAGCAGTTTTTTGGTCAGGTCTTTGTCTTGGGCAATCGCCTCGGAGACAGCGCTGGTGGCATCGAACTCCGCTGCCTGGATGCGGCGCTGGCGCGAGCCCCAGCCAAATTGCACCATGCTGCCCTTGGTCAGGCGGCGGTAGGGAATGCCGCGGGCTACGGCCGCGTCCACGATGGCGCCGGTGCTGGGGCCCAGGCGTTCATCTTCGTCGGTTTCGCGCAGCTGGGCGATGGCGCTGTCCACGTCGAATGTGGTGTTGCTTAGGGCGGCCTGGATCAACGCCTGGGCGAGTTCGAGTGCCTGGCGGCCAACAGCCTCTTCGCTGTATTCCACGATGACCTGGTAGGTGCCCGCTTGCGGTGTGGAGGCCGTGCGGCTGAAGGTCACAGGGCAGCCGGCCTGGGCTTGCAGGGCCAGGGTGGCGGCTTCCAGCACATGGGCCAGGGATACCGAGGCGTGTTCGCGGTTGGGGCGCAGCGGGCCTATGGCGGGGAACAGTGCGCGTACGGTGGCCTCGAAGCCGGGCAACTGGCCGATGGCACGTTCGTTTTCCACGCACGAAACCACGGCTTCGACGGCGGTGTGGCGGCTCCAGAGATTGGGGCCACGCAGGGCCCGAATGCGTGAGACTTCCATCAGTCGGTCTTTCTATCTTCTTGTTCGGTACGGTAGGGCGCTGCTGTGGGCACGGCGGGGAGTACGGTGCGCGCGGTAGGCAGGTCCAGCTCAAATGTTTTCAGGCCGGCGACGATCAGGTCGGGCGAGATGTCCATGGCCCAGGCGGCGGCAATCGCGGCCAGGATGGGTTCCAGCGGCACCTCGCGCTGCCAGACGGCAGACAGGATGTCCAGGCTCACCAATGGTGCTTCGGAGCTGCCGGTGGCAAGCATGATGTAGCCCTTGTTGACCACCACGGCACGGCCTTCGGTGGCGCGGTGGGCCACGGTGGCTTCCAATTGCGGGTCCAGTCCATACAGGATGGAGCTGCCGTCACAGAGTTCGGCCATCTGGGCCACGCGCGCGTTGGCCGCATTCAGCACCGCCACGCCTTCGGGCAAGACGACGTCTACCTGGGTACGCAGCACTTTGTAGAGCTGGTCTTCCTCGGTGATGTCGAATTCAGCCAGCTTGTCTGCACCGCCCATGTCGGTGACGATGCCCACGGCACATCGGTCGTAGGCCAGGCCGTCGCGCAGGATGCTGGCCGCGCCGTTTTCAATCACCGCGGCTTCCATGGAGCGGTTGATCAGCAGGCGGTGCGACGGTGCCCAGTGGGCGCAGTCGGTGGATTCGATGCGGCGGGTGTCCAGGAACAGGCCGTCGCGGCAGGCCAGGCCCACGCGCAGGCCGCTCAGATGCAGCAGCCAGGCGACCAGGCGCGAAATGGTGTGTGTGGCCTGGGTGCCGGCTACGCCAACCACCGGGATGCGGCCGGTTTCGTGCTCGGAGAACAGGTGGTCCACGATGGCTCGGCCCACGGGGCGGGGGGCGCCCTCGGCCGGTTTCAGGTGCATCAGCAGGCCGGGGCCGGCATTCACTTCGACGATGGCGCCGCCTTGGGCGCTCAGCGGCTTGGAAATGTCCTCGGCCACCACGTCCACACCAGCAATGTCCAGGCCCACGATACGAGCCGCCAGCGAAACGATGTGGTCCACCTCGGGGTGCATCTGGTCGGTGCAGTCGATCGCCACGTTGCCGTTGCGCTGGATCAGCACCTGGCGGCCAGCGGCGGGTACCGAGTCGGGCGTCAGGCCCTGGCGCTGCAGGTCCAGCAGCACGGCTTCGTCGCCACGGGTGTCGATCAGGCCCAATGGTGCGTCTTCGTGGGTGCCCCGGCGCGGGTCGGTGTTGATATGGGTATCAACCAGCTCCACCACGGTGGAGTGGCCGTTGCCGGTAACCCAGGCCACCGAGCCGCGTGCGGCGGCGACCACGCGGCCACCAACCACCAGCAGGCGGTGCTCGTTGCCGCGCACAAAGCGCTCCACCAGCACCTCGCTGCCGTGCTTTTCGGCCACCAGGTAGGCGGCTTCGATGTCGGCCTGGTTGCTCAGGTCCAGGGTGACGCCGCGGCCATGGTTGCCGTCGGATGGCTTCACCACCACGGGCAGTCCGATGTCTTGCGCGGCTTCCCAGGCGGCGGCCGGGCTGTCCACGGCAACACCTTCGGGCACGGGCACACCGCAGGACTGCAGCAGGGTCTTGGTCAGGTCTTTGTCATGCGCGATGCCTTCGGCGATGGCGCTGGTGAATTCGGTCTCTGCCGTCCAGATGCGGCGTTGGCGGGCACCATGGCCGAGTTGCACCAGGTTGCCGTCATTCAGGCGGATGTGCGGAATGCCACGGTCGGTGGCGGCGGCCACGATGCAGGCCGTGCTGGGGCCTAGGTAGCAGTCATCCACCTCGGCGCGCACGGCGGCCACGGCGGCGGCTACGTCAAATGGAATATCGTTGATGGCCGACATCAGCAGTCGGTGGCCCTGGGCCAGGGCGGTGCGGGCAACCTGCTCGTCACGGGCCCGGAACACCATGCGGTAGACGCCGCGCTGGGAGGTGCTGCGGGTTTGGCCAAAGCCGGTGGGCATGCCGGCCAGGTTCAGCAGCTCAATCACTGCGTGCTCCAGGATATGGCCGGCCCAGGTGCCTTCCACCAAACGCTGCAGAAAGCCACCGCGTTCGCCAACGCCGCAGTGGTGTTCTACCAGGGCGGGCAGCATGGCGACCAGGCGGTCGGTAAAACCTGGCAACAGATTGGAGGGGTAGTCTTCGAGTTCCCCCAGGTCTAGCCAGACTTCGAGAGCCGGTCGGTAGGTCCAGATGTTGGGGCCGCGCAGGTAGTTGATGCGCAGAAGTTGGATATCGTCCTTGGGGCTCATGTTCTTCGGGGGTGTTGTGGCCGGGCACCCCGGCTGCGGGTGGCTATTGTGCACTTTGCTATATGGTAGTGAGAAATGAAGGCGCCATCGGCGAGAATCTGAGGCCCCGCTGAGGCGCTGGCCCATCTGGCACCAGGTAAGAGATCGCGGGGTCAAAAAAATGCAAGAACACCATACAGTCGATATTTCCCTTGGGCTGCAAAAGCAGCTCCTTGCCCACGAGAACGTCGTAGCCAGCCTGTCCGTTGACCTGGATACCCAGCTGCGCTTTGTGCCCGGCCTGCTGGCCTTGACCAACCAGCGCCTGCTGGCCTGCCAGGATGGCGTGTGGACCAGCTGGCCGCTGGCTTCAGATCTGGCCCTGCGCCATTTCGACCATGCAGGCGTGGGTACGCTGGAGTTGCACAACAGCCACACCCGTTTGGCCAGCTGGCGCTACACCCTGGCTGCCGATCCGCAGGCGCTGCGCCTGCTCAAGCTGTTCGAGCAACGCTTGGTACCAATCGACCCGCTGGCGGTGGCCGACGACCCTGGCCTGTGCCCCACCTGCCATTCCCCGTTGCCGCCCGAGAGCGACGAGTGCAGCGTCTGCCAGCGCGAGCTGCATACGCCGCCATCGACTTGGGTGCTGCTGCGCCTGTGGCGCTTTGCCAAGCCTTACCGCAAGCAGCTGGCGGCGGGCTTTGGCCTGACGCTGGCGTCCACCGCAGCGTCCATGATCCCGCCCTACCTGGCGATACCCTTGATGGACGAGATACTGATTCCGTTCCAGAACGGCCAGACCATCGAACCGCATAAGGTGGTGGTGTACTTGGGCGGGCTGCTGGGCGCCGCCTTGCTGGGCTGGGGGCTGAACTGGGCGCGTACCTATATCTTGTCGCTGGTGTCGGAGCGCATTGGCGCCGACCTGCGTACCGCCACCTTCGACCACCTGCTGCAGCTGTCGCTGGACTACTTTGGTGGCAAACGCACTGGCGACCTGATGTCGCGCATCGGCTCGGAAACCGACCGCATCTGCGTCTTTTTGTCGTTACATGCGCTGGATTTCGCCACCGACGTGCTGATGATCTCCATGACGGCGGTGATCCTGTTCTACCAAAACCCGCTGCTGGCGCTGGTGACGCTGATCCCCTTGCCCTTCATCGCATGGATGATCCATATCGTGCGTGACAGGCTGCGCACCGGTTTCGAGAAGATCGACCGGGTCTGGTCTGAAGTGACCAATGTCCTGGCTGACACCATCCCCGGCATCCGCGTGGTCAAGGCATTCGCCCAGGAAAAGCGCGAAGCCCAGCGTTTCCGCTCGGCCAACAAGCACAACCTGGAAGCCAATGACAGGTTGAACAAGGTCTGGTCGCTGTTTTCGCCCACGGTGTCGCTGTTGACCGAGGTCGGCCTGCTGGTGGTCTGGGCCTTCGGTATCTGGCTGGTTTCCAAGCAGCAGATCACCGTGGGGGTGTTGACCGCGTTCGTGGCCTATATCGGCCGCTTCTACACCCGGCTGGACTCGATGAGCCGCATTGTGTCGGTCACGCAGAAGGCGGCGGCTGGCGCCAAGCGCATTTTTGACATCCTGGACCATGTATCTAATGTGCCGGAACCCACCCAACCCGTGGTGGTCGGCTCGGGCATGCCCGGCGCGGTGCAGGTGCGCGGCCAGATCGAGATGAAAGGCATTGGCTTCCGCTACGGCAACCGCTCGGTCATTCGTGACATGGATCTGGTGATACGCCCGGGTGAAATGATCGGCCTGGTCGGCCACAGCGGATCGGGTAAGAGTACCCTGGTGAACCTGATCTGCCGTTTTTACGATGTCACAGACGGCTCCATCCAGGTGGACGGTACCGATATCCGCCGTTTTGCCGTGGCCGACTACCGCCGCCACATCGGCCTGGTGCTGCAAGAGCCCTTTCTGTTCTTCGGCACGATTGCCGAGAACATCGCCTACGGCCGGCCAGACGCCAGCCGCACCGAGATCGTGGCGGCCGCGCGTGCCGCGCATGCGCACGAGTTCATACTGCGCCTGCCCCAGGGCTATGACTCGCTGGTGGGCGAGCGTGGCCAGGGTCTGTCGGGCGGGGAGCGCCAGCGCATTTCCATCGCGCGGGCCTTGCTGATCGACCCGCGTATCTTGATCCTGGACGAGGCCACCTCATCGGTGGATACCGAGACCGAGAACGAGATCCAGAAGGCGCTGGACAACCTGGTACAGGGCCGCACCACCATCGCTATCGCCCACCGCTTGTCCACCTTGCGCAAGGCAGACCGCCTGGTGGTGATGGACCGCGGTCGGGTGGTCGAGGTCGGCCCGCATGAGGAATTGATGGAGCGCCAGGGGGCGTACTGGCGCCTCTACCAGGCCCAGTTGCGCCGCACTGAAGCCGAAGACGAGGGTTTAAGTTTGTCCGCCTCCATGCCGATAGCCCATTCGGCCCACCCTGCAGGTAATCCATGATGGCTGTGTTAACCCCTGATTTCCAACTGGAACGTGACGCTTTTGGGCGTCTGGTGCTGGTGCTTGCCAGCGGTGAGCGCCACGAGGGCGTGCTGCCGGTACGGGCATTTCCCATTACGTCGCCTGAAGAGGGCTTGTCCCTGGTAGGCACCGAAGGCCGCGAGCTGGTGTGGGTAGCGCAAACCAGCAGCCTGCCGCCAGCGGTGTGGGCGCTGTTGTCCGAAGAATTGGCCAACCGCGAGTTTGTGCCCGAGATCCGGCGGCTAAAGACCGTGTCCACCTTTTCCACCCCCAGCGTGTGGACGGTGGAGACCGATCGGGGCGACACCGAGTTCGTGCTCAAGACCGAGGAAGACATCCGCCGTCTGGGCCGGACCGGCCTGCTGATCGCTGGCGGGGCGGGCGTGCAGTTCCGCGTGCGCGACATGCTGTCCCTGGACCGGGCCTCGCGCCGCCTGCTGGAGCGCTTCCTTTGAAAACTTGAGGGCCGGGAAAATGTTTCTTTGTAAAGATTTTTATCTTTTTTAAGAAATAGCCCTAAATAAGCCTCCATTTCTGCCGTTAACCAAGATACGTGGCGTGGAAAAAGTATTCCATCGCCCTCTAACCTGGTGAACGCTATGCAACTGCCCTCTGTTGAACGAACCGCTAGCTGGCCGTCGACTGCCGCCGGTACGCATTCGGGCATCGGTGCGGCGGCCCCCAAGGCCGAGTCCGCATTGATTCAGGAAGCGACCGCCAAGGTAGAGGCGGCGTCCAAGCCCGAACCTTCCACGAAAGTGGATATCTCCACCACCCAGCAAGAGATTGCCGCGCTAGAGGCTGCGGCACGCTTGCGAGCGTCCATCCAGCCTGCTGCCAAGGAAAAAGCCGACGAAGCCGGTGGCATCAAAGCAGTGGCTGGTGTGGCCAACACTGCGGTTGGCGCGGCAAATGCTGCTGCTTCGGTAGCCGCTGTCGAGACCAAGAAGACACAAGACCCGGTTCAAAGCGCAGCACCCGAAGATACCGCCAAGACGGCCAAACTTGTCGATGCCGGCAAGGAGCCAGGTCCGAACCAGCCCACGACGACTGAAAACGAGCCGTCCAAAGACTGGACCACCACGCCCGAGGCCTCTGATAAAAAGGTGGAAAACCCGCCGCCCGAACCCCTGTCAAAGAAGTTGCTGGACTTTTTACAGGCCCTGTGGCGCGCCGGCGGCAATGCGGTGGACGTGACCAACCAGGCGACCAACCAGGTTTTGAACTCCGAAAAGCAATCCGAAGGGCCGTTGACCTATTCCGACCCCACCGTCGTGAAAAAGACCAGCAGCAGCGTTTAAACCGCCAAGGTATTTTTAAAGGGCCCCGACGGGGCCCTTGTTGTTTCAGCCCTGGCTTTGCACCAAGTGGTAGCGAGCCGCAGCGCCTTCGGCCTGTGGCTCCAGCGTCCAGCGCGTGCTGTGGAATGCGCCGATGGCGGGTCTGTGAGCTATTGAAATAATAGCGCCTTGCGCCTGTTGTACCTGCGCTAGCAGCCGTTTGTAGATGGCTTCTTCGGTGGGGGCGTCGAGTGCGCTGGTGGCTTCATCGGCATAAATCCAACGGGGTTTCTTCAGCAGAACGCGTGCAATCGCCAGCCGCTGCTGCTCGCCACCCGAGAGTTTTTGGCTCCAGGCGGCTTCCACGTCCAGCTGTTCACCCAGGTCAGGCAGCAAGGCATCTGCCAACGCTTGGCGCAGCTGTGCGTCGTCGTATTGGTCGGCTGCCAAGGGGTAGGCCAGGGCATCGCGCAGCTTGCCGTCCGGGAAATAGGGCCGCTGGGGGATGAACATCGCATCCTGCGGCTGTGCCACCTGCCCGCTGGAAAACGGCCAAATGCCCGCCAGCGCACGGAACAGCGTGGACTTGCCGCTGCCCGAGGGGCCGTTAAGCAGAATGCTGTCGCCAGGCGCTGCATGCAGGTTTTGCCCTTGCAACAAGACTTGGCCATTCGGCAGGCGCAGGGTCAGCCCATGGACATTCAGCGTATCGGGCGCTGCAGAATTGATAGCTGCTTGCGCAGACTCTACCTGCGCCAGCGCCTGAATTTGTTCTTCAAACGAAGTCAAGCGGTCGGTGGTGGCGCGCCAGGCGGCCAGGCTGCTGTAGTTGTCTACAAACCAGCTCAGCGAATCCTGCACCCGGCCAAAGGCGGATGAAATCTGCATCAGCTGGCCCAGCTGGATGGCGCCGCTGAAAAAGCGCGGTGCCGCAACGATGAAGGGAAAGACCACCGCCGCCTGGCCGAAAAAGCTGTTGAACCAGATCAGGCTTTTCTGCGCCTTCAGCAGCTTCAGGTAGTTGGCCAGCACGGCCTTGAAGCGCAGGTCCAAATGGGCTTTTTCGGCGGCCTCGCCACGGTCCAGCGCGATCGATTCGCTGTATTCCCGCACCCGCACCATGTGGTGGCGGAAGTCGGCTTCGACTTTTTGTTGCTGGAAGTTCAGCTTGATCTGCGGGCGGCCAATCCAGTAGGTGATCACGCTGCCGGCCAGGCAGTACAGCACGGCCATCCAGACCATGAAGCCGGGGATAAAGTATTCGCTACCGCCCAGGCGGAACGAGAAGTTGCCCGACAGGCCCCACAGAATGCCGACAAAGCTGACCAGGGTGACCAGCGCGTTCAGCACGCCCATGCACAGGTCGATGGTCAGGCTGGTGAACTGGTTCAGGTCCTGCTGGATACGCTGGTCGGGGTTGTCCGGGGTGGCGAGTGCATCGGTCTTGGCAAAGCGGGCCAGTTCCATCTTGTAGAACGACTGGTTGCTGAGCCAACGGGCTAGGTAGTGCTCGGTCATCCAGGCGCGCCAGCGCATTTCCAGCAGTTGGGTCAGGTAGAACTTGTAGACCGCCAGGATGATCAGCGCGAAGGCGATGTAGGTGAAGCGCCCCAGCTGCTGCCAGAACACGGCAGCGTTCTTGTTTTGCAGCGCGTCGTAGAACACCTGGTTCCATTCATTCAGCAGCACCAGCAGGTAAACGCCCAGCAGGTTCAGCGCCACGATGGCGGCCAGCAGGGCGCGGGCTTTCCATTTTTCCTCGGATTTGAAGTACGGAATCGACAAAGCCCAGACTTTGGCGGTCTGGGCTTTCAGATTGGAAAAGCGCGAAGCAAGACTCATGGGTGTGTGACGTAGGTAGAGTGGACAAGCCCGCAGATGGACTGCTGCGGCGCGGATTAGTTCGCGGGCTTAATGCGATGGGTTAGATACGCCGCTGCTCACATGGCCGGCCGGAACGTGCTGCGCGGCGGAAGTGACGTGGCCGGTCTGGTCGTCGAAGAAGAAGTCGGGCTCGAATTCGCGCAGGAACGGGCCTTTCTCCAGCCCGCCCAGGAACATCACCTCGTCCACCGCAATATTCCAGCGCATCAGGGTCAGAATGGCGCGCTCATGCGCCGGTGCGCTGCGGGCCGTGACCAGGGCCGTGCGTATGCGCATATTCGGGGTGCTGGCCTTTTGCAGGCGGTGCAGCGCGGCCAGAAGTGGCTTGAACGGGCCGTCGGGCAGCGGTATGGAGGCATGTTCGACCTCGTGCTGCTGGAAGGCGGGCAGGCCATCGGACTGGTAGATGCGCTCGGCCTCATCGCTGAACAGCACGGCGTCACCGTCGAAGGCGATGCGCACTTCATGCGGGTTGCTGTCGCCGGCCTGGGCCGATTCGGTCAACACCCGTGCTGCGGGAAAGCCCAGGTTCAGCGCTTCGCGCACGTCTTTTTCATTGGCCGACAGGAACAGGTGCGCGCCTAGCGCCCGCAGGTAGCCGAAGGGCGCGCGGCCCTGGGTGAACACACCGCGCTCCAGCTGCAAATTGCTGGCCTGGCTGGAGCGGAAGATACGCATGCCGCTGACCGGGTCGTTGCGCGACAGTATCACCACCTCGACCCGCTTCACGCCATCGGCGTTGAAGGCCAGCAGCTTTTTTACCAGCGAAAACGCCACACCCGGCTTGGCGGTGATGTCCAGCCGCTCGTACTGCAGCTGCATATAGGCTTTGTCGTCGCCCGCGTCGAACAGGCGGTTTTCTTCTTCCAGGTTGAAGAGGGCGCGCGATGAAATCGCCACCACCAATTTGTCGTCAAGGGTCAGAGCCATAAGCGTTCTCGTTAAGCCAGTGCGTATGTTGCCAGGTTCCCCCGGACATCCAAACGAGCCTGTCTCACTCCAGAAATACCGCGGAGCAGGCTTCGCCGGGCCGCTGGTATTGCCCCCTGCAAGGGGGGAGGAGGCCACACGCAGTGGGCAAGCCTGGGGGTGTTCACTATTTCGCGAACTGGTTAAGTTGGATGATGGGCATGAGTACAGCCAGCACGATCAGCATCACCACCAGGCCCATGGCCACGATCAGCAGCGGCTCCAGGATGGTGGCCAGGGCCATGGCGCGGCGCTGTACCTCGGTGCCCAGCTGGCGGGCGGCGCGCTGCAGCATCAGCGGCAGCTGGCCGGTCTGCTCGCCCAGGCGGGCGAACATGGCCAGCAGGCCGGGGAAGCGTTTCTTCTGCGCCAGGGCCGAGGCCAGCGGCGCACCTTCGCGCACCAGCACCAGCGCGTCCAATGCATCGGCGCGCATGGCGGTGTTGTTCAGTGTTTCGGCGGCGGCTTGCAGGGCTTTCAGAATGGGTACGCCGGCTGCGGCCAACATCGCCAAAGTGCTGGCAAAGCGCGCCGCGTTGTAGCCACGTGCCAGTGTGCCCACCAGCGGCAACTTCAAAAAGGCGGCGTCGAATTTTTGACGAATCAGGGCATTGGCGTAGGCGATACGTGCGCCGATAGCTGCAAAAATAATAGCAATCAACATGGCCCAACCGTAGTTGCGCACCACGTCGCTGATGGCCAGCATGGCCACCGTCAAAAACGGCAGCGCACGCTTGCTGCCGGCAAACACGTTGGCCACCTGCGGCACCACATAGCCGACCAGGAACAGCACGATGGCAATCGCCACCAGGGTCACGATGGCCGGATAGAGTGCTGCGCCGATCAGCTTGGACTGCAGGGCCTGGCGTTCTTCCAGGTCGGTGGCCAGGCTTTCCAGCACCCCGCCCAGCGCACCGCTTTGCTCGCCTGCGCCGATCACGGCGGTGTAGATGGCGGAGAATTCGCGCGGATGCTGGCCCAGCGCCTTGGCAAAGCTGGCGCCGGCATTCACCTCGGCACGCAAGGAGGCCAGCAGATTGCGCTGGCGCTCGTCCTCGGCCTCGTCGGTCAGTGCGGTCAGTGCCCGCTCCAGCGGCAGGCCGCTGGACACCAGGCCGGCGACCTGCCGGGTCCAGATGGCCAGGCCGGAGGCATTGAAGACTTTTGTCTCGAACAGCGTGGTGCGCAGGCCGGTGCCGGCCGATGCATTGCCGCTACTGGCGTTGACGGGGGTTACCGCCAGCGGCACCAGCGCCTGGGCGCGCAGCAAGGCTCGCGCGGCTTTGGCCGTGTCGGCCTCCATCACCCCTTTGCGGGACTGGCCCTGGGCGTCTACGGCTTCGAAGGAATAGGCGGGCATGCTATGTGTTCAACGTATATGGGCGTTCTGGCGCAGCCAGGCAGCAAAGTCGGCTTCATGGATATCGCCTGCGGCCGCACCCATGATCATCAGTGTTGCGTCGGCCTGTGACGCCGTCAGCCGATAGCCATTGAGGTACAAAAATAGACCGACGGCCAGAAAGGCTGCGCGTTTGTTGCCATCGACAAAGGCATGGTTTTGCACCAGGCCCAGACCGTAGCTGGCCGCCAGGGCGGCAAAGTCAGGCTCGCCATAAGCCGCCAGATTCAAGGGGCGGGCGAGAGCGGAATCGAGCAAACCCTCGTCACGCAAACCAGTGCCGCCGCCATGCTCGGCCAGGCTTTCGTCGTGCAGCAGCAGCAGTGCCTGTTTGCTGACCCAGCGCCAGCTCATTTGGCGAGTTGGTGAAAGGTGTCGCGGAAGTCGCTCATAAACGCGCGGCCCGCTTGGATTTGTTCTTCCAGAGCAGGGTCGTAGGGGGTGAGGGTGTAGCCCTCGGGGGTTTCTGTCAGGAAGATGGAGGCACCTTTTCCCAGCTTGAGCCGAGCCAATGCTTCCTTGGGAAGGATGACGCCGATCGAATTGCCAATCTGGGTGAGTTTGAGCGCGTGCACGTCGTATCTCCGTTATAACAGTTGTTATATTAGCTGTGGTTTCTGGTTTGTGTCAAAGACGGGCGTTAATCCCGCGTCACGCGCAGCAGCTCTTCGCGCGAGGTCACACCGGCCAGCACCAGGCGTTCGCCGTCTTCGCGCATCAGCAGCATGCCGGCGGCGCGCGCGGCGGTGCGGATGTCGGCTTCGGCGGCGCGGTTGTGGATTTGGGCGCGGATGGCGTCGTCGGTGACCAGCAGCTCGAAGATGCCGGTGCGGCCGTGGTAGCCGGTGTGGCTGCAGGCTTCGCAGTTCTTGCCGTGGCACACGGGGCACATCTTACGCACCAGGCGCTGGGCCAATACGCCCAGCAACGAACTGCTCAGCAGGAACGGCTCCACGCCCATGTCGATCAGCCGGTTGACCGCGCTGGCGGCGTCGTTGGTGTGCAGCGTGGCCAGCACGAGGTGGCCGGTCAGGGACGCCTGGATGGCGATCTGCGCGGTCTCGAAGTCGCGGATTTCACCGATCATGATCACGTCCGGGTCTTGCCGCAGGATGGCGCGCAGCGCCTTGGCAAAAGTCAGGTCGATCTTGGCGTTGACCTGGGTCTGGCCGACGCCGGGTAGCTCGTATTCGATCGGGTCTTCCACCGTCATGATGTTGCTGCTGCCGGCGTCCAGGCGGCTCAGGGCGGCGTACAGCGTAGTGGTCTTGCCCGAGCCGGTGGGGCCGGTCACCAGAATGATGCCGTGCGGCTGGTTGATCAGGTTTTGCAGCTTGTCCAGCACGTCGCCCTGCATGCCCACCGATTCCAGCGTCAGCTTGGCGCCGCTCTTGTCCAGCAGACGCAGCACGGCACGTTCGCCATGGGCACTGGGCAGGGTGCTGACCCGCACGTCCACCGCCCGGGTGCCGATGCGCAAGGAAATGCGGCCGTCCTGCGGTAGGCGTTTTTCGGAAATGTCCAGATCCGCCATGATCTTCAGGCGCGAGATCAGCGCCGCGTGCAGGGCGCGATTGGGCTGCACCACCTCGCGCAGCGTACCGTCCACGCGGAAGCGCACGCTGGAATGGCGCTCATACGGCTCGATATGGATGTCACTGGCACCGTCGCGTGCGGCCTGGGTCAGCAGCGCGTTGAGCATGCGGATGATGGGCGCGTCGTCGCTCATCTCCAGCAAGTCTTCCACGGCCGGTAGCTCTTGCATCATGCGTGATAGGTCGGCATCGCTCTCGACTTCGCTGACCACCGACGCCGCGCTGGACTCGCCCTGGGCGTAGGCCGCGCTGATGCGCTGGGCCAGGGCCTCGGCGCTCAGGGTTTCTATCTGGCGCACCGGGTATTTGCGCATCACCTCGCTCAGGGCCGATGGCGTGGACGCAGGGTGCAGCCAGAGCGTGTACTCACCCAGGTTCTCTTCCAGCAGCAGTTGCTGGGCGCGGGCAAAAGCGTAGGGCAGGGGGTGGCGCATCGCTTACGGGGTAGTCGGGTTGGACAAGGGCAGCGTGGTCAGGGGCTTGGGCACGACGGCTTTGTTGTCAGTGGCCGGCAGGACCGGGATCACCGAGGCATCCGGCACGGCGGACAGGCCGACGCGTGGCACCGGGTTCACGTCCTGCTGCTGGCCGCGCATCATGTCGTAGCGGTCTACCGCCAACGCATCACTGGTGCCGGCGTCACGTACCACGATGGGCCGTAGGAACACCATCAGATTGGTCTTGTTGCGGGTACGGGTTTCGCTCTTGAAGAAGTTGCCTAGGAAGGGCAGGTCGCCCAGGCCGGGCACCTTCTCTACGTTGCCCGAATAGTCGTCTTGCAGCAGGCCGCCCAGCACGACGATGGAGCCGTCGTCCACCAGCACATTCGACTCGATGGAGCGTTTGTTGGTGGTCGGCCCATTGGTGTTGCTTTTGGTGGAGGCGTCCACGCTGGAGACCTCCTGGTAGATGGCCATCTTCACCGTGCCGTTCTCATTGATCTGTGGGCGTACGCGCAGGGTCAGACCCACGTCTTTGCGTTCAACGGTCTGGAAGGGGTTGGACGTGCCGGTGGCACTGTTGGTGGTGTAGGTGCCGGTGACGAAGGGCACGTTCTGGCCGATGACGATCTTGGCTTCTTCGTTGTCCAGCGTCAGCAGGTTGGGGGTGGACAGCACGTTGCCGGTGCCGGTCTGGTCCATCAGCCGGGCCAGTGCACCCAGCACATAGGTGCCGTTGATCCTGGTGGCCACGCCCAGGTTCAGGCCTGAGCTGAGGGTAGTACTGGTGCTGCCAGTGGCGATGTTGGTGGCCAGCGTGGCCAGGTTGCTGCTACCGGTGCCGAAGTTGGTGCCTAGGCCCACGTTACCCAGCACGCCCTGCCACTGGATGCCGAATTCGGCAGCTTTGTTGCTGCTGACCTCGACGATCAGACTCTCCACCAGCACCTGGGCGCGCCGGCCGTCGAGCTTGTCGATGACGGCACGCAGCTGGCGGTACTGTGGCTCGGGCGCGGTGATGATCAGCGAGTTGGTCGACGGGTCGGCCTGTATCTGGCCACCGGTGGATGGCTGGTTGCTGGTGGTGCCGCTCAAGGCGCCGCTGCTGCCCGTGCTGCTGGAACTGCTGGAGCTGTTCATGCTATTGCTGCTGGAGCCGCTGTTGCTCCCGGAGCTGGTTTGGCTGAGCCCACTGGAACTGCTGGAGCTGTTGCCGCTGCCGGAACTGCCGCTGCTGGAGTTGCCCCGCGCCTCGCCGCTCATGGCGGCGCGCAGCGTGGTGGCCAGCTTGGTGGCGTCGGCATTCTTCAGATAGACCACATAGATGTTGCCGGCCTCGCCGTTGCCGGTGTTGACCGCGGGCTGGTCCAGCTTGGCGATCAGCGAGCGGACCAGGGACACCCGTGCCGGGTTCGCTGCGCGCAGGATGATCGCATTGCTGCGCGGCTCGGCCAGCAGTGTGGTTTTGAAGGATGTGTCGGTCTGCCCGGCGGCGGGGGCTGCGCCGGTGGTGCTGCCGGACTCGACCAGCTTGGTTACCAGCGGCACCAGGTCGCTGGCGATGGCGTATTTCAGCGGGATGATTTCCACGTCCGACGCGTTGGACACATCCATGGCCGCCACGATGCGGCCGATGCGGCGCAGGTTGTCCGCGTAGTCGGTGATCACCAGCGAGTTGTTGCCGGGGTTCAGGTTGATGGTGTTGTTCGGGCTGATCAGCGGGCGCAGCACCGGCACCAGGTTGGCGGCGTTCTCGTAGTTCAGCTTGAAGATCTGCGTCACGATCTGGCTGCCCACGGCGGCATTGTTTTCGCCAATGGTCACCGGGCCGGGCTGCAGCTTGGCATCGGCCTCGGGCACGATCTTGTCCAGCCCGCTGGACTCGACCACGGTAAAGCCCTGAAGGCGTAGCGCCGCCAGGAACTGGCTGTAGGCCACGGTGGGGTTGACCGGGTGGTCGGTGCTCAGCGTCATGGTGCCCTTGACGCGCGGGTCCACCACCACGTTGCGGCCGGTGATCACAGCCATGGTGCGGGCCACAGATTCAATCTCCGCGTTGGCAAAGTTCAGCGTGATGGGCTCGCCGCGCTTGGCCGTGCTGGCCTTGTCGCTTGCTGGCCCTTGGGCCAGTGCGTTTATAGAAAAAAGGCCGGTAGCACAGGTGAATCCTGCGGTGATAGCTATTGAAATAATAGCTTTAGGAAAGCGCGAAGACAGCGTGGGTGTGCGGGCTGGGGTCATTCCATTAACCTACTTTGATGATGGCACGCGCGCCGTCGCGCCGACCGATGATGTTGAGAAGATTGGACAAGGCGTCGATACGATCCGGGGCAGCGGTGGCCACCCCGTCGAAATGCAGGCGGGCGCCGACCCACTGACCGCTGCCGGTTAGTTGCAGGCTGCCCTTCAGGGTTTCCAGCTGCAAGGTGTTTGGGTTACCGCCGGCCAGTGTGACCCGGTAGCTGCCCATGGGCTTGAGGGTGGACAGGCGCGAGGCGATGTCGATGGCTTCCAGCTGGGCCCGGCCGCTGAGCTGCATGCGCCCGCTGTTCAGGTCTACGACCAGGCCCTGGGTGGCCAGCGTCAGCGTGCCCTCGGGCTGCAAGGTATTCCAGGGTGCGCCCAGGCCGGCCAGCCAGGCGGCCGGCCAGTGCGACTGGCTGTCGGCCAGCGTCAATTCGCCACCGCCCCAGTGCGGCGCGGCGCGCAGCTGCAGCGGCTGGGCCATGCAGCATTCGGCCAGGATGTCGGCAGACACACCGCTGAAAGAGGGGCGCAGGCGCCAGCGCAGGCGCTCGGGCAGGGCGGCCTGGTCGCGGCTGTCCTTGCCACCCGACAGCACCAGCTGGGCCGAGCCGTCCCATACCGTGCCCAGCGGGTCTGCCAGCTGCACCTGGCCTTGGCTGGCCTGGTCCAGTGCGGCGGCCAGCCAGCGTGCAGGTGCAAATACCAGCAGGGCCCAGGCCAGGCCCAGGCAGGCGCCCGCCCAAGCCCAGCGCCAAGGCGCGGTGCGAGCGGGGGAAGTTGCAGGTTTTAGAGCCACGTTTTAGCGCTTGGGCAGTGCCAGGACCAGGCTGCCGTCCCAAGCGGGCTGGGACGCATAGGCTGCGGTGCTGGCGGGGCTGCGTACCAGCTTGGCCTCGGTGGGCAGGGCGCGGGCATTGATGCGCACCTGCGCTAGCCAGCGGGCCAGCGCATCGGCCGGGGTGTTCTTCAGGGTGACGCTGACGCGTTCGCCCAGCACATTGATCTGCGCGGTGCCGGATAAATCGGTCTTGGCCGAGGCCTGTACGCTGCGCAGGGCCTCGTCAAAGCCGAGTGCGCTTTGGTTTTTCAGGGCTTGTACTTCGGCCTGCATACGGTGCATGTTCTGCAGCTGGGCATCAAGTTCTCGGCGCTGCACATCGGCGGCGCGCAGGGTTTGCAGGGCGGGGCTTAGGGCCAGCCACCACAGCAGGGCCAGGCCGACCAGGGCCACAGCTGCCAGCACGCTGCGGCGCTCGCGCGGCGCCAGGGCAGCCCAGTGGGGTTGCAACTGCAGCAGGAAGGACGGAGTCTTCATGGTGTGGCTCCGTTGGCGGTTTGCAGTACCAGCAAGTTGCCTTCGCTGCGCAGGCTGTAGCCGCTGCTGCGCAGGCTGGCGATGGCGTCGGGGCCGGGTGCCGGGTCCAGGCCCTTGAGCCGGATTTCGCCGGGGCTGAAGTCCAGCTGGATGGCAGAAGTTTGCGGCGGCAACACCGCACCGAGCGCGCTGAGCATGGGCTCCAGGTCACGTGCCGAGGTAGCCCCTACGCTTTGGCGCAGCAGGTCCAGCTCGCGCGCCATTTGCACTGGTGCATTCACGACCAGCTTTACCTGGGGGAAGGTTTGCGTCAGGCTGTCGCGGATGGCTTTGCGCTTGGCTTCCAGGCTATTGCTTTCCTTCCACGCCCAGGCGTTCAGGCCGATCAGCTGGGCCAGCAGCAGCAAGCCCACACCCCAGCGCGCGGGGCGCCAGGCGGGGGCTTGCAGCATGCGTTCGGCGTGGCCGGCCAGGGTCTTCCAGGCGCGGCTGCTGCCGGAGTTGGTGAGGTCAAATTGCGCCAGGTCCCAGCGGCCATGGGCCGAGGCCAGCCAGCGTTCGGCGCTGTGCTGCAGGGTGACGGGGCGCTGCGCCAGCTCTTCGGCCATGCTGGCGACGGCGGGCTCGGCGACGATCTCCAGCGTATCGGCTGCGCCACCCAGGGCCATGGTCAGCGTGGCGTGGTTCAGCGGCAGCAGGTGGATGCCCTGGGGGCCGGCGTGGACGATCTGCGCCGCCTCGGGCGTGCCCAGGATGTGCACCCTGTCGCTACCCTCGGGTAGGGGGCTGAATTCGGGCACGATGCGCGCCACTGTGCGCTGGCTGGCCTCCAGCACCGCCAGGGCGCTGCGCAGCCAGGCGCGATTGCAGGCGGCAACCCAGACCGGGCCTTCGCTGGGCGCATCGGGTTGGACGGCGAAGTGCAGCTCGGATGGCTCTTCCAGCAGGCGTTCTTCCAGCAGGCCTTCCAGCAGGGCGCGCAGGCGGGGCGTGTCGGCTGCACGGCCCAGGGCGCTGCGCTGCAGGCTGCCCTTGGGCAGCTCGACGCGGTGCCAGGACAGGGCTTGAGCGGGCACCACGGCCACCAGTTCGGTGGCGGTGGCCACGGGCAGCAGGGCGGCGGGGGCTCGGTCGTGCGATCCCACGCTGTGGCCGTCCGGCGTCAGCACGTAGTCCAGCAGGCCTGCGCTGCCGGTAGATTCAAGAGGGAGTAGAACGATCAGGGTACTCATGGGCGTGACAACGTGGAACAACTTGCATGCGCTGGGGCGCCCTGCGTACGGCAGACGAAACTCAGGCCGGCCATTGTATGTAGAGACTGTGACGGTCCCCGTTGGCAAAGACCCTGCTTCACAGCGGTGCCTTGCCGGACGGATCGGCCACCGCACGCTCGCGCCACAGGGTGCTGACATTGATGCCGTCACGCTGCACCAGTGAGCGCTCCAGCACCGTAGTGGCGCCCATGCGCAGCCGGCCCAGCACTTCGAAATAGCGGGTGGCCACGCCGTGCTCGGATTCGCTGAAGCTGATGCCCGGCTGGTTCAGCAGGGTGCTGGCATCGGCCGTGCTGCGAAAGTATTTGCTGGCGCGGGCGCTGACCAGCTTCTGCGCATCGGCCATGGACAGATTGGGCACGCTGGCTACCAACACCTCGGCACTGGCGGTGTTCAGGTTGACGGCGGTATGCACGGGCAGTATCGACACATAAGGTCGCAGCGCGGCCACGCTGCTGGGGCTCAGGCCCAGCCAGCCCAGGTCTTCGGCGCGCCGTGGCACCAGTGGGATGCTTGGGTTGTCGCTGTTGGTCTGCGTGCTGTCCAGCGCCAACTGCAGCTGGCTGCTCATCTGCGTCAGCTCCTGGGGCGACAGCTTGAGCTCTTCGAACAAACGGCCGAAGGCGGCCAGGCTGACTTCGGAGATCTTGTTGTTCTCCACCAGATTCATGATGTTCATGCGTGACTGCATGTCGGTGATTTGCCCGGACAGAAACGCGTCTACCTCCTCGTCGCTGGTCATGCCGCCGGTGTTGTTGCGGTCGGCCGCCAGAAAGGTGGACAGGCGCGACTCCTGCAGTGGCACGGCCCAGGGTTCGGCCAGGTGGTCGGCTCCGCCAGAGCGGGCGTCTTCGCGCAGTATCAACCGCGCCCAGTCCAGTGCGCCGGTGAGTATCCAGGCCGACTGCACGCGCTGGCGTTCCGCCGCTTCCACCTCTACGCTGCGCCACTGCTGCCATAGCGAGGCGGCGGCCAGTGTGGCGACCAGGGTGACGGTCAGCATGGCGAGCAGCAAGGCCGCGCCGCGTTGCTGGTGTTTGCTATTTTTTTGAGAGCTACTTGCGCAGGTATTACCTGCGCTGGAAGCCGATTTCTTATAAATACAAGACTGGGGCGTTCTCATGATTTGCCCCCGCCTACGGTGGGCCGTATCCAGTCGCGCGTTAGCACACCGCTCAGTGCCTGGCCGGGCGGCAGGGTCAGCACCAGGCGCACGCCATCGGGGATGCTGGAGTCGGTGGATGCTGCGCTGGATGCCGTGCTGCTGGGGGCCGTCGCCGTGGTGGCGCTGCTGGATTGCGGGTTGCTCCAGGCGCCGTCGCGGTAATAGAACACCTGCCAGTCGCTCAGCGGGGTGAGTGCCACCTCGGCGCGGCGCGCCTCGTCACCCGGGTTCTGCGCCCAGAGTGCGGCATTGTTCCAGGCCTGGGTCAGTGCCGCGTTGTTGTGTACCACGGGCGACTGCCAGCGCAGCCACTGGTCGGTGCCGTCCACATTGCGCAGCGACCAGGCCACGACCAGTGGGCCGGCGGCGTTGGGTTCGGTGCTGCGCCGCACCAGGCGCAGGCTGCGGCCATTCCAGTCGATGGTGCTGATGTTGGGCAGTTGCAGCAGGGCGTTGAGGTCGGCGCTCCATTGGCTCAGGCCGGCCTGCAGTGTCAGCACCTCGTCGGCGCGTTGCTGGGTACGGGTTTGCGCCCGGTGCATGCCGTCCAGCCCGCGCCAGCTCAGCACGGCCAGCAGCGCCATGACCATCAGGGCCACCAGCAGTTCGACCAGGGTGAAGCCACGTTGGCGCTGCATCAGAACCGTCCCACGATGGTGGATAGGCGCAGGATGGGCGCGTTGGCGGCAAACACCTGCGCATCCACCCGGCGAAAGCTGGGGTTGGGCGTGGGCAGCACGCTGAGCCGTACCTGGTAGCTGTGGCCGGCCTGTTCGCAGCTGATGTCGGAGTCGCCCACGCCGGGCATTTGGGTGGACAGGCGCATCTTGATGAGCTCGTTTTCGGCGCATATATGGGCCAGCAGCACATCGGTCTGGCGTGTGGCGTTGGTGGTCAGCGCCTGGGTGGCTTGCAGCCCGGCGATCAGCGCAATCGACACGATGCCCAACGCGACCAGCACCTCGATCAGGGTGAAGCCACGGACGATGGATAGACGGGTGCGTGCCGTCACGGTGTGGCCGGCTGCACAGTGAAGGGGCGCGCGCCATCGGTGGCGATGCGCAGCAGTTCGTTGGGCTGGCTGATGGACTGCAGCACAACTTCCTGGCGGCCAATCACCGGTTCCGGGCCCAGCACAACCGGGCTGGTGTTGCGCGCCACGGTGTCGTTGCCCAGCCAGCGTTCGGGCAGGGTATGGGGCGGCAGGCCGTCGAACTGGAAGCCGTCCGGCGTGCTGCTCCAGCGCACCGGCACACCGGTCGCCCGCGACTGGGCCCGTGCCGATTCAAACAGGGCGGCCAGCCGCGCCGCATCGCGCTCCAGCAATGTCTGGCTGTTGTCGCGCAGGGCAAAGGCAACGCCCGCGCTGGCTATGGCGATGATGGCGACGACGACCAGCAGTTCAAGCAGCGTGAAGCCCCTTGGAGAAGAGGCAAGCTGCCTACTGCCAGCTGCCGATATCGGCATTTTTGCCTTCGCCACCTGGTTGACCGTCGGCGCCGAAGGACATCACATCGATCTCGCCCTGCACGCCGGGGTTCAGGTACTGGTAGGGGCGGCCCCAGGGGTCGTTGGGCAGCTTTTCCACATACGGCTTCCAGTTGGGCGGCACCGGGTTGGTGCTGGGCTTGGCGACCAGGGCTTGCAGGCCTTGCTCGGCGGTGGGGTAGCGTTGGTTGTCCAGCTTGTAGAGCTTCAGTGCCTGCATCAGGTTGTGGACATCGGTCTTGGCGGCGGTGGCGCGGGCGTCGTCTGCGCGGTCCAGCACGTTGGGCACGATCAGCGCGGCCAGCACGCCGATGATGACGAGCACCACCATCAATTCGATCAGGGTGAAGCCGGCATTACGCATATTGCGCACGCGGCGGTAAAGGGGACTGGAGGAACGAATAGGGCTGTGGAGTGTCATGGGCTGCGATGATAATCAATGCATGTTAATCAATGCATCCGATTCTGTAATGGAACGCTGGGCTCCGCGCTTGGTGGCCTTTGTGGTCTGGGCTCTGGCCCTGGCCAGCGTGGCGTACTGGGGCTTGAAGGCCACGGCCGCACCCAGTGGTCCGCAGGCCGCCGTGGCCGGGCCGGGGGCTGTGCCCGTAGACGCGGCGGCGGTGGCGCATGTGCTGGGCAGTGTAGGGCCCATGCCGGTGGCGGCGGTCAACCCGTCCACGCGCTTTGTGCTGTCGGGCGTGATTGCCGAGCCAGGTCGCCAGGGGGCAGCCCTGATCGCCGTGGACGGCAAGGCGCCCAAGCCCTACCGGGTGGGTAGCCTGGTCGATGGGGCTTTGCTGCTGCAGTCTGTGGGCCCGCGCCGTGCCGAGCTGGCACCCAGCATGGACGGGCCGGCCGCTTTTGCACTGGAATTGCCCGTCAGAAAGTAGTCCATTCGCCGTAGCCGGGTGCTGCCTGCGGCCATTGGTCGGCGCGGTGTAGCGTGCGTATACCGGCGGACAGCAAGTTGCAGGCCCGCGCTACGCCCGCATGGCTGATCCACAGCATGGGCTGCGGCCCCACAGCGTCCCAGGCTGCGCCCACCCGCTGCATGAAGCCATGCACCGATTCGCCACCGCCCGGGCGGTAGTGGGCGAAGTCGGCGGTCCAGGTGTCCAGCGCGGATTGACCGATGGCTTCCCACGTCTGGCCTTCCCATTGGCCAAAATCCATCTCGCGCAGCCGCGCATCAAATTTCAACGTCAAATCGGGCCGCAGCGCAGACAGTGCCTGCGCAAGCTGCTCGCATCTTTGTAGCGTGGAACTGCAAACAACCATGTCTGCGGGCAGGGTAGCGGCCAGACGGGCGGCAGCGGCCTGTGTCGCCAAGGTGTCAGCTGCCACATCCAGCACGCCGTAGCAAACGCCAGGCGCCACCAGCGGACGGGCATGGCGGGCCAGCCAAAGCTTCATGGCAGGGCCACGGCGGCGCCCAGATAGAAGGCAATCTCGCAGACTTGCTGCGTGGCGCCCAGGCAGTCGCCGGTAAAACCTTGTAGCCGCCGGGCGAACAGGCGTTTCATCCATAAAAACGCCAGACTGCTGGCGGCCAGGCTTGCTATTAAAAATGTAGCACCTTGCGCAAATAATACCTGCGCTAACGGCATAAAACACCATAGCAACGCAACGACCAGCGCCGCCCCGCTGATCTGGCCCGCCAGTGGTTTGCTTTTGGAGGTGGCCGCATCGCCCACATGGGGCAGCAGGCGCACCAGCAGCAGTGGGCAAAAGCGCGACCAGACATGGCCGCCGAGCAGGGCTGCCAGCAAGGCGTGGGTGCTGTAGCTGCCGAGCAGGGCCAGCAGAGCGACCTTGGACATCAAGGCCAGCACCAGGGCGATGGCGCCGAAAGCACCGACGCGCGAATCCTTCATGATCTCCAGCGCGCGGGCCCGGTCGGCGCTGCCGCCCAGGCCATCTGCCACGTCGGCCAGGCCGTCTTCATGGAAGCCGCCGGTGAGCAGCACCGTGGCCACGGTGCTCAGCACTGCAGCCACCAGCGCGCTGCCCGGGCGTTGCTGCAGCAGCGCCATGCCGGCCGCCGCCACGCCGCAGGCCAGGGCGGCCACCAGCCAGCCCACACCGGGCAGGTGCGCCGCGCTGGCCCGCAGCATGGCCGGGCTATAACCCACCCAGGCCGCCAGCCGCCCCGTGATGGGGATGCGGGTGAAGAACTGGATGGCCAGCAGGTAGTGGCGGACGAAGGCCAAGCGCGTCAGCTCTGCAAGAACAGGCGGTAGACCGGGTTATTGGTTTCCTCAACGTAGGGGTAGTCCAGTGTGGCCAGGAATTTGTCGAAGGCCTTGGCATCGGTCTTGGGCACTTGCAGGCCGACCAGGATGCGGCCGTAGTCCGCGCCCTGGTTGCGGTAGTGGAACAGGCTGATGTTCCAGCCCGGACGCACCAGGCTCAGGAACTTCATCAGCGCGCCGGGCCGTTCGGGGAACACAAAGCTGAGTAAGCGTTCATCTTGCGCCAGCGCCGACTGGCCACCCACCATGTGGCGGATGTGCTCCTTGGCCAACTCGTTGTGGGTCAGGTCCAGCGCCTTGAAGCCGTGCTTGCTGAAGTTGCTGGCGATCTTCTGCGATTCGCCCTTGGCCGTGGTGGTCAGGCCGACAAACACATGGGCGGCGTTGCTCTTGGCCGCGTCGCTGATGCGGTAGTTGAACTCGGTCACATTGCGCGGCCCGCCGGGCAGCTGGCCTATGGCTTCGCAGAAGCGCTTGAAGCTGCCGCGTTCTTCGGGGATGGTGACGGCGAACAGGGCTTCACGCTCCTCGCCCACTTCGGCGCGCTCGGCGACGAAGCGCAGGCGGTCGAAGTTCATGTTCGCGCCGCACAGGATGGCGGCATAGGTTTCGTCTTTTTTCTTGTGCTTGGCCACGTACTGCTTTATGGCGGCCACGGCCATGGCGCCCGAGGGCTCGACAATGCTGCGCGTGTCCACGAACACGTCCTTGATGGCGGCGCAGACGGCGTCGGTGTCTACGGTGATGTACCCATCGACCAGCTCGCTGGCGATTCGAAAACCCTCTTCTCCTACTAGTTTGACGGCTGTGCCATCTGCGAATAGGCCCACATCGGGAAGTGTGATGCGCTTTTTGGCCGTAACTGACTGCAGCATGGCATCTGAGTCGTTCATCTGCACGCCAATCACCTTGATCTCAGGTCGCACGGCCTTGATGTAGTTGGCTACGCCAGAGATCAGGCCTCCGCCGCCAATGGCGACGAAGATGGCGTCCAGCTTTTGCGAGCCCAGGCCTTGTAGCTGGCGCAGAATTTCCATGGCGATCGTGCCCTGGCCGGCGATGACGTCCGGGTCGTCAAATGGGTGCACAAAGGTTAGCCCCTGCTTTTTTTGCAGTTGGAGTGCATGGTTGTACGAGTCGAAATAGCTTTCGCCATGCAGCACCACTTCGCCACCCAATGTCTGTACTGCATCCACCTTGATTCGTGGCGTCGTCGTGGGCATGACGATGATGGCGCGCACGCCAAGTTTTCGGGCGCTAATGGCCACGCCCTGGGCGTGGTTGCCCGCGGAGGCACAAATTACGCCCTTTTTGAGCTGCTGTGGCGTCAGGTGCGCCATCTTGTTGTAGGCGCCGCGCAGCTTGAAGCTGAACACGGGCTGTGTGTCTTCTCGCTTGAGCAGAACCGTGTTGCCGAGGCGGCGGCTGAGGTTGCGCGCGGGCTCCAGGGCGGATTCGATAGCGACGTCGTAGACGCGGGCGGTCAGAATCTTTTTCAGATAGTCGGCGGGGGTCAGCGGCTTGGCCGCTTTGGTTGGTTTCTGGGCCTTGGGGGCTTTGGCGGGTGCGGTCGTCATGGGTTCTCCTGGGAGGGAGATCATAAGGGGCCGGCCTGTATGCGCTTGCGCGGCCTGCTAAGGGCATAAAAAAAGCCCCAAGTCTTGCGACTCGGGGCTTAAATCCACCTTTTCAGAGGGTGGAGGAGACAAACGGTGCACACGGGTTAAATGTGTGCGATGGATTTATTGTAGTCGTTTTCCCTAGGTCTTGCTGCGTTGCAGCATCCATGTGTTGCTTAAATCGTGAATTAATGCGCGCTGCTAGGCAAAATCGGTCTTGTTCTCATAATTAGGCTTTGCCTCAGAAAGATACGCAGCATGGAATGCACAGTCAGTTGGACCGGCGCAGCGGGTACCCGCTCCGGCATGGGTTTTGTGGCCGAGACCGGCAGTGGCCACACTTTGACCATGGATGGAGCGCCTGACAGCGCCAAACCCGAGAATGGCGGCCAGAACCTGGCGCCCCGCCCCATGGAAACTTTGCTGGCCGGTACCGGCGGCTGCACGGCCTACGATGTGGTACTAATTCTGAAGCGTGGCCGCCATGATGTGCGCGGCTGCTCGGTCAAGCTGTCTGCCGACCGCGCCGAGGTCGACCCCAAGGTGTTCACCAAGATCAATATGCATTTCACCGTGACTGGTAAAAGCATTCCCGCGGCTGCCGTTGAGCGTGCAATTGCCATGAGCCATGACAAATACTGCTCCGCCACCATCATGCTGGGCAAGACGGCCGAGATCACCACCAGCTTTGACTTGGTCGAAGCTGCCTAAGATTTAAATCCTGTGGGCCACGGTCGTCATGACCTTGGCTGCCATGCGCATCATGGTTTTGATGGGAGCCGGCAAATCGATCGCTCCCTGGATCTTGGCTTCGTGGGCATGGCGCTCTTCGTCATCCTTCATTTGCACCACGATGGCCTTGGATGCATGGTCGTTGCTCGGTAGGCGTTGCAAGTGGCTTTGCAGGTGGGCCGACACCTGGTTTTCGGTTTCCACAACAAAGCCCAGGCTCCAGCGGTCACCGCCCAGCTTGCCAGCCGCCAGCCCCAGGCCGAAGGCACCGGCGTACCACAGTGGATTCAACATGCTGGGCCGGCCTCCTAACTCGTCCAGCCGTTGGTGCGTCCAGGCCAGGTGGTCGGTTTCCTCGGCGGCGGCATGTTCAAAATGCGCGCGTAGTGCGGGAGTGGGCGTGACCAGAGACTGGGCCGTGTACAAGGCTTGCGCGCACACCTCGCCCACGTGGTTGACGCGCATCAGTGCGGCGGCGTGGGTTTTCTCCTCGGCGCTTAGTTCATGCGTATGTTCCGGCACCGTGGGGCAGGCACGGTTGCCATGCGGGCGGGTGAAGATGGTGCGCAGCGCAGAGTCTGCGACGCGGCAGATCTGGTCAAGTGAAGGCGGGTTGGGTAGCGACATGCGGTGCGTGTAATTGGGCAAACAGGGCTTCACTGTAAATCAGTGCGGCTACCCTATGCGGCCTGGGGCGCACGCCCCCGTGGACAGAGGGCTTGTTCTTGTGTCAGAAGCGGTGGCGCAGGGCCAGCGCCAAGCCGTTCGAATCGGTGCCCGCACTGGCGGTGACACCCCCCAGAAAGCCATTGCCGCCAGGTGCCAGCTGGGATGCACCGCTGTTATTGAAGCGCGTCAAAACGGCGTTCAGATCGGTGCGCTTGGACAGCGCATAGGTGTAGGCGGCCCCATAGGAGTCGCGGTCGGCGTTGTTGGCTGTCCTGTCGTTCATGGTGTTATAGGCCACGGTGAAGGTGTGCGGGCCGCTGCGGATGCGGTAGCCAATATGCAGCAGGCGCGCGTCTTGTTGCACCGCCCGGATAAAGGCGTTTTGTACGTCTGCGGCGCTGCTTGCGCTGGCGCCTTTGGAGACCAGCAAGGCCGCCACGCTGGACAGATCGGCGGGATGGTCGTCCTTGATGGTGGCGTACATGATGCTTAAGCTGCCGGGACCGATATCTACCGAAGCGCCCAGGATTGCGTTCGTCAGTGCTTTTTCGCCCAGTTCGTTGTTCTGCGTGTTGTAGCCCGCGCCCAGGGAGAAGCCTGCGCCCTTGTAGGTGGCCATGGCACCCAGGAGTCGGTTCGCCGAGTTGTTGCCGGCTGCCTCACCTGCTGCAGCCATAAGGCTGCCGCTAAATCCGCCGGCCTGGACGGCGTATTGCAAGGCATTGCTGGTGCGGATGGTGAACGAAGCGGGGACCGACACCAATTGACCCAGGGCCAGGCTGGATTCACCGTGCATGGAATCAAAAGTCGCCGACACTACATAGCCAGGGGTGTACTGGCGGCCCGCCATGATCGCGCCCACAGGCGTGACCAGTCCCATGAAGGCCTGGCGGTCAAACAGGTTTTTGTCCGCAGTATTGACGCCGAGCCGCGATCCCAGTGCGCCCGCAACCGCACTCACCAAGGGCTGCGCCGTGGCGGGAAGCCCCATCAGCGTGGCTGTGTTCAAACGATCTGGAACCTGGGCCCCAGATGCAGGAATATTGGAAACCGCACCGGTATCGATTTCAAACCGGCTTTCCAGCGTAAACAGGGCGCGCATGCCACCACCCAAGTCTTCGTTGCCTTTCAGACCCCAACGTGATCCTTCCATGATGCCGCTGGCCAGCTGTGTGACCGTGCCTTGCTTCAATCCGGTGACGTGGTTGAGGCCCACGTCGGCGATGCCGTAAAGTACGACGCTGCTGGTTGGCGCTTCTTGTGCCGCAGCGACGGTCGCCATGCCCGAGAGCAAGATCGTCGTAGCCAGCAAAGTGCTTTTTTTCACATTGTTCCTCGGTTGCTATTGTTAAAGTGGCCTGGGCTTAGCGGCAGAGCCGGCGCTGCCAGTTCCTGGACGGGGCTCGAAAAAGCCGAGCAAAGTTACACATTCCGTAAGGTGCAGGCTGGTGTAAATTTTTTATGTAGTTTCGTGACTCTTTGTAATTGGGGTTTGCGAAACAGCCTGATTCATGTGGAATATACGGATTGCCAAGTGTGGGGTGCTGGAGCCCGAGGTATTCTTGCATGCCCAAAACGTTGTTTTTAGTCAACAAATCATATGTTTATTCTGAAAACGTCACTGCTTTGTCCGAGGTGGTCTGCTTTAATCCCATCAGCTTCTGAAACAAGGAGTGGGGTTGAGGTTACAGCCTGACTGTGAACCCGACATCTTTTAATCTTTGGAGAACCTTTCCATGAAAAAATCCCTGATCGCCCTGGCCGTACTCGCCGCTTCCGGCGCCGCCATGGCTCAGTCCACCGTGACCCTGTACGGTTTGATCGATGTCAGCCTGCAAAACTTCAAGACGGCCACGCTGACCCCAGTGACCGGCGACCCAACCTCGTTCACCGTCTCCACTTTGGCGCAAAACCGCATGCAGTCCGGCCTGCAAAACGGCAGCCGTTGGGGCCTGAAGGGTTCTGAAGATCTGGGCGGCGGTTTGAATGCCGTGTTCGATCTGCAAAGCGGTTTCAACGTTGACACCGGTAGCAGCGCACAAGGTGGTCTGCTGTTCGGTCGTCACGCTTTCGTCGGTTTCAGCGGTGGTTTCGGTACGCTGACCTTCGGTCGCCACGACACTTCCTTGGATGATGCCATCGGTGACTTCCTGCCTTCCGCTCACAACAGTGCTGACGTGACTGCTGGCCCAGGCATCTCTGCAGCCAACGCTGCCGCTGGTGTTGCATACTTGAACGCAGCTTCTCCAACTGCTGCTCAAGCTACCGCATTTGCAACCGTAGCAAACTCTTTCCTGGCAAGCCAAAGCGCCTGGATTGGCTATAACTCCCGTGTCGACAACAGCATCAAGTTCCAAACCAACAACTACGCTGGTTTCCGTGCTTCTGCTGTATACGGCCTGGGCGAAAACAAGACCGCTACCACCGGCGCAACTAGCACCTTCTCTATTGCAGGTCGCTACGATAACGGCCCCATCGGCGTGTTGTTGGCTTACCAAAACGAAGGTCTGGCCAAGTCTGCTACGGCTGGCGACACCAACCTGAAGAACACCATGGTTGGTGCTTACTATGATTTTGGCGTTGCCAAGATCTATGGTGACTACAACGTCGTTAAGCTGGATGTCGGTACCGTTAGCGCTAAGAACAAGGAACTTGCTCTGGGTGTGTCCGCACCTGTGGGTGCCTTCACGCTGCGCGCTGAATACGCACA
Source organism: Rhodoferax sp. GW821-FHT10B06 (assembly GCF_059415605.1). Lineage (NCBI taxonomy): Bacteria > Pseudomonadati > Pseudomonadota > Betaproteobacteria > Burkholderiales > Comamonadaceae > Rhodoferax > Rhodoferax sp. GW821-FHT10B06. Next base: position 235,179 of record NZ_JBWKNO010000006.1, on the reverse strand, counting down.
GTCCAAGGGTGACATTCTGACGACGGACAACAAGAGCAAGGGTTTTGACCTGGAAGTTTTGTATGACCTGAGCAAGCGTACCACCCTGTACACCTCGTACGCTGCTACCAAGCATCTGCAAGATGTTGACGATAGCAAGACGACTTTGTTTGCCGTTGGCGTTCGCCACAAGTTCTGATGTAACGCCAGCCTTTATGGGCTGGCTTAGATCAAGCTGATAAAAAGCCGCTGGGTGCAAACCCAGCGGCTTTTTGACTTTTTCAGACTGCTGGCGCAGATGACTTCTGCGATGGTAGCTATCAAAACTAGAGCGGACGATTGCGATTACTCGGCGGCCGGCCCCTTCTTGTTCTTGCGCGCGTCCTTCTTTGCCTGGCGGGCGGCATCCAGGGCTTGGCCGGCGGTCAGCCATTGGGCGAACTCTTCCGGTGTTTCAAGGGTGATGCGGCCTAGCGTGGCGGCGCGGAATTCGGTGAGCACGATTTCGGCGGCTTTTTGCAGATTGACTTTGCCCTTGCCCAGCAGGCCGCCGCGCTTGCGGGCGATTTCGGTCAGCAGGGCCACGTCGGTCAGGCCCAGGATGGGGTCGAGCTTGTAGCGCTCTTCGACCTGGCCGGCATAGTGTTTTTGCAGGATCAGCAGCAACTCCAGTGCTACCTCTTCTTCGTCAAAGGCATTGCGGCCAATTGAGCCGGCGGCGGCCAGGTGGTAGCCGCTTTGCTCGACGATGATGCGCGGCCACAGCATGCCGGGTGTGTCGTAGGCGTAGAAGTCGTCGGCCAGTACGATACGCTGCTCCAGCTTGGTGATGCCGGCCTCGTCGCCGGTTTTGGCGGCGCGCTTGCCTTTCAAAGTGTTGACCAGGGTGGACTTGCCCACGTTGGGTACGCCGCATATCAGCACCCGCATGGGCTTGACCATGCCGCCGCGTAAGGGCGCCAGCAGCCGGCAGGCGGGTATCAGGCGCTGGGCCGGCGCGGTTTCGCTGGCATCCAGGGCGATGGCGCGGGTGCCCGGCAGGGCGTTGTAATGGTCCAGCCAGAGCGCGGTGCGTGCCGGGTCGGCGATGTCCTGCTTGTTCAGCACCTTTAGCGTGGGTGTGCTACCGATCAGTTCGGCCAGCATGGGGTTGGCGCTGGAGCCGGGCAGGCGTGCGTCCAGCAGCTCGATCACCACATCGGTTTCCTTCAGGCGCTCGGTGATGGCCTTCTTGGTCAGGTGCATATGGCCGGGGAACCATTGGATGGGCATGTTGTTTTCTTCTTTCTAGGTTTTGGATGCGCCAAAGGACACCAGATCCAGCGGCAGGGCCGTGGTGGACTTGATCTGTTCCATGGAAAAGGCGCTGGACACGCCGCTGAGCGGCATGGTCTGGATGAGTTTTTTGTAGAAGCGATCGTAACCGTCGATATCGGTCGTTACGACTTTGAGCAGATAGTCCACGTCACCGCTCATGCGGTGCAGTTCCAGTACTTCGGGTAACGCGGAGGCGGCGGTCGTGAACTGTTTGACCCATTTTTCATCGTGTTGCTGGATGCGCACGCTGACGAATGCCGTGACGGGCAGGCCTACTTTTTTTCCGTGCACCAGTGCTACGCGGTCGGTGATGTAACCCTCGTCTTCCAGGCGCTTGAGGCGTTTCCAGCAGGGCGTGCTGGACAGGCCCACGCGTTCGGCCAGCGCGGCCACAGACAGATCGCCATCCAGTTGCAGGGCACCCAGGATAGCGTAGTCCAAGCGATCTAGTGAATTCATGCTGTTATTTTAAGTTATATGCGTGTTTTATTCTTGATTTTGCGATTTATCGCTTGAATTTGAAATGTATGTTTGGAATCTCGTGGGTAGCATGGCGCTCTTTCAGCTAGCTTACTGCCCACCATGCCGACTGATATTTACCTGGACTGCAACGCCACCACTCCCGTGCTTCCCGCCGCCTTGGCCGCCGCGCAACATGCCATGGGCGCGCTGTACGGCAACCCCAGCAGCACCCATGTCAGCGGATTGCAGGCGCGCCAAGTGGTGGATGCGGTGCGAGCCCGCGCCACGCGGGTGCTGGGCGCTGGCGCTGGTGACGTGGTGTTTGTCAGCGGCGCGACCGAAGGTATACAGACGGCGGTGTTGTCGGCCCTGTGTGCCGTGCGCGCGCGGCGAGCCCGGGGGGCGGATGTGGGGCCGCTGCTGCTGTATGGCGCCACCGAGCACAAGGCCGTGCCGGAAAGTCTGGCGCACTGGAACCAGGTCCTGGGTTTGCAAATGGAGTTGCGCGCATTGCCGGTGGACAGCCATGGCCGGCACGATCTGGCAGCCCTGCGTGCCTGGGCTCCCCGGGCTGCGCTGGTTTGCACCATGGCCGCCAACAACGAAACCGGCGTGGTGTCCGACCTGGCGGGCATAGAGTCCGTGCTGAACGAGGTTGCGCTACAGGCCTACTGGCTGGTGGATTGCGTACAGGCTCTGGGCAAACTGCCTTTGCAGCTGGCGCAGACGCGTATCGACTACGCACCTTTTTCTGGCCACAAGCTGTATGCCCCCAAGGGTATAGGCCTGCTATACGTGCGTGAAGGTGTGCCGTTCACTCCGCTGATGGCAGGCGGTGGACAGGAGCAAGGCTTGCGCTCTGGCACCGAGAACATGGCGGGCATTGCTGCGCTGGGCGCGGTATTGCAGGCGCTGGAAGAGGGCGGCAGTTTTTGCAGCCCCATGCAGATGCTACAGTTTCGAGAGCTGTTGGCGCAGAGCCTGCGGGTGGCGTGGCCCGATATTGTCTTCAACGCCGTGGAATACGCACTGCCGACCACCTTGAACTTCTCCGTCCCTGGTGTGCCCAGCAGCGTGCTGGTGGATGTGCTGGATGCTGCCGGTGTGCGCGTCAGTGCGGGCAGTGCCTGTTCGGCGAAAAAGGCGGCGCCCAGCTATGTGTTGCAAGCCATGGGCTTGCCGGAATGGCAGGCTGCATCTGCGGTGCGGTTGTCTTTTGGCGCGCTGGCAGACGCAGCATTTATTGACGCTGCTTGCGCGCGCATTGTTCGCTGCGGCGAAGCGCTGCGGCTACAACGCCCGCCGGTGGAAATGTTGCCGGATGAAACCTTGGAGCCGCTGCGTTTGGGCCCCGCGCTTGCGGAAGACCCGGCGTGCAGTTTGCCGCCTGCAGCGCTGGCGGAATTCTGGCGGCAGCATCCGGATGCCTTGCTGGTCGATGTGCGCGAGGCCCATGAACATGCGGCGGACACGCAGTTGCAACGCTTTGGCCGAGCGGCCAGCAATATTCCCTTGGCTGAGCTGACCTCGTCCTTGGCAGTCTGGCTGCGCCAGCCGCGACCGGTGCTGCTGTTTTGCCGTACCGGCCGGCGCAGCAGCCAGGCTTTGCAGCGCCTGCGCCAGCTGGGCTATGCCCAGGCTTGGCAGGTCGCTGGCGGCGTGGTGGCTGCAGCTGGCGATTTGCTCTAATATTTGTAGCTGCTAGCGCAGGTATTACCTGCGCTAGAGGGCTTTAGAACGGATAGAGCTGTCCGTTTGCCATGCGCACCCGTTCGCCGATGCGCAACTGGCCGGGGTTGGGCACGTCGAACTGGCGAATGGCGCCGTTATCGCCCTGCACGGTGACCCGGTAGCTGATGCGCACCTGGGCTGCCTGGTTATTGCTCTCGATCTGGTTGCCGGCAACGGCGCCGCCCACGGCACCCAGCACGGTGGCTAGGTCTTTACCTGAGCCGCCGCCGATCTGGTGGCCCAGGACCGCACCCGCTACGCCGCCGATCACGGCACCGGCGCCACTGGGGCCCTGGCGTTGCTCGGTTTGCATTTGTTCAATATTCGTCACCCGACCCACTTCGGAGCGCGGCACCGGCTGGGCGACCGGGTAGGGAGCGGGCTGCTGCTGCACGGGGTAGGCCACGGGTTGCGCCTGGTGGTAGGGCGCCACCATGCAGGCCGTGAGGCTGCTGGCCAGCACGACAGCGGAAAGAACATAAGCGGCAGAGGCAATGGAGCGCATGGGAACCTTGTGAAAATGAAACATGGTCATCTTAAGACGCGCTCGGCCCCTGCATGGTTGACAGCGCGTCAGTGCCATTGGGCCTGGCTTCACCATTTGTCACACAAAACTTGGACAATAGGGTCTTCCCCCGATCCTGTCCGCCCAGCCTGCTTTTTGCCCTGCAGGCTGTACTTTTTTGTGCGCCCCATCGTGAAACTCAAAGACTTCCTCTCCAGCATTCCTTATCTGGCCTGGGTGGTGATCTACACCGCTTTCTGCGCTGGCATTTTTGCTGCCATTCTTGGCGCGGTGACGCCTGAGTTGCGTGAGGAGCTGGACAACTACCAACAGCTGGGCGTGTTGATGATGGTCTGGTCGGCTGGTGGTGTGCTGGGCGCCTTGCAGGGCGGGCGCATGGCCCAGCGCTATGCGCCGCGGCCGCTGTTTTTGTCGTACACCGGCTTGGCCCTGGTCTCAATTTCGTTGATCGTGCTGTCACCCAACTTCACGGTGTTGATGGCCGGCTTCTTTTGCGTGGCACTGTGCGAGACAGCGCTGTTTACCTTGGCCCACAGCATTCTGGCGAACATCCACCCCCAGGCTGAGGTGCGTGCGCGCATGCTGAGCATGGTGGATGTGGCGTTCAGCCTGGGCAACCTGGTGTCGCCCATGGCGGTGATCGGCATCCAGCAGTTCAGCAGCGCCTGGCGCATGCCCTATGCGCTGTACCTGCTGCCGCTGTTGACGGTGCTGTTCGCCTTCTGGCCGCGCCGCCACTTTGAACATCTGGCACCCGCCCACCATACCGAGGAGCAAGGTGCCTCCATGTCCTCTCCCATGTCCTATCTGGAACTGCTGCGTCGCCCGGTGGTGTTCTGGGCCGTGGTGGGCGGCGTGCTCAGCGGCTTTCTGGAATGGGGGCAGAACTTCTGGTACGTGAGCTACGGCATCAACGCCCAGCAGCTCAGTGCGAACGCGGCGCGGGTAGGCCTGCAGTTTTTTGTGGCCGGCATGGTGGGGGCGCGGCTATGGCAGGCCTTCTGGCACAGCAACTGGCCGCTGCGCCAGAAGCTGTGGCGGCTGAACCTGCTGGCCCTGGCTGGCATGGCCATGAATGTGGTGCTGGCCGGTCAGGGCGGCTGGCTGGCGGCCGGGCTGGGCAACTTCCTGTTTGGCGTGGGTGTGGGCGTGGTGTTTCCGGTGCTGCTGGCCATCATGATCGACGGCATACCGGCGCAGGCCTCCAAGCTATCGGCCCTGCTGATGATTGGCTACAGCGTGGGCTCGCAGCTGGCGGGCTTGCTGGTGGGTAGCTTGTCGGACGTGGTTGGCGTGCGCTGGGCCTATTCCAGCATGCTGCTGGTGGTGCTGGCCTTTACCGCCGTGGTCTGGCGCATCGTGGAGTTTGGCAAGGCGCGCAGCCTGGCGCCGCAAGGCTGAGTCTCCCAGCAAACCATGTATCAAATAGTGCTCTGGCGCAGGTGGTATCTGCGCAAGCAGCTATTAAAAGCGTAGCGTTACGCGGACTCTGCCAAAGCCAGGATGGTGTGGACCAGGGCCTGGGCGCGTGGCACCAGCGTGTCCAGGTGGCAGTATTCCGCGTCGGTATGCGCCTTGCCGCCTACCGGGCCCACACCGCACAGGGTGGGTACGCCCAGCGAGCCGGTCAGGCCCGCGTCCGAGCAGCCGCCGGTGGCCTCGCCGGCCACCGTGAAGCCGATGAGGGCGGCGCTGTGCTGGTAGCGGTGCATCAGCTCCTGGCTGGAGTGCAGCTCAAACGGCATGGACTCCGAGGTTTGCGTGATGCGCACCTGGGTGCCGGGCACCTGGGGCGGCTGGGCAACCAGGGCCTGGATTTTGGCAAACACCGCTTCACGTTCGGCCAGGGTGCGAAAGCGCACATCCAGCTTGGCCTGGGCGCTGGGTGCCACGGTGTTGGTGGACATGCCGCCGCTGACCAGGCCCACATTGGTGGTGATGCCGGTGCTGTAGTCGGTGAGTGCGTGCAGCGCGATGACCAGATGGGCCAGCGCAGCGATGGCGCTAGCACCGTCGGCGTGGTTGACCCCGGCATGCGCGGCACGGCCGGTGACGTCGATGACAAAGGTGGCGCCGCCTTTGCGTTCGGTGACCAGGTTGCCGCTGACGCGGCCGGGCTCGGAGTTGAACACGGCACGCGCGCCGCGCGCATGGGCCTCGATGGCGATGCGCCCGTTTTGCGAGCCGATTTCTTCATCCGCCGTGAACAGGCCTCTCAACGGGAAGGGCAGCGGCGGCAGCTTTTGCAGCGCCATCATCACAAAGCATTGCAGCACCAGGCCGGACTTCATATCGGCCACGCCCGGGCCGTAGCCCAGATCGCCCTCGACCCGCCAGGGCCGCTGGGCCACGGTGCCGGTGGGGAACACGGTGTCGCGGTGGCCCATGAGCACGACCGGTGCGGCCGTGGGGTTGGCGCCGGGCAGATGGGCCAGCAACACGTCGCCGTCGGCCACGGCACTGCGGTGCTCGGTGGCCATGCCCGCAGCGTTCAGCCAGCCCGCCATGGTTTGGGCTACGGCATCGGTGCCGGCCTTGTCATAGCTGCCGGAGTCGATATTCACCAGCGTGCCCAGGGCTTGCTGCATGGCGGGGCGCTGGTCGGCGAGCCAGGCGACTGCTGCGTTGGTGAACTGCGCGCTCATGCGCATTCCTGCATCACGTCGGCACCTTGTTCTGCCAGGTCCCAGAACAGGCCGGCCATGACCTGTAGCGATTCGCGGGTGGTGTCCACCAGGATGTGTTCATTCGGGGCGTGCTGCGAGCAGGCGGGGTAGGAGTGAGGCACCCACAGCGTGGGCAGGCCCAGTGTCTCGGCGAACACGTCATTGGGCAGCGAGCCGCCCAGGTTGGGCAGCAGTGCCGGGCGGTTGCCGGTGCTGCGCTGGATGGAGGCCATGCTCCAGCGCACCCAGGGGTTGTCGGGGTCCAGTCGCGTTGCTGCCATGAAGGCGTCGCCCAGGGTGGCTTCCACATCGTCAAAGCCATGGGCCAGCAGATGTTCCTGGATATGCGTCAGGAAGTGGGCCACATCGCTGCCCACCACAAAACGGATGTGGCAGTGGGCGCGGGCTGTGTGGGGGATGGCGTGCACGGGCATGGCGGGGTTGCCGGTGGTGAAGGCCAGCACTTCCAGGCTGTTCCAGCCGATCACGCGCTCGGCGCTGCTCAGGCCGGGCTCGCCCCAATGGGGGTCGATCTCGGGGTCGTTCGGGCCGCCGCCGACCTCGATGTCTTGCAGCGCTTTTTTGACGCTCTCGGGGATTTCTTTGGGCAGCAGGCCGGGGACCAGGATGCGTCCGTGTGCGTCTATCAGGCTGGAAATGGCATGGGCCAGCCGAATGCCGGGGTTGCGCAGCAGGCCGCCCCAGTTACCCGAGTGGTGGCCACCGTCGCGCAGATTCAGCGACAGGTTGAAGTTGAAGACACCACGTGAGCCCAGGAACAGGGTGGCGCGCGAGGCCGACACGCGGGGCCCGTCGGAGGCGAGAAACAGGTCGGCGGCCAGGGCGTCGCGGTGCAGTTCGCAGACTTCTTTCAGGCCGGGCGAGCCGTCTTCTTCGCCCATTTCCAGAATGATCTTGACGTTGTAGCCCAGGCGCCCGCCGCGCACGGCCAGCACCTGTTCCAGCGCGGTGAGGTTGATGGTGTGCTGCCCTTTGTTGTCCGCCGTGCCACGGCCGTACCAGCGGTTGCCGTCCACCACGATCTTCCAGGGGCTCAGGCCCGCACGCCACTGTACGTCGTAGCCGCGCACCACGTCGCCGTGGCCGTAGGTCAGCACGGTGCAGCTGGCGCCCGGCTCGATGCGTTCGGCGAACAGAAAAGGGCTTTTGCCGGGCAAGGGGTTGGCCACGATGCGGCAGCTGAAGCCCATGCTTTCCAGCGTGGGGGTGATCTCTTCTTGCAGATAGGCGTGCAGGATGGGGCCGCTGGCTGCGTCCTGGCTTTCGGTCTTGTAGGCGACGCGGCGGTCCAGCGTTTTCTGGAAATGTCCATCGTCAAAATAGGCGAGCGTTTGTGCCAGGGCTTGGTTGCGACTCATGGGAAATCTTTCTGTAGGGGGTAGGTCAAATGCGGTGTTAGGCGATGGCTTCGCGGGCGATGTCGGGTATGCCCAGGCCGGGCTCTGGCGTCAGCGCAGATGCCAGCAGCATGCGGGTGTAGGGGTGCTCGGGCCGGCTGAAAATTTGCTCGCGGCTGCCCAGCTCCACGATGGAGCCCTTGTGCATCACGGCCACGCGGTCTACCAGGTGCTCCACCACGCCCAGGTCGTGGCTGATGAAGAAGTAGGTCAGGCCAAACTCGGCTTTCAGGTCCAGCAGCAGATTCAAAATCTGCGCTTGCACCGATACGTCCAGCGCCGACGTGGGTTCGTCGCACACCAGAATATCCGGGCGCAACACCAGTGCCCGCGCAATGGCCACCCGCTGGCGCTGGCCACCAGAGAGCTGGTTGGGGTACTGCTTGTGGGTGCGCTCGGGCATGCCCACCAGGTCCAGCATGTCTCGCACCTTGCGCTCCTGCTCCTGCGTGCTGCCTACCTGGTGCAACGCCAGTGGCACGCGCACGATGTCGGCCACGGTGCGGCGCGGGTTGAGCGACGAATACGGGTCCTGGAAGATGGGCTGGATATGGCGGGCCAGGGCGCGGCGCTGGCTGGGGTCGATTTCGCGGCCGTTGACCAGCACGTTGCCCGAGCTGGGCTCCATCAGCCCCAACAGCATCTTGGCCAAGGTGCTTTTGCCGCAGCCGGATTCGCCCACCAGGCCCAGCGTTTCGCCCTTGCGTATGCGCAGCGAGACGTTGTTGACGGCCTTGATTTCACCCGGGGCGCTGAACAACCCGCGCTTGAGCTTGAACACGCGGTTCAGCGCGCACAGCTCCAGCGCAATGTCTTCGCTGCCGGTCACGGGCGGTGTTGGTGTCTTGCGCATCATGCAGCCTCCGCCAGTGTGGGGTAGGGCGTGGCTGCAACGCAGCGCACGGCGTGTTGGCCCGGCAGCAGGGCGTAGGGCACGCTGTGGCTGCAGGCGGCTTGGACCTGGGGGCAACGGTTGGCAAAGGCACAGCCTTGCACCTCGCCCACCAGGCTGGGCACCACGCCAGGAATGGCTTGCAGGTGGCTGCCCGGCAGGGTTTTGCCACGCACGGGTATGCAGTTCAATAGGCCGCGTGTGTAGGGGTGGCTGGGGTGGGCAAATAGTTCGGTGACGGGCGCGGTCTCCACCACTTCACCGGCGTACATCACGGCGACGCGGTCGGCAATGCGCGCCACCACACCCAGGTCGTGGGTGATAAAGACCACGGCGGTGCCAAACTCTTTTTGCAGCTCGCGTATCAGGCGCAGGATTTGCGCCTGGATGGTCACGTCCAGCGCGGTGGTGGGTTCGTCCGCAATGATCAGGTCGGGCTCGCACATCAGGGCCATGGCGATCACCACGCGCTGGCGCAGCCCGCCGGATAGTTGGTGCGGGTACTGCCGCAAGCGGTCGGCTGCCTGCGGCACGCCTGCCCGCTCCAGCAGGTAGACTGCGCGCTCGCGGGCTTGCGCCATGCTGACCTTGCGGTGTGCCCGCAAGGCCTCGCACAGCTGGTCGCCCAGCGTGTAGGAGGGGTTGAGCGCGGTCATCGGCTCCTGGAAGATCATGGACATGCGCGCCCCGCGCAAGGCGGCCACCTGTCGCTCGGGCAGGGTTTGCAGGTCGATGCCATCGAAGCGGATGTGGTCGGCGCTGCGCTGGGCTTTGCGGGGCAGCAAGCCCATCAGCGCCAGTGAGGTCATGGATTTGCCGCAGCCCGATTCGCCGACCAGGCACAGCATTTCACCGCGCTGCACCTGCAGGTCTATGCCACGCACGGCATGCAGCATGCCGTTGGGGGTGGGCAGGTCCACGCGCAGGTTTTTAACGTCTAACAATGGAGAGGTCATCGTCATCTCTTTCAGTGATCCATGGCAATGCGAGCCATCAGCGCGCCATGACACCGGCCAAGGCACTGGTGGCCGCGGAGCAGGCCATGCGGGGACATCCGCGGAACCGGCTCCGCCGGGCCGCAGGATGTGCCCCCTGCAAGGGGGGTGGCGCAGCGACACGAAGTGCGCGAAGACTGGGGGTGTGCCATATCAGTTGCGACCGTCGGGCGCGGTGAGGTCACGCAGGCCGTCGCCCACCAGGTTGATGGCCAGCACCAGCAGTGCCAGCACCACGCCCGGCACCAGAATCACCCAGGGCTGGAAGAACATATAGGCCTTGCCTTCCGCCACCATCAGGCCCCAGGAGGGTGTGGGTGGCTGCACGCCCAGGCCCAGGAACGACAGGGTGGACTCCAGCAGAATCGCGTGCGCCATCTCCAGGGTGGCTACCACGGTGAGCGGCCCCATCAGATTCGGCAGCAGCTCGCGCAGCAGGATGTAGGGCGTGGAGGCGCCCAATGACTTGGCGGCGGCGATGAATTCGGCGTCGCGCAGCTGCTGTGTGGCCGAGCGCGTGACGATGGCAAAGCGGTCCCACAGCAAGAGCCCAAGCAACACGATGACCACCTGTAGCGAGCCGCCCACCAGCGAGGCGGTGGCCAGTGCCACCAGCACCACCGGCATGGCCAGGCGCGTGGTGATGATGTAGCTCACCACCGCATCCACACGGCCACCGAAGTAGCCGGCTAGCACGCCCATGGTGGTGCCTATCAGCCCCGCCACCAGGGCGGTGACCACTCCGATGGTGAGCGACACCCGCGCGCCGAACAACAGGCGGCTGAGGTAGTCACGGCCCAGCTTGTCGGTGCCGAGCACATGTTCCCAGCTGCCTTTGGCATGCCAGAACGGCGGTATCAGGCGCTGGCTGACGTCTTGGGCATAGGGGTCGTGCGGGCTGAGCCAGGGGGCAAACAGGGCGGCAATCACCGCCAGGCCCAGCAGGATGCTGCCCAGTGTCAGGCCCCGGTGGCCCAGCACGCGCTGCAGGCTGCGCCGCCAAGCGGGTGTGGGCGGCAAGGGCAGCGCCAGTCCCTTGGCGGGTGCGGAAAGGGTGGAGGATGTCATGCTGTGTTCCTCTGGGGGCTAACGGGTACGCATACGGGGATCGAGCGCGGCGTTGAACACGTCGGCCAGAAACGTTAGGCCGATGTAGAACACGGCAATGATCAGCACCACGGCTTGGACCACCGGGTAGTCGTTGCGCGAGATGGAGTCCCAGGCCAGCTGCCCCAGGCCTTGCATGGAGTACACCGACTCGATGACCACCGAGCCACCCAGCATGAAGCCGAGCTCCACCGCCGCCAGGGCCACCACGGGGATGATGGCGTTGCGCAGCGCGTGCTTGAAGATCACGCGTGCCGGGCTCAGGCCCTTGGCGCGTGCGGTGCGGATGTAGTCCGCACCCAGCACGTCTAGCATGCCGGCGCGGGTCAGGCGCATCAGCGACGGCATGGCGTAGTAGCCCAGCGCGACTGCAGGCAGCACGAAGTGTTGCCAGGTGGTGTTGCCCGCGACCGGCAGCCAGTGCAGACCCACGGCGAACACCAGGATCAGCGTCAGCGCGAACCAGAAGTTCGGCATGGCCTGGCCCACCACGGCCACCATCAGCGCCAGCCGGTCAATCCATGTGTCGCGGTAGACGGCGGCCAGCACGCCCAGCGGTATGGCGACGGACACCGCCAGCAGCAAGGCAATGCCGCCCAGTTTCAGGGTGATGGGCAGGCGCTCGCCTACGAGTTCCATCACGGTGTTCTGAAAGAAAAACGAGCGCCCGAAATCCAGGTGCGCCGCCGACCACAGCCAGTCCACAAATTGCAGGGTGATGGGACGGTTGAGTCCATACTGGATGCGGACTTCTTCAATCGCGGCCGCGTTCGCTTCCGGCCCGGCGATGGCGGCTGCCAGGTCACCCGACAAATGGAGCAGCATGAAGCTGACGACGGCGACCGTCAGCATGACGCTCATGGCCACCAGCAGGCGGCGAAAGATGTATTGCAGCATGGGTATGCCCGATAAGTGTGAATAGAGGCACAAGACCAGGCCCGCCTCGGCGGCGGCATGCCTGGGTACGGCTTATTTCCAGCTGGCCTGGACGAAACGGGGCAGCTCATCCGCTTGGGCGGTGAACTTCAGGTCTTGTGTGAACACATAGTTGGTCGAGTAGGAGAACAGCGGCGCCATATAGGCCTGCTCGCTGATGCGTTGCAGGGCCTGCGCATACTTTTTCTTGCGCTCGACTTTGTCCATGGAGGCATCGGCGGTTTGCAGCAGGGCAATCACTTGCGGGTCTTTGCTGGTGTCGTCCGGGCCGCCTTCAAAGAAGTTGCCGACAAAGGCCGACGCATCGTTGATGGAGAAGGAGCCCCAGGCCTGGAAGGTCAGTGGTGCGCGGCCCGAATACACCTCGGTGCGCAGCACCGGGTACTGCACAAAGTGCAGGCGGGCGCGAATGCCAATCTTGCGCAGGTCACCCACCATCGACTCGGCATATTCGCGCTCGCGGTAGGCCCACAGATCGGTATCAAAGCCGTTGGGGTAGCCGGCCGCGGCCAGCAGGGCCTTGGCCTTGGCGGGGTCGTAGCTGTACTTCACCACTTTCTCGGTATCGCAGCCAAACTGGGTGCGGAAGCAGGGCGCAAACACCGGTTGGCTGCCGCCGCGCACCAGGCTGTCGGCCAGACCCTTGCGGTTGATGGCCAGGTTGACAGCCTGGCGCACACGCACGTCCTTGAATGGCAGGGCCTCGGGCGTGGTGCCGTTGGCATTCATCGACAAAAATCCGATGCGCATGGTTTCGCCGCTCAGCACCGAGGTGTTGGGCATGGACTTGAGCGACTCAGCCTGGTCCGACGGCACCCGCCAGATCCAGTCCACGGCGCCTGTCATCAGCTGCGCGGCACGCGCTTCGGGGTCGCGTATCACCACAAATTTGATGGTGCCTATCTTGGGCTGGCCGAGCGGGCTGTCCTTGAAGTAGCTGGGGTTCTTGACCATGGTGACGCCCTGGCCGGGGATCACGGCAGTAATCTTGTACGGGCCGGTACCGATGGGTGCTTTGCTATAGCCCTCCAGGCCCACCTTTTTCATGTAGGCACCGGGGTAGATGGGCGTGGGGCCGGCCAGGTAGTCCAGTGCAGCGGGGAAGGGCGCCTTCAGATTGATGCGCACCTGGTAGTCGCCCAGCTTGTCTACGTTCTTGATCCAGCCGGTGTTTTGGCGGGTGGCGATTTTGGCTTCCGGGGCGGTCACCACATTGAAGGTGTAGGCCACGTCGTCGGCGCTGAATTTATCGCCGTTGTGAAAGGTCACGCCCTGGCGCAGGGTGAGCAAAATCGCCGTGGGTGATTCCCACTTCCACGCGGTGGCCAGCTGGGGCTTGAACTCGCCCGTGGTTGGGTCGCGATAAATCAGTGTGTCCCACGCCATATTGGCCAGCACCACGCCCTCGCGCATATTGTTGTGGTACGGGCTCACGTTTTCAACCTCGTTGTCTGACGCGTAGACCAAGGTATCGTTGGCCTTGCCCGCATGCGCGGCCGTGCTGGCGATGCCGATGGCGAGGGCCAGGCTTGTGTGATGCACCATGGTGGAGATTAACTGCTTCATTTCAAAGTCTTTCTTGGTGGCGTGGGTTGGTTTTCCCATTCTTGTGCAAGAAGCAGACCGCAGGTGCATTCGAATCCTTATAGATTACGTATGATTCCGTTGCCTAAATGGCAATGGACCAATGCGCATGAACCACCCTCCTTTGATCGCCAAGCAGTTGCAAGACACGGCGCTGCGCTATTTCCTGGAGGTGGTGCGCACCGGCTCGATTGCCGAGGCCTCGCTGCGCCTGAACGTGGCCGGCTCTGCCATCAGCCGCCAGATCACCCATCTGGAAGACTTGTTCGGCATCCCCTTGTTTGACCGCCATCCGCGCGGCATGGTGCCCAGCGCTGCGGGCGAGGTGCTGGCCGTGCATGCCCTCAAGCTGGCCCATGACTCGGAGCGCGTGGTGCACGACATACAGGCCTTGCAGGGCATGCAGCGTGGGCGCGTCAGGCTGGTGAGCAACGAGGGCTTTGCAGCGGAATTCATACCCAAGGTGATCAGCGAATTTCTGCTGCAACACCCGGGCATCCAGTTCCACCTGGGGGTGCACCCTCCAAGTGAATGCACGCGCCGCATCCTGCTGGGCGACGCCGACATTGGCATCACCATGAGCCGCCAGGCCGAAAGTGGCATCCGGGTGGAGCATAGGCAACCCTCGCCCGTGATGGCGGCCGTGCGTTTCGGCCATCCGCTGGCGCAGTTCAAAAGCGTCAGTCTGTCGCAGGTACTGGCCTACCCTTTGGTGCTGCCAGAGTCCAACACCACGGTGCGCCAGCTGTTCGACCTGGCCTGCAGCCTGCAAGGTTTGCGGGTGGAGCCGGTGGTGACCAGCAGCTACTTCAGCAGCCTGGAGGGCATTTTGCGGCACCATCCGGACAGCGTCACGATCTCGGGGGAGATATCGGTTCGGTACCAGGCGGCCCGCCAGGAGCTGGCCAGCGTGCGCATCCGGGACCGCAGCCTGGACCTGCGCAATGTGGAGGTGCAAACCGCCGTGGGCCACAGCTTGTCACAGGCGGCCCAGGCATTTTTAAAGCACCTGACGCTGGCCCTGGCGGGCTCGCTTCCGCCAGAGTCGGTGTAATAGTATTGGTGATGAAAATGGCCGCTGGCGCAGATATTGTCTGCGCAGGCAGCTATTTAAAGCATAGCAAGCGCTATGTTGGGCATTTGGCACTGGCGTCTGCATCCAGTGCCGCCAGGGCGGCTGCCATGCTTTGCGCGGCACGCGCGGTCAGGCGTTGTGCACCTTGTGCCAGGGCCTCGGTGCCCAGGCCCACGGGTTCGGACTGGCTCCACTGGCAGGCCAGGTTGCGGGCATCGTCGGATCGGCGGATGGTCCAGCTGAAGCTGGCCTCAATACGGCTGTTTTCCACCGCCTCCCATTGGCGTAGCTGCACGGCCACGCGGTACACCGGCTGGCCGGCCAGGCGCCCGCCGTTGGATACGTCGATGGCGCCCAGCGGCTGCGTGATGCCGGCGGCCAGCGCGTCGCGCAGCTCGGTGTTGAACGGTGCCGACCAGCGGTGTTGGTCCAGTATCTCCAGCTGCCCGCTGGCGGTGCGCACCACCATCTGCGGTCGCGCCAGGCGTTCAGGCAGGGCCAGTGGTTGCAGCTCGACCAGCAGCGGCTTGCCGCTTGCCGAGGTAGGGGCGGGCAGTGTGCCGCTCAGGCTGTAGTAGTGCACCGGCGGGGCGCTGGCGCAGCCTGCCAGGGTGGCGGATAGCGCGGCTGCCATGGCCATCGGGGCCAGCAGGGTGGTCGTCTTCATTTCTTTTCCTCGGATTTGCCACGCAGCAGCGACTCGGGGTGGCGCTCCAGGTAGTCGGTCAGCACCTTCACGGATGCGGCGGCGCGGTTCACCTCGCGCAGGGTCTGGCGCAGGTCTTGTTGCAGCGGCGCGTCGTCGGACAGCGCGCGGTCGGCCGAGCCCAGCGCCTTGTTGGCGGTGGCCAGGGTGCTGCGCACGTCCTTCATGGCGGCGGTGATTTCGGGGGCCACGTCCTGGTTCAGGTTTTTCACCAGTTGCTCGGCATTGCTTAGCGTGCCGTCCAGGCTGGTCAGGGTTTTGTGCAGGTCATTGCTCAGCTGCTCGAAAGGCACTTTGTTGATCTTGGCGACGATTTCCGCGATCTGGGTCTGCAGTTCGTCCAGGCTGTTGGCTTGGGTCGGCAGTTCCACCGTGCCATCCACCACCCGCAGTCTGGCGGGCGCTGCCTTGGGGAAGAAGTCCAGCGCCACATAGACCTGGCCGGTCAGCAGGTTGCCGGTACGCAGCTGGGCGCGCAGGCCCTTGTCCACCAGCTCTTGCAGGCGCTTCTCGGAGTCGACCTGGACGTCGCTGCGCAGCCGGTCAGGGTAGACCTCGACCAATACCGGCATGCTGAATTCACGCTGGGCCTTGTTGAACTCCACGCCTATGGATTTGACCTCACCCAGCACCACGCCGCGGAAGTCCACCGTCGCGCCGGGCGCCAGGCCGCGCAAGGACTGGTTGAAATGCAGCAGCACGGTGCGCGCCGGGCCGTCTGGCGCCTTCATGGCGTGGGTTTCGTCCTCGGCCAGGGCGAAGCTGGTGTTCTCTGTGGCCTGTGGGCCGGGCTGGTCGTCCGGCGCCTGCATGGCAATGCCGCCTGTCACCACCGTGGCCAGCGACTGGGTGCGCACCTTGAAGCCGCTGGAGTTGACTTCCACGTCCACGCCGCTGGCATGCCAGAAGCGGGTGTTGGCACCCACAAACTTTTCATATGGCGTGTTCACAAACACCCGCAGCGTCACTCCCTTGCCGTCGGGGTCCAGCGCGTAAGCCGCCACCTGGCCGACCTTGATGCGCCGAAAGTACAGCGGCGAGCCGACGTCCAGTGAACCGATATTGCTGGCATGCAGCTCGAACTGCCGGCCCGCCGAGTCGCGGGTCACGATGGGTGCCGCTTCCAGCCCGGTGAACTTGCTGCTGGTGTCGTCCGAGGCACCCGCATCTGCGCGGATATAGGCACCCGACAGCAGCGTGCCCAGGCCGCTGACGCCGGCCGCGTCCAGGCGCGGGCGTATCACCCAGAACCGGGTGTCGGTGGCGGTGAAGCTCTTGGCTTCCTTTTGCAGCTGCACGGTGACGAGCACGCGCGAGCGGTCTTCGGCCAAGGTGATGGCGGTGACGGCGCCTATGTCTACCTCTTTGTACTTGACCTTGGTTTTGCCGGCCACCAGACCTTCGGCGGTGGCGAAGCTGATCTGGATTTGCGGCCCGCGGCTCAGCACGGTCTTGACCACCAGGGTCAGGCCGACCAGCGCGGCCACGATGGGGATCAGCCAGATCAGCGAGGGTAGCCATTCGCGGCTGCGGCGCACCACGGGCGTGGGCAGGTCGGGCGGGGTGTCAGGACTGGGAGTGTTGGCCATGCGGTGGATTGTCTGCGGGGATTGGTTCTGAAATGTGTACCGCTGGGGCTGGAGCATCCGCGCCGTCCCAGATCAGGCGGGGGTCGAAACTGAGTGCCGCCAGCATGGTCAGCACCACCACGGCGGCGAAGGCAGCAATGCCGATGCCAGCGGTGATTTCGGCAAAGCCCTCGATGCGCACCACACCGGCCATCAGCGTCACCACGAACACGTCCAGCATGGACCAGCGGCCTATCAGCTCGACGATGCGGTACAGCTTGGTGCGCTCGTTGCGCCGCCAATTGCTGCCGCGTTGCGCGGTTATGACCAGCAGCAGCAAGGCCGCCAGCTTGAACAGCGGCACGATGAAACTGGCCACGAAGACCACCACCGCCAGGCCCCAGGCGCCGGTGACCCAAAAGTAGATCACGCCGCTGAGGATGGTGTCGGTCTGGGTTTTGATCAGGCTGCTGCTGACCATCACCGGCAGCATATTCGCCGGGATGTACATCACCAGCGCTGCCAGCAGCAGGGCCCAGGTGCGCTGCAGGCTATGGGCTTTGCGCTGGTGCAGGGCGGTGCCGCAGTGGCTGCAGCGGCTGCCGTTGCTCGCATCCTTCCACACGGTACCGCAATGGTGGCAGGCGGTCAGGCCCAGGCTGCTGCCGGTGGGGGGCGTGCTGGGTGCGCTCATGCGTCCGGCTCCGCCGCTGCGGCAAAGGCCATATGCCAGAGATTGCGCGGCTGGAACGACAGCAGGGCGGTGAGCAGCACGGTCAGCGCCACAAATGCACCCAGGGCCGGGCCGACGATCACCTCGGCAGAGCTGCTGAGCTTGACGATGGCCACCAGCACCCCGAGCATGAACACTTCGACCATGCCCCAGGGCTGCAGCGACTGCAGCACGCGTACCAGCCAGGCAAAGCCCAGCGGCTTGCGCTGGCCCGCCAGCGGCACCAGCACATAAATCAGGATCAGCAATTGCAGCAGCGGAAACACCATGGTGGTGGCCAGCACCAGCAGGGCCACGCTGGTCATGTCTTCGCCGGTGAGCACCATGACCGCACCCAGCAGGGTGGTTTCGCTGTGTTGGCCGGCCAGCACCATTTCGACGATGGGGAATAGATTGGCCACGGCAAACATCAGAAGCCCGGCGATCGCCAGGGGCAGCAGGCGCTGCGACTGGCTGCCGGTGTGGCGGTCCAGCTCGGTGCCGCAGCGCGGGCACTGGGCGATCTGCTGCGGCTGCAGCCGGGGCTGGGGGTACGCAGCATCGCAGCCTTCGCACAGAACTACGTGGGGAACTTCATGCATGGCCTGTACTTTAGTCGGTTTGATTTGGCCCATCGTGAACACGTTCTTAGAGCAATCCAGGTCTTTGTATATAAGCAATCAAGACTTTGCAAACTGCGATGATCTTCTCTTTTGTATTACTCCCACCTTTCTTCACATCATCATGAATACACCTCGTTGCTCTCGCGCTGCAATGGCGTTCGCATTCCGCCCCTCCTTGCTAGCGCTATTGCTGGCCGGTGCCGGCGGCGTGGCGGCGGCTGCCGATATCCGGGTCCAGTGCTACCAGGATGGCAACGAGTGCGACGTCACCGCTGAACTCATTAAACGCTTTGAAGCGCAGAACCCCGGCACCAAGGTGAACCTGGACAAAGTGCCCTACAAGACCGTGGTGGAGCAGCTGCCGGTACAGCTGGCCACCGGCCAGGGGCCGGATATTGCGCGCGTGGCGGATCTGGGGGGGCTGTCCAAGTACTACCTGGACATCCGCCCCTACGTTAAAGACCCCGCCTACTGGGAGCGCAACTTTGGCCGCACCCTGCCGTGGATGCGGCCTAACGCCAGCGACAAAGGCATTTACGGCATGGTGACGCAGCTCACCGTGACTGGCCCTTTTGTGAACAAGACGCTGTTCGAGCAGGCCAACATCCCGTTGCCTGGCCCCAAGGCCAGTTGGGACGCCTGGGCCGATGCCGCGCGCAAGGTGGCCAAGGCCACAGAAACCCCGGCCGCCATGGCCTGGGACCGCTCTGGCCACCGCTTTGCGGGCGCGGCCATCAGCAACGGCGCCAAGATTTTCGATGCCAAGGGCCAGCTGGCCCTGGACGATGGCTACAAGAGCATGGTGCAGAAGTTTGTTGCCTGGCACAAGGACGGCACCATGCCCAAGGAGGTGTGGGGCGGCGCCGGCGGCTCGACCTACCGCGACGCGTTCGAGGAATTCAAGAACGGCCGCATCGTGGTGTACCTGTCGGGTTCCTGGCAGATCCGCCGCATGGAGGCGCAGATCGGCAAGAGCTTTGACTGGGTGGCCGTGCCCAACCCCTGTGGTGTGGCGGCCTGCACCGGCATCCCCGGCGGGCCGGCTTTTGTGGCCATCAAGGGCACCAAGTCGCCCAAGGAAGTGGGCCAGTTCTTGGACTTTCTGGCCCAGGAGGCCAACTACGCTGAGTTCACCACCAAGAGCGAGAACATCCCGGCCCACGCTGGCCTGGCCCAAAAAGGTGTGAGCTACACCGCCTCGCCCGCGGTGAAGGCGGCGCTGGGTGTGTTCACCAGCGAGGTGCCTCGCTTGTCCCCAGCTGCCTACCAGTTCCAGGGCTACAAGTACAACCGCGCCATCATGCTGCCCACCGTGACCCGGGTAACCCAGGCCATCGTGGGTGAAATGAGCGTGGACGAGGCCTTGAACAAGATCTCTATCGACATGGCGGAGTCGGTGAAGCAGGCGGAGAAATAAGTGGCAGTGGTTTGGCTGTCATGCAGTTTGGGGACTGACCCGAACCAGTGTCAGCCAAGCCGCCGGAATGCGCTGATACGATTTCTGTTTTCACACAGCCTCGGCCGGAACCAGACTTTCACGGAAGGAGGCAAGCGATGGATTTAGGCGTTGCACATGAGTATTGCAGCGGTCAACGTGCCGAACTCACGGCGAGTGCAGTATGTGGATGTTTCCATTGTCCTTCAGGCCTATTGCTCTAGCCATCTGTCTTAATTGATCGACCAAAACTGCCAACATGTATTTCTGCATATGAAAATTGTCCTATTCACTTCAATCTTCCTTCTAAGCTCCATATCAGCGCAGGCCACAAATGCCGATCCTGAACGCTTGGTGCGAATTGGCCATGCAGCTCCAATTTCTTCAAGATCAGGACTCGCTCCTGCGGCCTTGGACAGTGAGCGTGGCGCCCAACTGGCAGTCGACGAATTGAATGCAAGAGCTCTACGCGTTGGGGACGAAAACGTGCACTTTGAACTTGTGCGCGAGGACGACCATGCCAACCCAAGCACTGCTGTTGAAGTCGCAAAACGCTTGGTTGATGCGAAGGTCGCTGGAGTGGTCGGGCATCTGAACTCGGGTATGTCCATCAAAGCATCAGACATCTATGCAGCCGCTGGCATCCCGCAAATTACTCCTTCCGGAACCAATCCAACCTTCACCCGGCGAGGTTTGAAAACGACGTTCCGTGTGATCGCTGATGACGACCATGTCATGGAGGGATTCGGTCAATACACCGTCAAAACTTTGGGCCTGCATCGGATCACAATTCTGGATGCAGGTGACGATTACAGCAAAATTATTACAACACCTTATTCCGCAGGAGTGCTGCGTGCTGGGGGACTCATAGTAAGCCGTGCATCTGTGGACACCAAAGCAACGGATCATGCTGACTTGATCTCCAAATTAGCTGCATCGAATCCGGATTTAATATTTTTTGGAGGGTTTGACGGCGTTGCCGGAAAGCTCCTGATCGAGATGAAGCAAGCCGGAATTACCGCCGCCTTCGCTGGCCCAGACGCGCTGTGTTCCGTTGAGTTGATGAAGCTTTCGCAAGGCACCGCCTCACAGCGCAAGACCGTTTGCGCAGAAGCCGGTGGCGTACTCCCAGATATGCAATCGAAGCTCGATCAGTTCAATGCTGATTTTTTCAAAAAATACAGTGCCAAACCCCTGCAATTTGCCAGACATTCCTTTGATGCAGTCAATGTTCTGGTTGATGCAATGCTCCGTGCGCAGTCAGTTGACCCTGAAGTCTATATTCGGCAGCTTGCAAAAACGGTCGCCTATCCCGGTGTTACCGGCCCAATTTCGTTCGATGAAAAGGGTGATCTGGTGAACGGCATGATTTCAATCTACACATATGGATTAAATGGCAGGGAGTTACTTGAGGTTATTCGTTGAACTAAGGTACAAGTCCCAAGCCGCCTTATACGATGGCTGGACCCGCCCAGAAGCGGCCACTCAAATGAAAACCTGGAGTTTTACCTGAGTAACTTCGACGACATTTTTGGCGCACTGTCTCAAAACAAATGCACTTTTCTGCATCGCATGTACTCCAACGTCTCCAATGTTCGAGCTGGTCGGTTCGGATGTCTGGTTTGCGGTTTACCAAGCGTTTGACGCAGGTGAATTTCAACATCCAGGTGATGACACTGTCGCCATGGCTGAGGTTAAATACACTCAGCCCATGAGTGCATCAATCCTTGCGAGAGGCGGCTGTAGTCGGCAAATAGCGGAAATTTAGTATCTGAATTTGGAAAGAGACGGGATGACTTCTGGTGAATTTCAGGGCGTGGACGCTTCTTGGTTGGCTGTTGATTCAATCGGGCAAATAGCAGTTTTCACTACGGGTGGTGAAGGGCCAATCCCCATTAGCGCTCTACCGTCAGCTCCAGATGCAGAGGAGATGTTGCAATCGCTGGAAGAAATCTCCGAGTGCACGCTACTGGTTGACGTGCCTCGACCTGCCGACTTCATTGCTTTCGCTAAGCGCGGATTATTTTCATACGATTGGCGGGATGTACATCGCACCAAGCGCGAAGCCGTTGAGCGCTATGAACTACAAGCGATACCGGTTCGACCAGCTGTTGCTGAGAATCTCCCGGAGCAAATTCGATTGCGTGCGAAGGCAACAAATCTTGGCTCCGTCGTTTTTGGAGCCACTTACGTTGATTTGATCTTTTAGTTTTGATATGAAAGGCAAAATGCGGCCAGGGGCCGTCATTGCCATGTTCAATTAGGTACTCGCGAAGCTATGTTTTTGCGGTAAAGGTCGCATTCACATCGCCAGCCAAAGCAGCAGCAACAGCCATATTCCATTCAGATATGTGGGCCGTATCGACAGGGATACCGTCGGGAAGTAAGCTCAGTGCTCCTAAAAGTCCACCAATATCGCCTGAGCCCGTCGTGCGAAACTGTTGTTCCAGAAATGCGAACATCGCGAGATATGCTTGTTTATCGGTGAGGTGAATCATTATTCGGGATGTTTTTTGGGTGGAAGCGTAACTTTAGGCTATGTGCCGAAGTGGTTAAGACCAGCATCCCCTTTCCCTGGTAGAAGCAGGTTTCCACGCCCATTCCCGTCCTTCGCCAATCTCGAAAGCGGCAATGCAAATTTCGAAAAACTGGTACCGACGTGCGAGCCAAAACTGCGGCTTGTCAGAGACATCGCTTTCAGTGAGTGCTTAAGCGCCGCAGCACGACATGCGTGGCTTTCTCCGACGCCACGGATTCAACGCATACGTACCCCAGGCTCCGCAAGTCCAGACCTGCGAACAGCGCTTCGCCACGGCCGAGCAGGACCGGCGTTATGGCGATGTGCAGTTCGTCGATCAGGCCCTCACGCAGATACTGACGAATGGTGTCTGGCCCACCGCCGATCCGCACGTCCTTGCCGGCAGCCGCCTCGCGTGCGCGGGTGAGCGCTTCGTGGATGCCGCCGGTGACGAAGTGGAAGGTCGTGCCGCCTTGCATCGTGATGGACGCGCGCGCATGGTGGGTCAGGATGAAGACGGGCACGTGGTATGGCGGGCTGTCTCCCCACCAGCCCTTCCAGTCGTTGTCCGGCCAGGCGCCACGGATGGGGCCGAACATATTCCGTCCCAGAATCCAGGCCCCCACGTTTTGAAAGCCACGGGCGGCGAAGTCCTCGTCCACCCCGGTCGTGCCGTCGTCATTGCCGAACAGGGCGCGCTGGAATGTGCGGGTAGGGAGCAGCCATTGGTGCAGTTCGGTTCCGCCCAACCCCAGTGGGTTGTGGATGTCCTGCTGCGGACCAGCGCCGTATCCGTCTAGCGAGATAGTGACGCCTTCAACGCGAACACGTGTCATCGTTTGTCTCCGTTGGGATGCTTGGCATCCATGTGGTTCGATACTACGGTAATCGCCACAAAAGCCAAGACTACCCCGAAGAAACGCGTCGGCTCCTTTCACATCTGCCAGAGCACGACATATGAGAAAAATGGCTCTAGCGCAGATATTAGCTGCGCTGGCAGCTATTAATTAAATAGCATTTGCGATTGCGCGCTTCAACCCGGTGCCGCCAGACGAGCCAGTACAGGGCGGTGGGCATGGGACTCGCCGCCAAGATGAAACTGCCCCACCATGCGTGTCAGGTGGCGGGCCTGCTCTTGCAGGGACTCGGCCGCCGCTGCGGACTGTTCTACCAGCGCGGCGTTTTGCTGCGTCATCTGGTCCAGCTGAGCTACCGCTCCATTGACGAGTTCAATACCCGCGGATTGTGCGCTGGACGAGGCTGAAATTTCGCCAATCATGTGAGAGACGCGCTGCACGGAATCAACGATGTCCTGCATGGCGTGACCCGCGTCGCCCACCAGAGTGGTGCCCGTTTGCACCTTCTCCACCGAAGCGGCAATGAGCCCCTTGATCTCTTTGGCTGCTTCCGCCGCGCGTCCCGCAAGATTGCGTACCTCGCTGGCGACCACGGCAAACCCCCGCCCTTGTTCGCCAGCGCGGGCCGCCTCCACAGCCGCATTGAGCGCCAGGATATTCGTTTGGAACGCTATGCCGTCAATCACGCTGGTGATGTCGGATATCTTGCGGGAGCTGGCTTGGATGTCGTCCATGGTGGAGACCACGCGCAGCACCGCCGACCCGCCCCGAGCAGCCAGCGTAGCCGCGGAGCTTGCCAACTGATTGGCGCTGTGGGCAGCGTCCACGCTCAGGCGTACTGTGTCGGTCAGCTCGGCCATGGACGCGGCGGCATGCTGCAGGTTGCTGGAGGTCTGCTCGGTCCGGATGCTTAAATCCTGGGTGCCGATGGCCACCTCCGAACTTGCGTTTTGAATGGAGTCTGCGGAGTGCGAAATTTCACTCACCAGCGACTTCATGCGGTCTTGCATCAAACGAATGGCCTCCAGCAAGCGCCCCGTTTCGTCTGCGCTGCTGACATCGATGGAGGATGTCAGATCGCATTGGGCAATCCGCTCGGCTACCACTACTGCACGTTGGATAGGCGCTGTCACGCTGAGCGTGATGCGCCAAGAAATCACGCCGCCCAGAGCCAGCGACACCACTACCAGGGCCAGCATGGTGATCAGCGTATGGCGTTGATGGGTTTTTGCCAGACTGGATGCGTCCAGAGAGAGTTGGTCCTGCAAATCCACCAGCAGGGCCACCTTTTGGCGCCACAGCGTTTCTTCTTGCTGCACCTTGCTGGTCAGGGTGGTGACTGCCGCCGTGCTGTCGCCGCTGCTGCCTTGGTTCACGGCCTGGTCGATCAAGGGGAGTGCTTGCTGGCTGATCTGCACAACTTCTTGCAGGGCGGCTTTTTCCCCGTCTGTGGCCATGGCGGCGACCAAGTGTGACTGCGTCTGCTCATAACGCGACTTGGCCTCGGCGACTTGTTTGACTTCGGAGTCGATCTGCTGCATGTCGGTGAACAAGGTGACATTGCGCACGTGCAAGGCTAGGGCGTTGATGTTGTCCATCAAGTCCCGGGCCAGCCGGATCTTGTTGGCGTTCACTTCGGTGATGCGGTCCAGCTGCTGGGCCATGCTCTGCATGCCCAGCCCGCTGACCACCGCGACCGTCAGTAAAAGTGCCAGAACGGCCGCAAAGCCAAGCCCCAGGCGGCGCGCAATCGAGGAGTAAGAGGTGTGTGCAGAGGACATCGCGGTGTTTCCTGGTTGGCAGAGCCTAGGGGTTGATCTGTTTGAGGCGGAGTTCCAGGTGGGAGCCGCGTTCAATGGCCGCGTTGATGCGCTGTTGGCGCTCACCGTTGGACTGTGTCTTGTCGTTTTCAATGGCCTGGCGGGTCTTGAACATTTCCAGGTCCGCGATGGGTACCAGTTGCCGGTTGCTGGAGAGCCTGAATCTGGACAAACCATTGACGGCCAGCAGGATCTGTTTCTCCGCAGGGTTGGCGCCAAAGCCGATCACGAATTTCTGGATGGCTTTCTTCAAGTCCGGCGGCAGATGGCTTTTCCAGAGCAGGGGAGACTGCGGTATGAGCGGGGATTCCCAGACAAGCTTCAGCTTGCGCGCCAAGGCTGGAAAGTCGCGTTGGAAAAAGGCCAGCTCCTCGTTGTTGGCCGTGGCTACATCGACCTCCCCTTGGGCCACTTTCTTCAGGTTTTGCTGGTGGCTGCCGACTTCCACGGAGCGGAAGATTGCCTTGGGGTTGTTGATTCCGCTTTTATGGAACGCGAAGTACAGCGGCACCAGATAGCCGGAGGTGCTTTTGGCATCGCCGTCACCGAATCGCAGGTTTTTGGCCTGCTGCAGCACCTGTTCCAGCGTCTGCACGGGGCTATCGCGTTGCGCCACCAAGATGGACTTGTAGCCAACGCTTTCGTCTTGCGTGACCATTTGGGCAAATATTTCGCCCACACCACTTTCCACGATCTCCAGCGCCGGGAAATTGCCCATCCAGGCAATGTCGATTTCGCCGGCAATGAAGGCCTGGACGATATCGCTCTGGCTTTCGTAAATCTTGAGCTGTATCGCTTGCTGGACGGCCAGGCCCAGGCGTTTCACGAACGGCTCCCAATGCGCTCGCGTTTCGTCCGAGGCCCTGGGCGATATCAGGCCAAACACCAAGCCCGTAGACGGTTTGGACTGCGCCGGTACCGGCAACAGCAGTGCAGATAGGCAGGCGGCCAAAGCCGCGATGGTGCGCCGGCGTGGATAAAGCATGTTCAGCCGATGTGTGCTGGCGCCGTCAGGCGGGTACGACCGAGATGCCGCGGGCGGGCAGACTCAGGGACACGGCATCACCCAGCTTCCAGTCCGACACGATGTCCGACGAAACCACAAAGATAGGGCCCAGGCCGGTGTCCACCGTCAGCTCGTAGATGCTGCCCAGATAGGCTTTCTTGGCGATCACGCCTGCCAGCCCGCCGTCGCTGGGCAGTCCAACCGTCCAGGCTTCAGGCCGTATGGCGGCTTTGATGGGCCCCGGCTTCACCGGGTGGAGCGCGTTCAGGCGCAACGCGCCTACTTGCACGCTGCCATCTGTAAACGCCTGGCCTGGGAACAGCATGGCTTCGCCCATGAAGCCGGCAACGAATTCGCTGCAGGGGCGTTCGTACAGGTCCGAAGGCGTACCCGCCTGCGCCACCAGGCCCTGGTCCATGACGATGATCTGGTCGCTGACCGCCAGGGCCTCGCTCTGGTCGTGCGTCACATAGGCCACGGTCAGGCCCAGGCGCTGCTGCAGTCCGCGGATTTCTTCCCGCATGGAGCGCCGCAGCCGGGCGTCCAGGTTGGATAAAGGTTCGTCAAACAGCAGCACCGAGGGCTCGAGCACCAGGGCCCGGGCTACCGCCACCCGTTGCTGTTGCCCACCCGACAGCTCGCTGGGCAGGCGGTCGTCGTAGCCATTGAGCCCCACGGCGGACATGGCTGCGTGGGCACGCTCCAGAATTTCGGCGGGTTTGATGCCGCTCACGCTCAGGCCGTAGCCCACGTTCTCCAGCACGCTCATGTGCGGGAACAGCGCATAGCTCTGGAACACCATGCTGACGTTGCGCTCGGCCGGGCCGAGATGGGTCACGTCGCGGCCGTCGATGAAGATCTGGCCGGAGCTGGGCGTTTCGAGGCCGGCGATCATGCGCAGCGTGGTGGTTTTACCGCAGCCGGAGGGGCCCAGTATCGTGGTCAACGTGCCCTTGGGTACCGTGAAGCTGATGCCTTTGACGACCAGTGGCGAGCGCTCGCCGCCATAGCGTTTGCCTACGTTCTTGAATTCAATGCCTGCTTGGGTCATGTGGAATATTCCTTGGTGTGTTGGGTGGGTATGGAGGGGGGCGGTAGCCATGGGCTACTTGTTGGCGCCCACGCGGCGGCGGCCGAGCTTGCGTTCACCGACAAAAAACTGGATCAAGGCCGTGACCAGGGACATCAGCAGAATCAGCACCGTGCAGTAGGCCAGCGCGACCCCGTAGTCGCCGTTGCCGACCCGGCCAATGATGTAGGTGGTGGCCAGTTCGTACTCGGCTGTGACCAGGAAGATGACGGCCGACACGGTGGTCATGGAGCGCACAAAGCTGTAGACCAGCGCGGCCACCAGGGCCGGCTTCAGCAGCGGCAGCACTACCCGGCGCAGCGTGGTCATGCTGCTGGCGCGCAGCATCACCGAGGCTTCGTCCAGCGACTTGTCCAACTGCTTGAAGGACGCGGTGCCAGCCCGCACGCCCACCGGCAGGTTGCGGAACACAAAGCACAGCACGATCACCAGGCCGGTGCCGGTGAGCTCGACCGGCGGCACGTTGAAGGCCAGGATGTAGCTGACGCCCAGCACCGTGCCGGGGATCGCAAAGGTCAGCAGTGCAGAGAACTCAAACAAGCCCTTGCCCCGGAACTCGGTGCGGGCCAGCAGCCAGGCAATCAGCAAGCCGATGCTGGCGCAGATCGGTGCGGCGATGGCGGCCAGCGTGATGGTGGTGAACAGCGAGCTCCAGGCCGTGCCGGCCCAGACCAGGCCATGTTCGCCCATCTGCACATCGAATGCGGTCTTGAAATGCATCAGGGTCAGGCTGTAGTCGCGCCCCCAGATCTTGACGAAGCCGCCCGCAAAGGCGAACAGATACACCACCACCGTGAAGGCCAGCCAGGGGCCGGCCACCCAGGTGCAGACGCGGCGTACCAGGGTGGGCAACTCCATGGGCACGCCCGCATCGCCTTTGCCCGACACCGTGGTGAAGCTGGTGCTGCCCAGAATGCGCCGCTGGACGAAGAACACGGTCAATGCAAACACCGTCAGCACCAGTGCCAGTGCGGCTGCCATGCCCTGGTCCAATGAGGCGCCGACGATGGCAAAGAAGATGTCGGTGGACAGCACCGCATAGTCGCCACCCAGCAGGATGGGGTTGCCGAAGTCG
The DNA here is from genome assembly GCF_059415605.1 of Rhodoferax sp. GW821-FHT10B06. Classification (NCBI taxonomy): domain Bacteria; kingdom Pseudomonadati; phylum Pseudomonadota; class Betaproteobacteria; order Burkholderiales; family Comamonadaceae; genus Rhodoferax; species Rhodoferax sp. GW821-FHT10B06. The sequence goes on along the minus strand of NZ_JBWKNO010000006.1, from coordinate 207,081 downwards.
GCAATGCTTTCAATGAAGCCCACCAGAAAGGCATTCGCCAGGCCCGGCGCCAGCAGCGGCAGGGTCACGGTGGTGAAGGTCTTCATGCGGCTGGCGCGCAGTGTTTGCGCGGCTTCTTCCAGCGACGGGCTGATGCCTTGCACCACGCCGCGCATGATCATGTAGGCAATCGGGGTGAAGGCGAACAACTGGGCCAGCCACACGCCAAACACACCGTAGAACCAGCGCGAAGGCACGACGCCCATCGACCATTCCAGCAACTGGTTGACGATGCCCGCACGGCCAAACAGCAGTATTAAACCCAGCCCCACCACAAAGGGTGGCGTGATGATGGGCAGCATGGCCAGAGCGCCCAGCGGTTTCTGGATGCGCTTGTCGGTGCCGCGCTCGGAGATCAGCGCAATCATGGTGCCCAGCGCCGTAGTGCCGGCTGCCGTCAGCAAAGCCAGATACAAGGTGTTCCAGGCCACGCCGCAATGGCTGCTGCTGTGCAGGCAGGCCAGGCCCCATACACGTTCGGTGCCGATGCGGTCCCATACGGCCGCCAAGGCAAAGTTGCCCTCTTCGGTATAAAAGGCCGCGGCCAGCGACTTGGCCACGGGAAACACCACGAACAAGCACAGCAGTGCGGTGCAGCCCACCACCGTGGCCGCCACAAACACATCGCCACGGAAATAGCCCAGGCGTGCAATGCCCGAGCCCAGCAACATCACCAGGCAGACCAAGACCAGGAACGCGCCCCAGCCCATGCCAAACTGCCCTTGCGGCAAACTGCCCAGCGCAGCATTCAGCCACTCAAACGACCAGCCCACGGCACCGATGGTGAAGCCGCTGATGCCCAGCCCCAGCAGGCCGACCAGGGCACCGGCAATCAGTACGCCACCCTGGCGCCGGCTTGCGGGCAGCACGGCGCCGATGCCGGCGATCAGCAGGCCGACAAAGCCGGTCCAGAGCCAGGCGCGGCCATGGATGGCGGCCTGCGTCACACCGTTGGCGCTGACCTGTTCGGAGAAGAGCCCGGGCAGGGCCGAGAGCAGTGATCCGCTCTGCAAGAAGTACCACGGCAAGACTAGGTAGGCGGCAAGGCCTATGAGCACCCAGGCGTATATCGCACGCTGGGTTCGTTCTGTAAATTGGACTGGCATAGAGGGAGATCTGTGGAGATGGATGGGCTGCGCTGCAGGGCGGCATCGGCGGCCCCGGGTGGGGCTCGCCGATACGGGCTTACTTGGCCTGGTTGAAGACCTTGCGTTCCCAGTTCAGGATCAACTGGCGCCGCACTGCTGCCTGGCCGTACTTGGCGTAGTCGTAGTCAATCAGCTTGATCTTCTTGAAATCAGGGATGCGCGGGTCGGCTGCTGTGCTCTTGTTGGACGGCAGCTGGAACTGCTTGGAAGCCACGCCGAATTGCTGCGCGCCCGGCGTCAAGGCCCACTCGTAGAGCTTCTTGGCGTTGTCCAGATTGCGCGCGCCCTTGATCAAGGACATGGAGCCGATCTCGGCCCCCGTGCCGTCCGCTGGTGTGATGGCCTCGACCGGGAAGCCCTGGGCCTTTTCGCCAGGGGCATCGTGCACAAAGCTGATGGATACGGCGGCTTCGCCACGTGCAACAGCCTTGATCGGCCCTACGCCGGAGCGCGGATAGGTGCTGACGTTTTTGTGCAGCGCCGCCAGGTATTCAAAAGCCTTGTCTTCACCCATGAGCTGCACCAGGGTGGCAATCATGGTGTAGGCCGTGCCACTGGCGCGCGGGTCGGACACCTGGATTTCGCCCTTGTACTCGGGCTTCAGCAGATCGGCCCACACCTTGGGTATGGGCAGTTTTTTCTTGGCCAGCAGCTCGGTGTTGTAGGCAAAGCCCAAGGGGCCGGAATACACGCCCACGGTCTTGTAGCCGGCCTGCTCAGCCTGCTTTTGCGCCCAGGTATGGAGCTGGGGCAGGGAGGCGGATTTGTATTCCAGGGTGAGGTTCTGCTCTGCGGCCAACAAATGCGGGTCGCCGGTGCCGCCAAACCACAGATCGGTTTTCGGGTTGGCGCGTTCTGCCGTGATCTGGGCCAGAGCCTCACCCGAGCCCTTGAGCGTCATATTGACTTTGATGCCACTGGTTTTGCCGAAGGTGATCTGGATCAGATTGCACCAGTCTGCCTGGGCCGAGCAAATGACATTGACTTCACCACCATCGGCAAAGGCTGGCATGCCCAAGGCCAGCAGCAAGGGGGCAATCAAGAACTTGTTTTTTTTCATGTGGATCTCCTGGTATGTGGACCTCCTGGGTCCGATTGAAAACATTGAAATAGCCAAGACGGCGGGGCCCATGGCCCCCACGTCAGGGATCGTTGGTGGCATCCTGGCCCGAGGGCATGACCACACTGACGCCTTGGGTGTCCAGACGCACGCTGACGGGCGAGTCCACCTGGCGCGGCTGTACCTCGCCCTGCACCAGCACCAGCAACGTGCCCAAGGCGGTGAGTACCTGGTATTCGGTATTGCGGCCCAGAAAGGCACGCGACAGCACCCTGCCGGCCAGGCCGGTGCCGCTGGCGGGCTCCAGCCGCCAGGCGTGTGGCCGCACGACCAGGCGCACCTTGCCTTGGCGCCGCGTCAGGCCCGAGCCCACGCGCAACGGGCCCAGGTGCACCGTGCCGATGGCGTCGGCCTCGGCATCGAACAGCACGGCATCGCCCATGAAGCCCGCCACGAATTCGCAGTGCGGTGTCTCGTACACCTGTTGTGGCGTGCCTATCTGCATGATCTGGCCGTCGCGCATGACGACCACCGTATCGCTGACCGCCATGGCTTCGTTGTGGTCGTGGGTGACGTAGACCACCGTCAGCCCCAGGCGCTGCTGCAGCGCCCGGATGTCCTCGCGGATGTGGCGGCGCAAGCCCGCATCCAGGTTGGACAGCGGCTCATCCAGCAATAGCACCTGGGGGCGCAGGGCCAGGGCTCTGGCCAAGGCCACGCGTTGTTGCTGGCCGCCGGACAGCATGCTGGTGTTGCTATCAGCAATGGCTTGCAAGCCGACCGCCTCCAGCGCCTCCATGGCATGGTGGTCGCATTCCTGCGTGGGCAGATTTTGCATGCGCAGCCCATAGCCCACGTTGTCCAGCACATTCAGGTGGGGGAACAAGGCGTAGCTTTGAAACACCATGCTGATCGGGCGCTGTGCCGAGTCCAGTTCGGTCACGTCTACATCGCCTATGTGTATCCGGCCTGTGGTGGGCCGCTCCAGCCCCGCCACCATGCGCAGCAAGGTGGTTTTGCCGCAGCCGGATGGGCCGAGCAATGTGGTCAGTTGGCGCGGTGGGATGCGCAGCTGCACATTGTTCAGTGCCCGCACGCCGTTCGGAAACACCTTGTCCACCGCCTGGAACTGCACCGCGCTAGCCATGCGACAGCTCCTGCGGCCAGCGCACCACGGCGTCCACCCCCACGATGCGGTCGCCTTGCACGCGGTTGAACAAGTCCACCGTGGCGTCCATGGACACCGCGATCTGCCGGCAGATCGACAAGCCCAAACCCACACCTGTGGCGCCGGACGAGGATTGGAAGGGCTCGAACAGGCGGGATTGCACAGCCTCGTCCATGCCGCCACCGTTGTCCCACACCAGCAGCTCGGTGCCGCTGGGCAGCACCCGTATCACCAGCCCCAGTGCACCACCCTTGGGGGTGTGGTGGATGGCATTGGACAGCAGGTTGCGCACCATTTCGCCCAGCAGCCAGGGGTCGGTCAGCAGGCGCACGGGAATCGCCTGCAGCGCGAAGTCCAGCTTCTTGCGGGCCAGCAGCGGGGCGAACTCCAACACCACGTCGCGGGCCACGGCCATCAGGTCGACTTCGGTCCAGTGGGCGCGGCGCACCAGCTGCTCCACCTTGGCCATGGCCAGCAACTGGCGTACCAATGCGCTGGACCGGTCCACGGTAGCCAGCATTTTGGGCAGGGTCTCGCGGGTTTCCAGTTGTCCGGACATCACGCCTTGCAGCTGGGTACGCAGTACCGCAAACGGCGTGCGCAGCTGGTGCGAGGCATCGGCCAGAAATTTCTTTTGCTGGTCCAGCGAGGCTTGCTGCTGTTGCATCAACCCATTGACGGCGGCGGCCAGCTGTTCCAGCTCCATGGGCTGCGTGCCGGACACCTGGCGCAGGTCATCGGCGCGGCGATGGGCCAGGTCTTGCCCCAGCAGCACAGCCGGCCGGAAGGCCTTGCCCAGCACCCACCACAGCGCGGCGGCAAACAAGCCGGTTTTCAACGCCCACCATTCCCCGGCAGACAGCCCCAGCGGCCATAGGCTGCTGGCAGCATCCAGGGCCAGCAGCAGGCCAACGGCCCAGACAAATACAAACCATCGTATGGAGCGGCCTACCAGCCAGGGCCGCCAGGCTGCCAGGCGCCGCCAGAAAGCGGATGGGCCGGCATTCATGGCGCGTCCTGCTTGTCGGCAAGCGCGTCGTCCATCAGGTAGTAGCCCACGCCGCGCAAGGTGACCAGGCTGGCGCCCGAGCCCTGGATGCGCTTGCGCAGGCGGTGTACCAGCACCTCGATCGCATCCGAGCCGGCCTGGCCTTCGTCGCCGAACACGGTCTGGTGCAAGTCCTCCTTGGCCACGGCCTGGCCGGGGTGCAGCATCAAGGCCTTGAGCAGGGCCAGTTCGCGCCCCGGCATCTCTAACGGCAGCGCGCCGCGGAAGACCCGGCCTTTGTCCAGGTCCAGGCGCAAGGCACCGCAGCGGAAGTCTTCCACGCCCAGGCTGCGGCGCACCAGCGCCTTCAAGCGGGCCACCAGCTCTTCCACGTCGAAGGGTTTGCTCAGGTAGTCGTCGGCACCCGAGTTCAGGCCCAGCACCCGGTCTTCCACCGCGGTGCGGGCGGTCATCACCAGCACCGGCAGGCGCGAGCCTTCGTCGCGCAGGCGCTGCAGCACCTCCAGGCCATCCAGGCCGGGCAAGGTCAAATCCAGCAGGGCCGCATCAAACTGCCGCTGCCGCAGCATCACCAAGGCCTCCAGGCCATCGGCACAGCAAACGACCTGAAAGCCGCGCGCCACCAACATGCGGCTGAGGGCATCCACCAGGTTCAAGTCGTCTTCCACCAACAAAATATTCATGGGTGGATGATGCCTGCCAGCACCTGGGCTTTGTTACAGAGAAAACGCCGACACTTGGTGATAGCTAGCTGAAAGCTTGGCCGGCGCTGTGTCAGGCCGATGGCTGTCCCTTGCGACGTGGATTTAAGCCAAACCGGCCTCTGGCGCAGGTAATGCCTGCACAGGCAGCTATTGATTCAGTAGCAAGGTGTCAGGGCCAGCGTGCGCAGTAACGTGCCCGCTGCGGGTGTACCCAGGTGCGCGACACCTCTTCCACCACCTGGCTGTTCGACCAGGCTTGGCGTTCAATGTAAGTGCAGGGCGCGCCGGCTTCCAGGCCTAGGGCGGCGGGGGCCCAGGCGGGCAGGGCGTCCACCGAGAGTTGGTCTTGCACCCGGGCGATCCAGAAGCCGAGTTGCTCTTTGTAGAACTGGTACAGCGCGTCGCTCAATGCGGGGCTGAGTGCGTGGCGCTGGTCTATCCAGATTTCTTCCAGCGCCACCGGCGTGCCGTTCAGCGCGCGCAGGCGGCGTATGCGCCAGCCGTTGCGCCAGGCAGGTTGCTCGCGTGCGATGAGCGCCGTGGGCAGCGGGGCAGCGTCCACAGCCAGTATCTGCGCCGTAGGCAGGCCGCCGCCTTGCAGCAGCTCCAGCCGGAAGAATTCATAGATGTTCTTCACCCGGCCGGCCCGTGTCCGCACATAGGTGCCCGAGCCTTGGCGCCGCTCCAGCATGCCGCGCTGCTCCAGCTCGGCCACGGCCTTGCGCAGCGTGCCCACCGCCACGCCCAGCGATGCGGCCAGCACCGGCTCGGTGGGGATGCGCTCGCCCGCGCGCCAGTGGCCGGCCAGGATTTCGCGGCCCAGCATCTCGCTGACCTGCAGATAGCGCGGCAGCGGCTGGGACGTGGGCAAAAGGGTTTCCGGGCTGCTGGTGCTCACGTGGAAAAGGCTAAAGTCATATACTATTCATTCATTATGCAGTCCATTTGATGAAGCGCAATACATGGAGGTTCGTATGGCGGTAGTGCCGGTGAAAAGTGAGGCTGTGGACGCAGCCGAGGTATCGTGGTTCGCGCCACTGTGTTCGGACGACTATCGCTACCTGGGCGTACCCGATGGCAGCCTGCGCAGCAGCTGGGAACACACCCGCGACATCCTGCTGACGGCGGACCGCCTGGGCTACCGCAACATCCTCTGCCCTTCGTCCTACCAGGTGGGGCAGGACACGCTGACTTTTGCCTCGGCTGTGGCGCCGATGACGCGCAACATCAACCTGCTGGCCGCCATACGCTGCGGCGAGCTGCACCCTGCCATGCTGGCGCGCACCGTGGCCACGCTGGACCACATGCTGCAGGGCCGGTTGACGCTGAATGTGATCTCCTCTAACTTTCCCGGCGAGGACGCCAGCAATGAATACCGCTACCAGCGCTCCTGGGAGGTGGTCGAGATTTTGAAGCAGGCCTGGACGCAGGACGAGATCAACTATGAGGGCCAGATCTACCAGCTCAAAGGCCTGTCCTGCGACCCGGTGCGGCCGTACCAGCAAAACGGCGGCCCGCTGCTGTACTTCGGCGGCTATAGCCCGCTGGCGGTGGAGCTGTGCGCCGCGCATTGCGACGTGTACCTGATGTGGCCCGAGCCCGAGGAAATGCTGGCCCAGCGCATGCGCGCCGTGCACGAGCGCGCCCAGCACTACGGCCGCGTGATTGACTACGGCCTGCGCGTGCATATGGTGGTGCGCGATACCGAGCAGGAGGCGCGCGAATACGCGCAAGAGCTGGTGTCCCGCCTGGACGATGAAAAAGGCGCCGAGATCCGCGCCCGCGCGCTGGACGCGAAGAGCTTTGGCGTGTCGCTGCAGGCGCAGAATCGCGAAAAATCCGATGCCGAGGGTTTTGTCGAGCCGCAGCTGTGGACCGGCATTGGCCGGGCCCGCTCCGGCTGCGGCGCGGCGGTGGTCGGCAGTGTGGACCAGGTTCTCAGTAAACTAGAGCGTTACCGCAAGATGGGTATCCGGGCGTTTATTTTCTCGGGCTACCCGCACCAGGACGAATGCGAAATCTTCGGCCAGAAGGTCTTGCCCCACCTGAAAACGCTTTCGCTGCCGCAACACTACGGGCGCATTCCACCATCCACACCGAACACGCCCCTGGGGCTCGGAGAACGTCGTTAATGCAACGCATTGCCTTGGGGGCTTCGGGCCTCGAACTTAGCCGCTTGGTCTATGGCGTATGGCGCCTGGCCGACAGCGCCGATACCTCGGTGCAGGCCACCTTGCGCAAGGTCCACGCCTGCCTGGACCAGGGCATTACCAGCTTTGACCACGCTGACATCTATGGCGACTACCAGTGTGAAGCCCTGTTTGGCGCCGCGCTGAAGACCGCGCCCGAGCTGAAAGTCCGGCTGCAGACCGTGACCAAGTGCGGCATCATGCTGACATTCGCCAAGTACCCGCAGCGCCGGGTGAAGCACTACGACACATCGGCCGCGCACATCCGCGCTTCGGTTGAAGCGTCCTTGGGCCACATTGGCGTGGACGTGATCGACCTGCTGTTGCTGCACCGCCCCGACCCCTTCATGGACGCGGCTGAAACCGGCGCCTGCCTGGACCAGCTGGTGCAGTCCGGCAAGGTGCGCGCGGTGGGCGTGTCCAACTTTCAGCCCTGGGACTGCGAGCTGCTGCAGTCGGCCATGCAGACCCCGCTGGCCACAAACCAGATCGAACTCAGCCTGTTGGCACAAAGCCCGTTCACCAACGGCCAGTTGGCCTACCACCAGCAAAGGCAGCAGCCGGTCATGGCCTGGTCGCCGCTGGCGGGTGGTGCCCTGTTTGGTGACGGTGCAGCCGCCCAGCGCGTGCGCCCGCTGCTGCAAAGCCTGGCCAGCCAGTACGGCGTAGGCCTGGACGCGGTGGCCGTGGCCTGGCTGCTGGCCCACCCGGCGCGCATCGTGCCGGTGCTGGGCACCAACGACCTGGGCCGCGTGCAGGCCCTGGGCGATGCCTTCAAGGTCGCCATGGACCGCGAGACTTGGTACCAGCTGTACAGCCTGGCCGCCGGTGTGGAGGTGCCATGAAGGCCGCGACCGACCGCGCATTGCGCGATGCATTTGGCTGCTTTGCCACCGGTGTGACCCTGGTCACCACCCACTGGAACGGGCAGGACTGGGGCATGACCTGCAGCTCGTTCAACGCGGTATCGCTGGACCCGGCCCTGGTGCTGTGGAATATCCGGCACAACGCCGCCAGCCACGAGGCTTTTGTGCGCAGCAGCGGCTACACCGTCAGCGTGCTGGGCAGCGAGCACCAGGAATTGGCCCAGGCCTTTGCGCGTGGTACCCAGGCCGAGCGTTTTGCGGCGGGTGAATTTGTGCGGCTGGACAGCCAGCGCCTGAAGCTGGTGCCGGCCCTGGCCTGGTTCGACTGCAAGCTGTACCAGACGGTGCAGGCCGGTGACCACGACATCTTGCTGGGTCAGATCGAGCACTACGGCTCGCGGCCCGGCAAGGGCCTGGTGTTTGAGCGTGGCCAGTTCGCGGTGGACACGCTGGAGACCGGCGCGGCCTCCACCTCGCCTTTTTAATCCAGAGCGCTGATGGCGTAAGGCCCGCTGCGCAGGTCTATGGCCTGCCCGGTGCGCGCCGATTCCTGCGCGGCCAGGCCCATCACCACGGCCTTCAGGCCGTCAGTCAGGCCGACTTCCACCGGGCCTTGGCCGCGTACCGCGCGGTAGAACTTCTCGTGCTGGTAGAAGGTCGATCCGTTGTGGTCGCCGGCCTCCAGCAGGCGCGGGTCGATGGGGATGTCCAGCTCCTGCGGGCCAGGCGTATGGCGCGGGCTGATGACCACCTTGGGCGTGGGCGCTGGGCCTAGCGCGGCGGGCCAGAAGCGTGTGGGGCCGGGCACAAAGCATTCGAGCTTGCCGTCGCGGCCGACCACGCACAGCTCCTCCTGGTAGCGCGAGCCTTCGGCGAACATGCACAGCTCCAGCAGGCCGCGCTGGCCGTTGGCAAAGTCCACCGTCACAAAGGCGTTGTCCAGGATGTCGGGCACGCCGTCGGCATACACCTCATCCAGGTGGTTGTGCGCCTGCGAGGCCGAGGCATAGATGCGCACCGGCTCGCTGCGGGTCAGCAGGCGCATCAGGTCGAAGAAATGGCAGCACTTTTCTACCAGCGTGCCGCCGGTGTTCTTGTTGAAGCGGTTCCAGTCGCCCACCTTTTCCAGAAACGGGAAGCGGTGCTCGCGCAGACTGAACAGGGTCACCGGGCCGGTATGCGTTTGCGCATGGGTGTGGGCCAGCGTGGTGGCGATGGGCGGCATGTAGCGGTATTCCATGGCCACCCAGATCGGCGCGGGGTAGCTCTGGCGCAGGGCGTGCAGCGCGGCCACATCGGCCAGGTTCGTACAAACGGGCTTTTCCACCAGCAAGGGTAGGGGGCGGCGCGCGGCAATTGTCTGCAGCTGGCCGGCATGGGTGAAGTTGGGGCTGGTGATGACCAGGCAGTCCAGATCGTCCGACGCCAGCAGGGCGTCCAGCGAATCCACCTGCCGGGCCTGCGGTACCAGGGCGGCGCTGCGCGCGCGCATTGTGGCGTCGGGCTCAAAAATGACGGTCACTACGGCGTTGGGCAGAAGCTGGATATTGCGCAGATGCTCCTGGCCCATCATGCCGCAGCCCAGGAATCCATAGCGTAAAGGTGTGTGCATAAAAGTGAGAATAAAGTGCCTCTGGCGTACATGATACCTGCGCTGGCAGCTATTGAAAAAATAGCAATGCAGGGTGCGAAAACTGGATTGAGGGCGGCTGCAATGTATGCTTGCCAGCAACTTAGTTCACAGCACACGATCTTGAAACTTGAGACCCTTCCCAGCGACTGGCTGCGGCCCGACTGGCCCGCCCCCCGTTCCGTGCACGCGGTGTTCACCAGCCGCGCGGGCGGCGTGTCGGCCGCGCCTTTCGACGCCATGAACCTGGGCGACCACGTGGGCGATGTGTTGGCCGACGTGCAGCGCAACCGGGCCTTGTTGGGTGAGTGGCTACAGGCCGAACCCACGTTCTTGCAGCAGGTGCATGGCCGGGCCGTGGTGCGGCTTCCTGCGAAGGAGCCAGCGCCCATCGTGGCCGACGCTAGCGTGAGCAACCAGCCCGGCCAGGCCTGTACGGTAATGGTGGCCGACTGCCTGCCGGTGCTGTTCACCGACACCCAGGGCCGGGCGGTGGCCGCAGCCCATGCGGGTTGGCGCGGTTTGCTGGGCCAGGACGGGCAGGGCGTGCTGGAGGCGGCTTATGAAGAAATACATGCTCTGGCGCAGGCAGCATCTGCGTCAGGAGCTACAGAAATAATAGCGTGGCTGGGCCCGTGCATTGGCCCGCAGAAGTTTGAAGTGGGACCCGAGGTACCGGCCGCCTTCATGGCCCACCAGCCCGAGGCGGCCGCCTGCTTTGTGCCCCATGGGCCGGGTAAATGGCTGGCAGATCTGCCTGGACTGGCGCGTTTGCGGTTGCAGGCACTGGGTGTGCGCGGCATATATGGCAACGACGGCAGCCCGGCGTGGTGCACTGTTAGCAATTCGTTACGATTTTTCTCCTACCGGCGTAGTCCTATTTGTGGACGAATGGCTGCCAGTATCTGGCTCGGCGATTGACGTCTGCGCAGAGGCTGCCGCCTGCTGCGCAGCCAGCTCCGACGCGGCTTGCGCCTTGATGGCGCGGCGCCTAGCCGGAGCCCCCATTAGGTAAACCACCAAGGCGACCGGCACCGCTCCATAGAGTACAAACGTGAACACGGCGCCGAGTACAGTGCCATTAGTATTGGTGGCCTCTGCCACTGCCATCATGAGGGCCACGTAAAGCCAGCCAATCGGAACGATGTACATAAAGATAGTGCTCTGTAGAGGGCGAGTTTTAGCCAGTTGTTATTGCAATCAATAACAAGCTTTGTGAGGAAGCACTATGCATTCTGAACCGGACTGGGCGCAAGCCGCCCGGCAATTCCAGCAATCCCTGGGCGACGGCTGGACGCGTGCCTGGGCCGATGCGATCAAGCCACTGCAAGGTCTGGACATGGGCCAGGTCAACGGCGCCGCTACCCCCCCCAAGATCGCGTTTTCCCCCGACAAGCTGCAAGAGTTGCAGCAGCAGTATCTACAAGATGCCGCTGCCCTGTGGAACCAGAGCCTGGACGCGGCCTCCATCCGCAAGGACAGGCGTTTTGCCTCCGAGGCCTGGACCGAAAACCCCTTCACCACGTATTCCGCCGCTGCCTATTTGCTGACCAGCCGCACCCTGATGGGTCTGGCCGACGCGGTGGAGACCGACGAGAAAACCCGTGCCCGCATCCGTTTCGCGGTCGAGCAGTGGATGGCCGCGTCGGCGCCCAGCAACTTCCTGGCGCTGAATGCCGAAGCCCAGAAGCGCGCGCTGGAAACCCAGGGCGAAAGCATCGCCAAGGGCCTGAAGAACCTGGTGCACGACATGCAGCAGGGCCATGTGTCCATGACCGACGAGAGCCTGTTCGAAGTCGGCAAGAACGTGGCTACGACCGAAGGCGCGGTGGTGTTCGAGAACGAGCTGTTCCAACTTATCGAATACAAGCCGCTGACGGCCAAGGTCTACGAGCGCCCGTTCCTGCTGGTGCCGCCCTGCATCAACAAGTACTACATCCTGGACCTGCAGCCCGAAAACTCGCTGATCCGCTACGCGGTAGAGCAGGGCCATCGCACCTTTGTGGTCAGCTGGCGCAACCCGGATGCGTCCCTGGGCCACAAGACCTGGGACGATTACATCGAAGAAGCTGCTATTAAAGCCATAGCGGTAACCCAAGAGATCACGGGCGCCAAGCAGATCAATGCCCTGGGCTTTTGTGTGGGTGGCACGATTCTCAGCACGGCGCTGGCGGTGCTGGCCGCGCGCGGTGAAAAGCCGGTGGCCAGCCTGACCCTGCTGACCACGCTGCTGGACTTTGCCGACACCGGCATCATCGACATCTTCGTGGACGAGGCCATGGTCAAGTACCGCGAATTGCAACTGGGCAAGGGCGGACTGTTGCCGGGCGGCGACCTGTCCAGCACCTTCAGCTTTCTGCGGCCGAACGACCTGGTGTGGAACTACGTGGTGGGCAACTACCTCAAGGGTGAAACCCCGCCGCCGTTCGACCTGCTGTACTGGAACAGCGACTCCACCAACCTGCCCGGCCCGTTCTATTGCTGGTATCTGCGCAACACCTATCTTGAAAACAAGCTGGTGAAGCCGGGCAAGGCCGTGGTCTGCGGCCAGAAGATCGACCTGGGCAAGCTGGATATGCCGGCCTACATCTACGGCTCGCGTGAAGACCATATCGTGCCGATTGGCGGGGCTTATGCGTCCACCCAGGTACTGCCGGGCAAGAAGCGCTTCGTGATGGGGGCTTCCGGCCACATCGCCGGTGTGATCAACCCGCCGGCCAAGAAAAAGCGCAGCTACTGGACCAGCGAGTCCAGCCAGTTCCCGGCCAAGCCGGCGGACTGGATCGCCGGTGCCACCGAGCAGCCAGGCAGCTGGTGGACCGACTGGTCGGTCTGGCTCAAGGGCCACGCCGGTAAGCAGGTGGCTGCACCCACGGCCTATGGTAAAGGCGGGTACAAGGCCACCGAGCCGGCGCCAGGCCGCTACGTGAAAACCCGCGCCTCGTAGTTTTGCGTATGCGGAACTGCCATAAGCAACCTCTACACTGACATTCACCCCGTAACAGATCAATAAACTAGGAGCTCAAAATGGAAGACATCGTCATCGTTTCCGCCGCACGTACGGCTGTTGGCAAGTTTGGCGGCAGCCTTGCCAAAATCCCCGCGACCGAACTGGGCGCGCACGTCATCAAGGAAGTGCTGGCGCGCAGCGGCCTGAGCGCCGAGCAGGTCGGCGAAGTCATCATGGGTCAGGTGCTGGCCGCAGGTGCGGGCCAGAACCCTGCCCGCCAGTCCGTCATCAAGGGCGGCTTCAACCAGGGCACGCCCGGTCTGACCATCAACGCAGTCTGCGGCTCCGGCCTGAAGGCCGTGATGCTGGCGGCCCAGGCCGTGGCCTATGGTGATAGCGAGATCGTGATCGCCGGCGGCCAGGAAAACATGAGCGCATCGCCCCACGTGCTGCTGGGCAGCCGCGACGGCCAGCGCATGGGTGACTGGAAGATGACCGACACCATGATCGTCGACGGCCTGTGGGACGTGTACAACCAGTACCACATGGGCATCACCGCCGAGAACGTGGCCAAGAAATACGGCATCAGCCGCGAGATGCAGGATGCCCTGGCCCTGGCCAGCCAGCAAAAGGCTGCCGCCGCCCAGGAAGCCGGCAAGTTCAAGGATGAAATCACCCCTTTCACCATTCCGCAAAAGAAGGGTGACCCTATCGTCTTCGCCAACGATGAATTCATCAACAAGAAGACCAACGCCGAAGCCCTGGCCGGCCTGCGCCCCGCCTTCGACAAGGCCGGTGGTGTGACCGCAGGCAATGCCTCGGGCATCAACGACGGCGCTGCTGCCGTGATGGTGATGACGGCCAAGAAGGCTGCCGCCCTGGGCCTGAAGCCCCTGGGCCGTATCGCCAGCTTCGCCACCAGCGGCCTGGACCCCGCCTACATGGGCATGGGCCCAGTGCCCGCATCGCAAAAAGCCCTGGCCCGCGCTGGCTGGAAAGCGCAGGACCTGGACCTGCTGGAAATCAACGAAGCCTTCGCGGCCCAGGCCTGCGCGGTAAACAACGAAATGGGCTGGGACACCAGCAAGGTCAACGTGAACGGCGGCGCAATTGCCATCGGCCACCCCATCGGCGCGTCCGGCTGCCGCATTCTGGTGACCCTGCTGCACGAGATGGCCCGCCGCGATGCGAAGAAGGGCATTGCATCGCTGTGCATTGGTGGTGGCATGGGAGTTGCTCTGACGATTGAGCGTTAAGCACCGAATTTTTCAAAACAAACAGGAGATAAAAATGAGTCAAAAAGTAGCGTACGTCACCGGCGGCATGGGTGGCATCGGGACCGCCATCTGCCAACGTCTGCACACCGAGGGCTTCAAGGTCATCGCCGGTTGCGGCCCTACGCGCGACCACGCCAAATGGCTGGCTGAGCAGGCTGCACTGGGCTTCACCTTCTACGCGTCGGTGGGCAATGTAGGTTCGTGGGATTCCACGGTCGAAGCCTTCACCAAGACCAAGGCCGAGCACGGCACTATCGACGTGCTGGTGAACAACGCCGGCATCACCAAGGACCGTATGTTCCTGAAGATGTCGCGTGAAGACTGGGATTCGGTGATCGAAACCAACCTGAACAGCATGTTCAACGTCACCAAACAAGTGGTGGCCGACATGGTGGAAAAGGGCTGGGGCCGCATTATCAACATCTCTTCGGTGAACGGCGAAAAAGGCCAGGCCGGTCAGACCAACTATTCGGCTGCCAAGGCCGGCATGCATGGTTTCTCCATGGCGCTGGCACAAGAGCTGGCCACCAAGGGCGTGACGGTCAACACCGTCAGTCCTGGCTACATCGGCACCGACATGGTCAACGCCATCCGTGAAGACGTGCTGGCCAAGATCGTGGCTACCGTGCCGGTCAAGCGTCTGGGCAAGCCGGCAGAAATCGCCTCCATCATCGCCTGGCTGGCATCGGAAGAAGGTGGCTACGCTACCGGCGCCGACTTCTCGGTCAACGGCGGCCTGCACATGGGTTAATGGGCTAATACCCGGGTGCTCCAGAAAAGCCCGCTTCGGCGGGCTTTTTTGCGCCCTCATGCCGGGTGCTGGCGGTTGACAATGCCCGGCATGCAGATACCCGCTCTACGCCCGCCCTTACTTTTCTCCGTGTTTCTAGCCATGGCCTTGGCGGCTGTCGCATGCAGCAGCCTGGCCCAAAGCGCGGCCGATGCCGGCCCCGCGGCCGGCCCGGTCTTGGCCAAGCGTTTGCGTGTGGGCCTGGTGCTGGGCGGCGGCGGAGCCCGAGGTGCGGCGCATGTGGGCGTGCTGGAGGTGCTGAACGAGCTGCGGGTGCCGGTGGACTGCATAGCCGGCACCAGCATGGGTGCGCTGGTGGCTGGCGCCTTCGCTGCTGGCCTGCCGCCCGACGCGATGCGGCGCGCCCTGGCCAAGGCCGACTGGAACGACCTGTTCCAGGACGACACGGCCTACCCCGAAACCAATTACCGCAACAAGATGCTGGTGCAACGCTACCTGCCCGGTCTGGAGCTGGGCTTGGGGGCGTCTGGCGTGGTGGCTCCGCCGGGTGTTCTGGCGGGGCAGAAGATCAAGCTGTTCTTCAACCAACTGGTGCGCGCCGACCTGTCGGAGCGCCTGATCGAAAGCCTGCCGCTGCCGGTATCCATCATCGCCACCGACATCGGAACCGGCGAGCGCGTGGTGCTGCGCGACGGCAGCCTGACCCAGGCCATGCGCGCCAGCATGTCGGTACCGGCCCTGATGGCGCCGGTGGACTACCGCGACCGCAAGCTGGTGGATGGCGGCCTGGTGGACAACCTGCCGGTGCGCGAGGTGCGCGCGCTGTGCCACCCCGACGTGGTGATTGCCGTGAACGTGGGTTCGCCCCTGCTGGCGCCGGAGCAGATTGGCTCGGCGCTGAGCGTGTCGGCGCAGATGATCAACATCCTGACCGAGCAGAACGTCAGCCAGTCCATGGCCGAACTCACACCCGCCGACATCTATATCCGCCCTGCGCTGGAAGGCATCACCGCTGGCGACTTCGACCGCAATGCCGATGCGGTGGAGCGTGGCTACCAGGCCGCTGCGGCTTTGACAGCCCAGCTGCAGACGCTGTCCATGCAGCCGGATGCCTACGCCGCCTGGGCCCAGGCCTTGGCCGGCGCGCAGCGTAAAACCGCCATCGTCGATGCCATCGACATCGTGGGCCCCAAGCTGACCGATCCGCAAATGGTGGCCCAGCACATCAGCCAGCGCACCGGCAGTTTGCTGGATGCGGATGCGCTGTACCGCGACCTGGAGCGGGTCTATGGCGACGGCTACTACCAGAGCGTGGACTACACCCTGCTGAGCGAGCGTGGCCGCAACATCCTGCGCGTGACCCCGGTGGAAAAGCCCTGGGGCCCAGACTATCTGCGCTTCGCCGTGGTGCTGGAGAGCGACCGCAAGAACGGCTCTGACTTCAGCCTGCGCGCCGCCTACCAGCGCACGGCGCTGAACCGGATGGGCGGGCAGCTGCTGGTGAATGGGCAGATTGGCAGCGAACCCGGCGTGGACGCCGAGTACTACCAGCCGCTGGACCCACGGCAGAACTGGTTCATCGAGCCCAGCGTGCACTATGCCTCGCGTTCGGCCCCGGCCTACCAGGACAACCGCAAGGTGGCGGAATACGACGTCAGCACCGTGCGCCTGGAGCTGGCCGGCGGCGTCAACCTGGGCAGCCTGGGGCAGATGCGCCTGGGCGTGTCCAACACCCTGGGGCGGGCGACATTGCAGACCGGTGTTGCCGTGCTCACCGACCAATCGCAGCAAGTGCAGGGCAGCTTTGCCAGCCTGGACCTGGACCAGCTGGACCGGCTGTACTTTCCCACCCACGGCTGGGCGCTGCACAGCCGCTACTTCACCTCTCCCGAGCGCCGTTACGACAAGCTGGACACCCAGCTGCAGGGCAGTTTTTCGCTGGGCAGCTATGTCTTTACTAGTCAGCTCGCCTACACCGGCTCGACCCGGGGGGCGCTGCCGGTGTTCGACGCGGCCTCACTGGGCGGCTTTCTCAAGCTGTCGGGCTATGCGCGCGGCCAGTTGTTGGGCGACGATATGCGCTACGGGCGTGTCGGCTTGGAGCGCATTCTGGGCAGCCTGCCTCTGGGCCTGCGCGGCGATATGCGCGCCGGCCTGGCGCTGGAAGCCGCGCGCATGGGTACGCGTTACACCGAAACGCAGCGTACCGGCACGCTGGAGTCGGTCACGGTTTACCTGGGCGGCGAGACGCCGCTGGGTCCGGTCTACATCGGCTACGGCCTGGCCAGCGGGCACAGCAGCAACGTGTATCTGTTCCTGGGTGTGCCCTGATGCTATTGATTTGAGAGCTGCTAGCGCAGGTACTATCTGCGCCGGTGGCCTTTTTTATCTGTAAGCTGGTATGGGAGCCGTGCTACAGTAAATCATGCCCTCCCTATCTGTTTTCGCCTACCGCTTGCGCGCATTGCCGCAGCTGGGGCCGCTGCACTCCACCTGAGCACCGCCATGGGTATCAAAAGCCTGGCCCAGGACCTGGGCCTGTCCATTGCCACGGTGTCGCGGGCGCTGAACAACCACCCCGAAGTCAGCGCCCAGACCCGCTTGCGCGTGCAAGTCGCCGCCCAGGCCCGCGCCTATGCGCCCAACCAGTCGGGCCGCAGCCTGCGCAAGGGTCGGCACAACACCATCGGCCTGATGTTGCCGCCCAAAAGCAGCCATGAAAACTACACCTGGTCATTGTTCCTGACCCTGGCCGAAGGCATACAGACCCGCATTGCCTCCGAAGACCTAGAGCTGGTGTTGTTCCAGAACCGTGACGACGCGGACGAGCTGGCGCGCCTCAAGCGCGTGGTCGAGCGGCGCCTGGTGGACGGCCTGGTGCTGGCCGGCACGCGCCGCAAGGACGAGCGCCTGGACTACATCGCTGCGCAAGGCTTCCCGTACGTGGCGCTGGGCCGCAGCAACTCGGGCGGTGAACATGCCTGGATGGACCTGGACTTTGAACTGGGCGTGGCCCAGGTGGTGGGCAGCCTGGTGGCGCGGGGCCACCAGCGCATTGCGCTGTGCACCCCGCAAGACGACGCCATGCAGGGCCATTTGATGCGCAAAGGCTACCGCAGCGCCATGCGCCGCCATGGCCTGGTGGTGGCCAACGGCCTGGTTGGCCGTGAAGAGCTTTCCGAGCGCGGCGGCCACCGCGAAATACACCGCCTGCTGGCTTTGCCCGAGCCGCCTACTGCCGTGATTCTGCAAAGTGACTGCATGGCCATAGGTGCCTACGGCGGCCTGCACGAGCGCGGCTTGCAGCCGGGCCGGGACATGGCGATTTTTGGCGGTGTGCTGACGGGTGAGCTGGCGCAGTACCTGTCGCCCCGGCTCAGCGGCTTCTCGGTAGACCTGCGCCCGTTGGGTGCGCGCCTGGCCGAGGCGCTGCTGGTACGTATGGCGGCGGCCGATGCGGGTACGCCGGCGGCCGGTTTCCAGCAGCTGTGGCCGCTGAACATCCTGCAGGGCGGCAGCGACGTTGCTGGCTAATACCGTGGCTTAGGCGATGGCAGGGTAGCTGCCGTAGCCCTCGGGCCAGGGCGTCAAGACTTCGAAGCCGGTTTCGGTCACCGCGACCATATGTTCCCACTGGGCGGACAGCGAGTGGTCTTTGGTGACCACCGTCCAGCCGTCGGGCAGCTCCTTGGTTTCGCGCCGCCCGGCGTTGACCATGGGCTCGATGGTGAAGATCATGCCGGCCTCCAGTTTCAGCCCTTCGCCACGCCGGCCGTAGTGCAGCACCTGGGGCGTGTCGTGGTAGATCTGGCCTATGCCATGGCCGCAGTATTCCCGCACCACGCTGAAGTTCTCGCGGTGGGCGACGGTCTGGATCGCATGGCCGACATCGCCCAGGGTGGCGCCGGGTTTGACCTGCAGAATGCCGGCGCGCATGGCCTCGTAGGTGGTGTCCACCAGGCGTTTCGCCAGCGGGCTGGGTTCGCCTACAAAGTACATGCGGCTGCAGTCGCCAAACCAGCCGTCCTTGATGATGGCCACGTCGATGTTGATGATGTCACCGCGTTTGAGCACCTTAGCCGAGGGGATGCCGTGGCAGATCACGTGGTTGACCGAGGTGCATAGCGTCTTGGGGTAGCCGTGGTAGCCGATGTTGGCGGGTATGGCCTCCAGCACATCGACGATGTAGTCATGGCACAGTTTGTCCAGCGCGTCGGTGGTCACGCCGGCCTGCACGTGCTCGCCAATCATGCGCAGCACCTCGGCGGCCAGATGGCCAGCGCGGCGGGCGAGGGCAACTTCCGCCGGCGGGCGGATGGTGACGGTTTCGCTCTTCATGCCTGGGCCTTTCGGGGGAGCTCCATCACCTGCGCATCGGCGCGGATTTCGTCCTGGATCAGCAGCCGGCACAGCTCGCCGTATTTCAGCTCGGGGTTCAGCTCACCCATCATGCCGATGCGCATCCAGTGTTCCGCCTGCGCGTTGATGGAACGGCCCAAGGCGGCGCTGGCAACCCGCAGGTTGTCGTGCATAGGTTCCGAGATTTTGACGAGGCCCACGTTGCTGTACTCCGATATATGAAACGACTATGTTACGTATATCTCGATAACCTGGCGTAGTGCTGGGGTTTGCTGCCGCGCTGCTTTGCGTGTCGTGCATGGCAGACCAAGGGTTTTCATGGGATTTCCCAGCTTGACGTACTTAGTTCGAGCATTGAATAATATGTTTCCGTAAACGTTTCCGGTGATGCTAATCGAAGGAAGCAACGGGTGATAAGAACGACGTGGTGCAAGGACGCGGGCGCTGGGCGCCCAGCCGCTGTGCCACCGCAGGCCGGGCAACCCGCCTGGATGTGCCAACTACAAGGAGACAAAACCATGCATCGACGATTTGCCCTGCAATGGGCTACCACGGCCATAGCCGCACTCAGCATCGGCATCAGCGCCGCCCAGGCCGAGACCCTGAAGATATGGAGCTTTGGCGAGCAGGACAACTACACCGAAGCCATGGTGAAGGAGTTCCAGGCCAAGAACCCGGACCTGACCATCGAGGTGCGCCGCGTTGCGTTCTCCGATGTGAACGACGAGGCCTTGCGCGCCATCCGCTCCGGCACCGGGCCGGACATCATGCCTATCGACAACCCGAACGTCGCCTTCTTCGCAGCCAAGAAGGCGCTGCTGGAGCTGGACGACATGGTCAAGCAGTCCAAGGTCATCAATGCCGACAAGATCTTCCCCGGCCCGCGCCTCAACTCCAGCTGGAAGGGCAAGCTGGTGGGCATACCGCGCGGTGCCAACACCATTGCGCTGTACATCAACGACGATATGTTCCGCGAAGCCGGCCTGGACCCCGACAAGCCACCGCGCACCTGGGCCGAGCTGCACGACGCGGCAGCCAAGCTGAACAACCCGGCCAAGAACATCTACGGCTTTGCTTTTTCGGCGCGCGGCAACGAGGAGGGCACTTTTCAGTTCCTGCCCTATATCCAGAGCACCGGCGCCGACTGGGACAAGCTGAACAGCCCTGGCGCCATCCGCGCGGTAGAGTTCTGGCAAAAGCTGCTGGACGAAAAGTTGGCCTCGCGCGACACGCTGAACCGTGGCCAGTCCGACTCCACCGCCACCTTTGTCAACGGCAACGCCGCCATGGTGGTGTCCGGCCCGTGGGAGATTCCGGGCATAGACAAGAACGCCAAGTTCAAGTGGCGCGTGGCCCTGCTGCCCGGCGAGAAGGCCGACAGCCCGCGCACCTCGGCCCTGGGCGAGCAAAGCTATGTGATCCCCAAGACGGCGGCCAACCCCAAGGCGGCCTTCCGCTTTCTGGAATATGTGATCTCGCAGCAGGGGCGGAACTGGAATGACTTCGGCATCCTGCCCGCGACATCGGATGCGGTGTCCAAAGACCCGAAATGGCCGCAGGCCTACCAGGCTTTTGCCGAGCAGATGAAGTACGCCCGCCCGCGTGGCCCCAACCCCGAGTGGCCGCAAATTTCCAAGGCGATTTCGGGCGCCATGCAACAGGTGCTGACGCACCAGTCAGACGCCAAGACCGCCATGGCCGCCGCAGCAGCCCAGGTGCAGCGTGTCAGCAAAAACTAAGAGCGCGATGGCCCTGCCATCCCTGCCATCCCTGCGGCCTGGCCGCGGGGATGGCGCCCTGCACCGGCCCCCGCGCAGCTACGGCAGCTTCGAGCAATGGCTGCTGGTGCTGGGCCTGGCCTATCTGTTGGTGTTTGCCGGCATTCCACTGTTCTACAACCTGCTGATGTCCTTCCAGGAGGTGGATGCCATGGCGCCGGGCAGCTGGTGGTCGCGACCCTGGGTGGGGCTGGAAAACTACATAGACGTGCTGCAGCGCCCCGAGGCGCGCGGCGTGTGGCTGAACACCGGGCTGTTCATTGCGCTGTCACTGCTGTTCCAGGTGGTGCTGGGCTTTGGCCTGGCTCTGCTGTTCCAGGAGGCATTTCTGGGCGCCACGGTGATGCGTGGCCTGTTCCTGGCTGGCTGGATCATGCCCGGCCTGGTGGCCGGCGTGGTCTGGAAGCTGCTGTTTGCGGGCGACTACGGCGTGCTGAACCATGTGCTGCTGCAGCTGGGCCTGGTGCGCGAGTCCATCTACTGGCTGTCGGATGCGCGCTATGCGCTGTACGCCGTCATCATCGCCAATGTGTGGCTGGGCGTGCCCTTCAATATGCTGCTGCTGTCGGCCGGGCTGGCGCAGATTCCGCGCGACCTGTACGAGGCCGCCGAGCTGGACGGTGCGAATGCCTGGCAGCGCTTTACCTCCATCACCTTGCCGATGATGGCCTCCACATTAGGGGCTGTGATTGCGCTGGGCGTCATCATGACCATCCAGCAGTTCGACCTGGTGGCGGCCCTGACCCAGGGTGGCCCGGCGAATGCTTCGCAGTTGGCACAGCACTGGTCGTGGCAGCTGTCGTTCCAGACATTCGAGGTGGCGTCGGGCAGTGCGATTGCTTCGCTGATGCTTGTCGTGGTGGTGGCCACGGCAGTGGTCTATGTGCGTGCCACCCGCCGCGAGCGGCTG
This sequence comes from Rhodoferax sp. GW821-FHT10B06, assembly GCF_059415605.1. Lineage (NCBI taxonomy): Bacteria > Pseudomonadati > Pseudomonadota > Betaproteobacteria > Burkholderiales > Comamonadaceae > Rhodoferax > Rhodoferax sp. GW821-FHT10B06. The sequence goes on along the minus strand of NZ_JBWKNO010000006.1, from coordinate 185,243 downwards.
GTGTAAAAGATGGCGATGCGACGCAAGCTGCTGTTCTGCCTGGCGCTGGCACTGACCGCACTGTACCTGTTCCCGCTGTACTGGATGTTCATCACGGCGTTCAAGAGCAACCCCGAGCTGTTCCGCCTGCCGCCGACCTTCTGGCCGGAGGCCGCGCAGTCGAATATTGCCCGTGTGTTCCACGACTACGCCATGGGCCGCAACCTGTGGAATTCGCTGGTGATTGCCAGCGGTGTGACGGCGGCCACGGTGCTGCTGGGCACCGGCGCGGCCTACGCCCTGGCCCAGGCGCGCAGCCGCTGGATCGAGACGGCGCTGTTCGCCGTGCTGGTGCTGCAGGCCCTGCCACCGGCGCTGATGGTGACGCCCATCTTCGCGGCCTTCCAGGAGCTGGGCCTGCTGGGCTTTCCGCGGCTGTCGGTCACGCTGGCACAGATCAGCAAGACCCTGCCGTTCTACATGGTGCTGATGCGCTCAGCCTTTGTGCAGGTGCCGCGCGAGCTGCGCGAGGCTGCGTTGGTAGACGGCGCCACGCCGCGCCAGGCTTTCATCCACGTGGTGCTGCCGCTGGTGCGCAACAGCGTGCTGGTGACCGGCATCCTGGTCTTCCTGCAGACCCTGGGTGAGTACGTGTTCTCGCGCTCGCTGATCCTGGACGACAAGTACACCACCACCACCGTGGCGCTGGCGGCTTTTGTGGGTGACACCAAGACCGACTGGGTAGGAATCATGACCTACGCGGCCATCTACACCACGCCGATTCTCATCACCTTCATGCTGCTGCAGCGGCGCATTGTCAGCGGCCTGACGGCTGGCGCACTCAAGTAGGTTCTCCATGAATACCATCGAAATCCAGGGCCTGGTGAAGGCCTTTGGCAGTACCGCCATCCTGCGCGAAATTGACCTCAACATCGCGCGCGGCAGCTTTGTGGCGCTGGTCGGCCCCTCGGGCTGCGGCAAGTCCACACTGCTGCGCACCATCGCCGGGCTGGAGGACATTACCGCTGGCACGTTGCGCATCGATGGCGCGGTGGTCAACCACAAGCCACCGCGCGAACGCGACGTGGCCATGGTGTTCCAGTCGTATGCGCTGTACCCGCATATGGACGTGGCGCGCAATATGAGCTATTCGCTGCGCCTGAAAAAAGCCACGGCCGAGACGATAGGCAAGGCCCTGGATGGCGTGGCCAGCACCCTGGGCCTGCAGACCCTGCTGCAGCGCATGCCGCGCGAGCTGTCGGGCGGCCAGCGCCAACGCGTGGCCATGGGCCGGGCCATCGTGCGCCAGCCCAAGGTGTTTTTGTTCGACGAGCCCTTGTCCAACCTGGACGCGGCCCTGCGCGTACACATGCGCAGCGAGATCCGCAAGCTGCACCAGCGCCTGCAAGCCACCTCGGTGTATGTGACGCACGACCAGATCGAGGCCATGACCATGGCCGACCAGGTGGTGGTGATGCGCGCCGGCCGCATCGAGCAGGTGGGCACGCCGCTGGAGCTGTATGACAAGCCCGGCAACCGCTTCGTGGCCGGTTTCATTGGCTCACCAGCTATGAACTTTGTAGCGGGTGTGGTGGGTGGCGATGGGCTGCAGGTGGCCATCACCGGCGCTGCGGGCCGTGTGCTGGCGCTGGACCGCAAACGCCCCGTAGGCCGTGCGGTCTGGGTGGGCCTGCGCCCCGAGCATTTGCGCATCCAGCAAGGCAGCAGTCTGCTGGGCCGGGTGGACGCGGTGGAGTCCACCGGCAGCATGACCTTCATCACTTTCGACCTGACGGGTTGCAGCGTCACGCTGGCCCAGACCGGCCGGGTCTCTTTTGTTCCGGGCGACTGGGTGCCGCTGGGCATAGATCCGGCCCAGGTCCATGTTTTTGACCATTCCACCGAAGCCGCGCTATGACGGTTCCACTGCTTTTCTGAAACCATTCCCATGAAGATCAACGACGGTAACTGGCTCATCCGCAAGGGCCTGCAAGTGATGTACCCGGTGCATGTGCACGAGGTGCAGCAGCGCGGCAATGAACTGCTGGTGCACGCCGCGCCCAAGGACGTGTCGCAGCGCGCTTACCAGCTGGACACGGCGCTGCTCACCCTGCGCCTGTTTGCGCCGCGCCCCGGCATCATCGGTGTGCGCATGGAGCATTTCCAGGGCAGTGGCCCGGCCAAGCCGGCCTTCACGCTGTATGCCGATGCGGGCAGTGCGGCCAAGGTGGAGCTGGGGCCCGAGCACGCCACGCTCAGCAGCGGCACGTTGTCGGTCCGCATTCCGCGCAGCGGCCCCTGGGCGCTGGACTTCTTCCACGGCGCGCAGCGCCTGACCGGCAGCGGCCTGCGCAGCGGCGGCCAGGCGCTGGAGGAGGCCACGGGCCGTGCGTATATGTTCGAACGCCTGGACCTGGGCGTGGGCGAAAACATCTACGGCCTGGGCGAGCGCTTCACACCCTTTGTGCGCAACGGCCAGGTGGTGGATATCTGGAACCAGGACGGCGGCACCAGCTCCGAGCAGTCGTACAAGAACATTCCGTTCTACCTCAGCTCGCGCGGCTACGGCGTGTTCGTCAACACGCCGCGCCTGGTGTCCTTCGAGGTGGGCTCGGAAAAGGTTGCCAAGGTGCAGTTCAGCACCGAGGGCGAGGCGCTGGAGTACTTCGTCATCGACGGCCCCGGCCCCAAGGACGTGCTGGACCGCTACACCCAGCTCACCGGCCGCCCGCCGCTGCCACCGCAGTGGTCGTTTGGCCTGTGGCTGACCACATCGTTCACGACCGACTACAACGAAGAGACCGTCAACCACTTCATCGACGGCATGGCCGAGCGCGGTCTGCCGCTGCATGTGTTCCATTTCGACTGCTTCTGGATGAAGGCCTTCCACTGGTGCGACTTTGAATGGAACCGCGAGAACTTCCCCGACCCGGTGGGCATGCTGGCCCGGTTGAAGGAGCGCGGTTTGAAGATCTGCCTCTGGATCAACCCCTACATCGCCCAGCCCTCGCCGCTGTTCCAGGAGGGCATGGCCAAAGGCTACCTGCTGCGCCGGCCGGATGGCAGCGTCTGGCAGTGGGACCGTTGGCAGCCCGGCCAGGCCCTGGTGGACTTTACTAACCCCGCCGCCTGCGACTGGTATGCCGACCACCTGCGCCGCCTGATCGACATGGGGGTGGATTGTTTCAAGACCGACTTTGGCGAGCGCATCCCTACCGACGTGGTCTACCACGATGGTTCCGACCCGCAGGCCATGCACAACTACTACAGCTTCGTATACAACCAGCTGGTCTACCATGTGCTGCAGGAGAAGCTGGGCGAGACCGAGGCGGTGCTGTTCGCCCGCGCCGCTACGGTGGGCGGCCAGCAGTTCCCGGTGCACTGGGGTGGCGACTGCAGCTCCAACTACGAGTCCATGGCCGAGAGCCTGCGCGGCGGCCTGTCGCTGGGCTTGTCGGGCTTTGGCTACTGGAGCCATGACATCGGCGGCTTCGAGAACACCGCGCCGGCCGACGTGTATAAGCGCTGGTGTGCGTTCGGCCTGTTGTCCAGCCACAGCCGGCTGCACGGCAGCAAGTCCTACCGTGTGCCATGGCTGTTTGACGAAGAGGCGGTGGACGTGCTGCGCCACTTCACGCAGTGGAAGTGCCGCCTCATGCCCTATCTGTGGGACGCCGCCGTGCAGGCCCGCGACCACGGTACGCCCATGGTGCGGCCGCTGCTGCTGGAGTTTCCGCAGGACCTGAACACCCACAGCCTGGACCGCCAGTACCTGCTGGGCAGCCAGCTGCTGGTGGCGCCCGTGCTGCGCAGCGATTCCGAGGTGGACGTGTACCTGCCCGAGGGCCGCTGGACCCACTTGTTCACCGGCGAGGTGGTGGACGGCGGCCGCTGGCGCCATGAGCAACACGGCATGCTGAGCCTGCCGTTGTATGTACGCCCCGGCAGCCTGCTGGCCCTGGGCGCGCGCAACGACCGGCCCGACTACGACTACCGCGATGGCCTGGAGCTGCACCTGTTCGAGCTGGCCGACGGCCAGACCAGCAGCGTGCGGGTGCCCGATGCCCAAGGCAACGCCGCATTGCAGATGTATGTGCGCCGCGATGGCCAGCACCTGCACCTGCGCTGGCAGGGCCAGCTCTGGTCGGCCGTGCTGGTGCTGCGCGGTCTGCATGCCTTGCAGCAGGTGCCGCGCAATCTGCGGGCAGAGGCCAGCGCGCAAGGTCTGCGGGTGCATCTGCCGGAAGACGGGCAGACCCTGGACCTGCGGCTGGCATAGCGCTGATTGCTATTAAATAAGTAGCTTCTTGCGCAGGTATTACCTGCGCTGGCGGCCTATTTCTTATAAATGTCTTGCGCGCGTGCCAGCGCACCCAGCGTGGCCATGGCGGCTTCCATGCGCGTATCCCAGGGGTGGCCGTAGTTCAGCCGTATGCAGTTCCGCAGGCCCTGGCGCGCGGAGAAGATCGGCCCCGGCGCGATGCCTATGCCCTGGGCCAAGGCCTGCTGGTGCAGTGCCAGAGTGTCGAAGCCGGGCGCAAAGCTAAGCCACACAAAATACCCGCCGTCCGGCTGCGATAGCTGCACATCGGCGGGGAAGTGCCGGGCGATGGCCGCGACCAGGCTGGCGTGCTGCGACTCCAGCGTGTGGCGCAGCCGGCGCAGGTGCTTGTCATAACCGCCGCGCTGCAGATAGTCGGCCAGCGCGGCCTGGGCCGGCAGGCTGGCGCCCAGCGTGGTCATCAGCTTCAGCCGCTGTATGCGCTGGCCGAAGCGGCCGGGTGCCACCCAGCCCACGCGGTAGCCGGGTGCCAGGGTTTTGCTGAACGAACTGCAGTGCATCACCAGGCCGTGTTGGTCATAGGCCTTGGCCGGCAGCGGCGCCTGGTGGCCGAAGTACAGCTCGGCGTACACATCGTCCTCTATCAGTGGAATCTGTCGGGCCGCCAGCAGCGCCACCAGACGCTGCTTGTTCGCCGCAGACAGGCTGGCACCGGTGGGGTTCTGGAAGCTGGTCATGAACCAGCAGGCCTTCACCGGGTGGCGCTTCAAGGCCTGCTCCAGCGCGTCCAGGTCCAGGCCGTGCTGCGGGTGTACCGGGATTTCCAGCGCGCGCATTTTCAGCCGCTCCAGCGCCTGCAGGCTGGCGTAGAAGCCGGGCGACTCCACCGCGACCAGGTCGCCGGGCTGGGCCACGGCACTCAGGCACAGGTTAAGCGCTTCCAGCGCGCCACTGGTCACGATGAGCTCTTCGGCCGGTTGCACCATGCCCAGGGCCAGGTAGCGCTGCGCAATCTGCTGGCGCAGGTGGGCGCTGCCCTGCGGCAGGTGCTGCACGGTTTGCCAGGGTTGCGTCTGGCGGTTGCCGGCGGTCAAGGACTGGGCCAGGCGTTGCAGCGGAAACAGCTCGGGCGAGGGGAAGGCCGAACCCAGCGGCACGATGTCGCGCTGCTGCGCCGCGTCCAACACCGCAAATACCAGCTCGCTGATGTCCACCTTGGCGGCAACCCGCGCGGGCGACGGAGCGGTGCGGGCCGTGGGTGCGGGCGGCAGGCTGGTGGCGGCCGTCACAAAGTAGCCGGAGCGCTCACGCGCCCGCACCAGGCCTTTTTCTTCCAGGCGGTAATAGGCCTGGAAGGCGGTGGACGGGCTGACACCCTGCTGCGCAGTGAGTGTGCGGATGGACGGCATGCGGCTGCCCGGCGCGCGCAGGCCAGAGCGAATGTCGGCGGCCAGCAGCTCGGCTAGGGTTTCGTAGCGTTTCATCATGCTTTCAACTGATCCGTAGATTTTTGCATTTTTGGCATCTGGTATGGTTTTTTAAACGCCAACTGCTGCTGTCCCTGGCGTGGCAAGTCCGGCATGATTCCGCCACTGTGAAAACTATTCTGCGCACCCTTGTCTTGCCCTTGCTGTGGGCCGCTGGCACCTGCCTGGCCGCGCCGCCCGTGTTTGAGGACAGCATGGCCCAGCGCACCCTGGCCTGCGTGGCCTGCCATGGCAAAGAGGGCCGGGCGGCCAGCGACGGCTACTACCCGCGCATCGCCGGCAAGCCGGCCGGCTATCTGTACCACCAGCTGCTGAACTTTCGCGACAACCGGCGCCACTACGGCCTGATGACGCAAATGGTGGACCCGCTGAGCGATGCCTATCTGATGGAAATTGCCCAGTACTTTGCAGCCTTGGACTTGCCATACCCCGCGCCCCAGCCCAGCAGTGCCCCAGCTGAGCAACTGCGCCGAGGCCAACAACTAGTCAGTCAAGGCGACCCCGCCCGGCAGATCCCCGCCTGCGCCCAATGCCACGGCGCTGCGCTGACCGGCGTGGCGCCCAATATCCCCGGTCTGCTGGGTCTGCCGCGCGACTACCTGAATGCCCAGCTGGGCGCCTGGCGCACCGGCCAGCGCCGCGCCCATGCGCCCGACTGCATGGGCGACGTGGCGCGCAAGCTGCCGCCGGAAGATGTGTCCGCTGTTACCGCCTGGCTGGCCGCGCAGCCGCTGCCCGCCAATACCCACGCGGTGGCCGCTTTGCCTGCACTCTTGCCAGGCGCCAAGACCATCGTTTGCGGAAGTGCACCCGCGCCATGAAGAAGATCACCTTCGGACTGCTGGCTGCCCTGGCTCTGTGCGCCCTGGTGTGGGCCTTGAATGTGCGCGATGAATCTGACGATGCATCCGCCGCACCCACGGTTACGCCCGAGCTGCTGCAGCGCGGCGCCTACCTGGCGCGCCTGGGCAATTGCGCGACCTGCCACACCACGCGTGGCGGCACGCCCTATGCCGGTGGGCGCGGCATAGACACGCCGTTTGGCACGGTCTACAGCAGCAACCTCACGCCGGATGCTGCAACCGGCATAGGCCGCTGGTCGGCTAGCGACTTCTGGCGCGCGCTGCACAACGGTCGATCCAAGGACGGGCGGCTGCTGTACCCGGCCTTCCCATACACCAGCTACACGGCGGTGACACGCGCCGACTCCGACGCGCTGTACGCCTATCTGCAGAGTTTGCCGGCCACCGCACAGGCCACCACGCCGCATGCGCTGCGCTGGCCCTTCAGCACCCAGCCAGCGCTGGCGGTGTGGCGGGCGCTGTACTTTCAGCCGGGTGTGCAGCAGCCCGAGCCGCAGCAGTCGGCCGAATGGAACCGGGGTGCCTATCTGGTGCGCGGCCTGGGCCACTGCGGCGCCTGCCACACGGCGCGCAATGCGCTGGGCGCCAGCAGCGGCGAGCTGGACCTGGCCGGCGGCTTGATCCCCATGCAGAATTGGTACGCACCCGCACTGACCTCGGCACATGAGGCCGGCGTCGCTGGCTGGCCGCGCGAAGACGTGGTGCGCCTGCTGCAGACCGGAATGGCCCCGGGCGCACTGGTGCAAGGCCCCATGGCCGAGGTGGTGCTGCAGAGCACGCAGTACTGGTCGGTAGCCGACCTGGGTGCGGTCGCCACCTATTTGCAGGCCCTGCCGCAGACCACGGCCGCGCCGCCACTGCGCGACCTGTCGCCCACCCCTGGCCGCATGTTGGAGCGCGGCGCGCAGCTGTACGACAAGCACTGCGCCCAATGCCATGGTGCGCAAGGCCTGGGTGTGGCCGGCGCGTATCCGGCACTGGCGGGCAACCGCGCTGTCACCATGGCCAGCACGGCGAATCTGGTGCAGACCGTGCTGAACGGCGGCTTTGCCCCCGCCACTGCCGGCAACCCGCGTCCCTTCGGCATGCCGCCCTTTGTGCTGGTGCTGGACGATAGCGACATTGCCGCTGTGCTGACGCATATCCGCAGCGCCTGGGGCAACCAGGCGCAGGGCGTGACCGAACTGGATGTGAACCGCATGCGCGCCAGCCAGGGGCATTGAAGCACTGGGTTCATCCCGCAAATAAGGGATGTTCTTTGTGCTGTGGCGGGTTCACAATGCATGCCCGACACACCCTCTGTCGAGAGGAGCACACCATGGGCATGCTTTGGGTTCGGGGTTACCAGGGGCCGGAGATTCCAGCCTTGCGTAAGGCGCTGGTTGCGGTGTTGGGCAGCGATGCGCTGGCTTTTCCCAGTCTGGCCAAGGGGGCTCCGTCCGACTTGGTGGATGCCGACGTGGAGGCTGCGGCCCGGCGCTGGCAGTCGGGCGTGGGCTTGGTGGCCGATGGTGTGGTGGGGCCGTATTGCCAGCTGCAGCTGGGTCTGGCCAAGGCCCCGGCGATGGAGTTGGCACTGACACCGGACGCCGTACGCCAGCTCTTTCCAGCGACCAAGCCCGCCAATATCGCCCGCTACCTGCCCTATGTGGTGGCGGCCTTGGGCGCGCTGGGCCTGACGGACCGGCCCATCATCTGTGCTGCACTGGGCACCATCCGTGCAGAGACCGAGGGCTTTCTGCCGATTTCCGAGTTCGTGTCGCAGTTCAATACCGCGCCCGGCGGCATGCCGTTTGGCCTGTACGACGGACGCAAGGCGCTGGGCAATACCCAGCCCGGCGATGGCGCGCGCTTCAAGGGCCGCGGTTTTGTGCAGCTGACTGGGCGCAGCAATTACCAAAACTACGGCAAGGCCCTGGGCTTTGACTTGGCTGCCAACCCGGACCTGGCGAATGCGCCCGAGGTGGCGGCCCTGTTGCTGGCCCGTTTCATTGCCGACAAGGCCGACGCCATGCGCCAGGCCCTGGCCACGGGCGACTACGCGGTGGCGCGCAAGCTGGTCAACGGCGGCGCGCACGGTCTGGACCGGTTCAAGGATGTGTTCGTGCTGGCCGACAAGGTCTGGCCTGTGGAGGCTGTGGCGGCCAAGGCGGGCGCGCCGGTTAAACGGAGCAAGAGCACCAAGGCCAAGGCAGCACCGGTGCCACGCCAGCTGACCGTACGTAAGGACCCTCCGGACCTGTGTGACCGACCTTACCAACCGCCGCCGCTGGGCTTGGACGATGCGTACCCCAGCGACGACGCCATACGCCGCTTTTTACCTGCCTACACCCAGGCCGGCCTGATCCTGGACCAGGGCGGCGAGGGCGCCTGCACCGGTTTCGGCCTGGCCTGCGTGGTCAACTACCTGCGCTGGCGCAAGGCCAATAGCCCGGCCCAGATGGCGTCGGTCAGCCCGCGCATGCTGTACAACTTTGCGCGGCGATACGACGAATATGCTGGCGAAAACTATAGCGGCTCCAGCTGCCGCGGCGCGTTGAAGGGCTGGTTCAACCACGGCGTATGCATGGCCGAGGACTGGCCCTACACGCAGGAGCAGCCGCGCTACGGCTATGCGAAGAAGGCGGTGCAGACCACGCTGGGCGTGTACTACCGCATCGACCTGAAGTCCATCACCGACTTGCAGGCGGCGATCCAGGCGGTGGGGGCGGTGTATGTATCGGCTTTCACCCACGAAGGCTGGCACAGCCTGCCGGCACGCAAAAAGAACCCCATGGGCCATGCCGATATTCCGCTGATTCCGTTCAACGGACGGCCGTCGGAAGACAACGGCCATGCCTTCGCGCTGGTGGGCTTCAACAACCAGGGTTTTGTGGTGCAGAACTCCTGGGGTAAGGGCTGGGGCATGGGCGGCTTCGGGGTGATCGGCTATGCCGACTGGCTGGCCAATGGCATGGATGCCTGGGTGGTGGCCATGGGTGTGCCGGGTGTGGTGGTGGGGCGTGTCAGCGTGGTGGCCTCGCAGGCCAACGCCGCGGTGGGTGATGCCAATACCAGCCAGTGGTGGAGCGAAGACCAGGCCTACCAGCACAGCGTGGTGCTGGGCAACGATGGCCGCGTCAAGCGCTACCTGACCGAAGACGAGCTCAGCCGCACCCTGGGCCACCAGGTGTGTGATCTGCCGGACCAATGGTTTCGCAGCCCGGCCAGTGGCGATGTCAAGCGCCTAGTGCTCTACGCCCACGGCGGCCTGAACAGCGAGGGCGACGCTATTCAACGCGCTCGCGCCATGGGGCGGCACTTTGTGGGTAACGGCTGCTACCCGTTGTTTCTGGTGTGGAAGACGGGGCTGCGCGAATCGATTGGCGGCATCGTCAGCGATGCGTTTCACAAGCAGCCCACATTGGCCGGCGGCCTGGCCGAGTGGATCAGCGACAAGACCGACCTGGCGCTGGAGACGGCCATAGGCCGTCCGCTGGCCCGGCCCATCTGGAGCGAGATGAAAGAAAACGCCGAGCTGGCTTTCGGCGCCGGGCGCGGTGGCGAGTTGCTGATCAAGGCGCTGCAGAAGTTGATGGCCACCTGGGGCGACAAACTGGAGATCCACCTCATGGGCCATTCAGCCGGCTCCATCATCCTAGGCCATATGCTCACGGCCTTGGCCGGCCGGGGCGTGCCCACGCCCGCCATCAGTTCCATCCATCTGTACGCCCCGGCGTGCACCGTGGCCTTTGCCAACAAGCACTACGCTATGGACCCGGCGGTGATGGCCCGGCTGCACCTGAGCGTGTTGTCCGACCGGGTGGAGCGCAACGACAACGTGGCGTCCATCTATCGCAAGTCCCTCTTGTACTTTGTGTCTAACGCGCTGGAGGTGGATTTGCGCACGCCCATCCTGGGCATGGAGAACGTCTACCAGGAGGACTACAACGGCTGGGATGGCAGCGCCAGCACCGGCGATGCGCTCAAGGACTGGCGGCGTGCGGTGGCGCAGGCGGGCCTGCAGCGGGATGGGCGCCTGCAGATACTGGACCGCGACAAGGTCACCACCGCCCTGCAGGTCGACGGCAAGACGCCTTTACAGCAGGTGCCGGCCAGCCATGGCGGCTTTGACAACGATGTGGACGTCGTTGGCCAAACTTTGGGTTTGATACGGCAGGGCCCGCTGTTGCAAGCAGTGGACGATCTGCGCGGCTTTTGACACACAAGGGCGAAGGGTTAGGGTAAAGCTTGTACAGTTCTAAGAACGTTCCTGCAGAACACTGTTTCACGCCGCATATGCCCACCTCTTTGCTCCAAGCCAATGGCCGCGCTTTTGCGCACATCACCCAGTTTCACCCCGAGCTCACGGCCTTGCGCCGCGACCTGCATGCCCATCCCGAGCTGGGTTTTGAAGAGGTCTACACGGCGGCCCGGGTCCAGCAGGCTTTGGAGTTGTGCGGTGTGGACGAGGTGCATACCGGCATAGGCAAGACCGGCGTGGTGGGCGTCATCCACGGGCGCAACGGCAAGGCCGGCAGCGACAAAATTGTGGGCCTGCGGGCCGACATGGACGCGCTGCCCATGACCGAGACGAGCGATCTGGCCTGGAAGTCGGCCAAGACCGGCCTGATGCATGGTTGCGGCCATGACGGCCACACCACCATGCTGGTGGGGGCGGCGCGTTACCTGGCGGAAACGCGCAATTTCGATGGCACGGTGGCGCTGATCTTCCAGCCTGGTGAAGAGGGTTACGCGGGCGCCAAGGCCATGATCCAGGATGGTTTGTTCGACCGCTTCCCGGTCCAGGCGGTATTTGGCATGCACAACTGGCCGCATATGCGACCTGGCTCCATCGGCCTGAATCCGGGCCCGATGATGGCGGCCTCGGACCGGGTGACCATTGAGATCACCGGCCGTGGCGGTCACGGCGCCCATCCCTACCAGAATATCGACCCGGTGCTAGTGGCTGCGCACACCATCACCGCGCTGCAAAGTGTGGTGTCGCGCAATATCCGGGCTATAGACAGTGGCGTGGTCAGCATCTGTGCGGTGCAGGCCGGCGACCTGGGCGCCATGAGCGTGGTGCCTGGCAAGGCCACACTGGTAGGCACGGTGCGCACCTTCAACCCAGCCGTGCAGGACCTGATAGAGCGGCGCATCACCGAGCTGTGCAGCGCTGTCGCCCTGGGTTTTGGCGCAACCGCCTCGGTGCACTATGAGCGGCTGTACCCGCCCACGGTGAATTCGCGCAGTGAAGCGTTGTTTGCAATGCGGGTTGCCGAGGACTTGGTGGGCGCTGCCCAACTGGTGCGCGATCTGGACCCCAGCATGGGTTCGGAGGATTTCTCGTTCATGCTGCAGGTCAAGCCCGGTGCCTATATGCGCATAGGCCAGGGCACGGAAAACGGGCCGGGTAGCTGCGCGCTGCATAACAGCCGCTATGACTTCAACGACGCCATCTTGCCGTTGGGCGGCGCCTTGTACGCCAGCCTGGCCGAGCAGTACATGCCGCTGGCCTGATCTGTCCCTCCATTTTCCGCTAGAGATTGGATAGCTGCCTGCGCAGGCGCAACCTGCACTAGAGGCTCATTTTCTGTGCGTATTTTGGGCGTCGGGCTCAGGCCGCGTAGAGGTCGTCAATGTCGGTTTGCGCCGTTTTGCTGCGCCGGGCATTGGCTCTTTGCAACAAGATGGTGATCAGCACCGCTGCGGCGGCGGAGCCGGTTACGACAGGTGAAGTTTTCAGCAAATGGGCCAGGCTGTCCACCGCCTCCACGCTGACTTGCTGCACATGGTCCACCAGCGCGACAACATCACTGGTGTGCACTTGTTGTACGTCTTCCAGCCGTGGCTGTATGTCTTGCCAGCCATCGCGAAAGCGTAGCTTGGCGAAGATGCCATTGGCCACTGCTACCAGTGACAGCAAGCCCAGCGGGCGTATCAGGTGTGCCAGCAAGCGGCGCTTTTCAGGTGTGGGTGCAGCCTCGAATACCTGGCCTACGAGTTCGGCGATGACGGCGTCCGAAGCGGCAAGCTGGGCGGCAGTGGTCAGAGCGGTAGGCTCTGTAGCGGATGTCTGTGGATGCATGGTGTTTGTCCCCATATTGGTCACTGTTTTCCTGGTGCGGGCCGCGCTTTTAACGCAGAGCACAAGCAGCACATTCATGTGGCTGTATCACATGGAAAATCGTAATTGGGCGGTATGTCTGCATGATGAACCGGTGGGTTGAGCGCGTAAAGGCGACTTAACCATTTGTTACGAATTAACCCTGTTTTTGCACTGCAACATGAGCCTGTGGGTTGTGCATCGCCATGCTGGTGGCGGTAGATATTCAGCTTCGCAGCGCGTGGCACAGTTGCAGGTTGAATGCGTCGCCTGGCCGTAGCGTCAGCGTATAACCGCGGCAGACCTCACCCAAGATGGCCGTCACCTGGTAGGTGCCGGCGGGAAGGTCCAGCACCAGTTGCGGGCCGGCGTCGGCCACGGTGGCCACCCGCTTGCCTTGCAGGTCGTCTACATGCAGCCGCAGCGTAGGCTTGGTTGGCGCATGGCCTGTGCCCGGCAGGCGCCACCAATCGCGCAGGCGTTGCAAGGCACTGTGGTACTTGTCTGCTGCGGAGTTACAGACGATCAATTGGGCATCGGTGCCAGGGCGGGTGTCCAGGGGGTGCTCGGTGTTCTGCATTGCGCTGTGCTTTCAGGTGGTCCGTGGAATGCGGGCGTTGCTAGTCGCGCGACGAGAAGACGCGGATGCGGCTATACACATTGCCCACACCCGCGACCTGGCTGGCGATGGCACGGGCCTTTGCCTCCTGCTGCGGGCGTTGGGTCCAACCATGCAGCGTGACATCGCTGTTGTGCACCGTTGCGCTGAGATCCTTGGCTTCGTTGCCCATCCTGGCGGACAGGGCCGACTCCACGGCGCAGCCCAGTGCTGTGTCGGTGGTGCCTGCGGCTGCAGGCAGGCTGGTCATCAAGAGCAGCGGACCCGCAACGAGGGCGAGCACTGCGATTCGGCGATGGAGTAGGGCGGTCATGGTGGTTCCTTGGCTGCAGTCACAGGTTGAGGTGCTTCTGCAGTTCCATGATCTTCTCGCCACGCCCCTACGACTTGATGACGTGACCCGCTGGCTCTATGACAGATGTAATCTTCACTGTGCTTCATCTGGTGTTTATCTGGGCTTAACCCAGGGCTAACACCTACTTACAGAAGCGATTGCATCTGTCACGCGCAAATGGATGTGCTGTCATGCGTGTGCGAAAGCATGCTTGCACCATGGCGTTGCAGGCACGTTGTTCCAGGGCTGGAATGGCGTGAGACCCGCATAGCTTCCCATCCGTATGTATAAGAGGTAGACCATCATGCAACGTACATTCAATTCCTGGACATCCCGCACACTTTTGGCCGCAGGTTTGCTGTTCGGCGTGGCAGCCGCTCAGGCCGCCACGGGTTTCACGGTGGGCCAGCAGGACGAAACCCAGATCAAGGTCGGCATGGACGCCGCGTCGGTGCAGCAGGCCCTGGGCCAACCCGAACGCGTGGTTCGTTATGGCAATGAACCGGGTCCAACGTGGGAGTACCGTGTCTTGGGCTCCAACCCTGCTCTGTTTGAGGTGGACTTCAGCGCCGACGGCAAGGTCGCATCGGTAGACCAGCGCGATATCGACGTGAACTCGAACTAAGCGACCTCGTCGACATTGTCCCCGTCAAAAGGGCTTGTCGATCAGCCATGCCGGCTGATCGACAAGCCCTTTTCCGTTAGCGCACCAGCTCCGACAAGGCGCGGGCCAGATCGGCGCGTTGCAGCGGTTTGGTCAACAGCCGAGATACACCGGCCTCGGTGGCTCTCTGGGCCAGCAGTGCACCGCCGTAGCCGCTGACCATCAGGATGGGCAGCTGGGGCGCGAATTGGCGCACAGCATCGGTTAGCTGGATGCCGGTCAGCGTTGGCATGACTTCGTCGGTCATCACGGCCGAGAAGCGTTCCGGCCCGTCGCGCAGGGCTTGCAGCGCGGCCATCGGGTCGGTAAAACCTACCGTGCGGTAGCCCAGGTTCCCGAGTATTTCTTCGGCCATGGCAACCAGGCCTGGCTCGTCGTCCACCACTAGCAGCGTCTGCCCTGCACCGCAGGGGGCGGACGGCAGCAAGGGCGTGGCGCTGGCCAGCACATCGGTGCATTCCGGAAAGTACAGCGTGAAGCGGGCGCCTTGCAGGGGTTTGCTTTTCACGTCGATAGCACCGTTGAATTCCGCCACCACGCCGTGCACCACGGCTAGCCCCAGGCCGGTGCCGGAGTCTGCGCTGCGGGTGGTGAAGAAGGGTTCGAACAGGCGCTCCATCACCTCTGGGCTGATGCCTTTTCCTTGGTCGGACACCGTCAAAGCCAGGTAGTTGCCAGCAGGCAGCTGGGTATGGGACAGCACCTGGGGCAGAGTGACGGTCTTGCGCACCAGCTGCACACTGACCATGCCGCCGTGGGGCATGGCCTGGATGGCATTGGTGCACAGGTTCATCACGGCCTCGAAGGCCTGGGTCGGGTCACCGCGCAGCAGGGCACCATGTGCCTCCAGGCCGCGCTGCAGCACAACGCCCGGGCGCAGCGTGGCGGCCAGCAGGGTCAGCACTTCTTCAATGATGGGTTCGAGTTCGAACACGGTGGAGGTGCAGCCGCCTCCGCGACCAAATGACAGGATGCGTTCTACCAGCGACTTGCCACGCAAAGCGGCTTGCAACACCTTGTCGATGTGACGGGCCTGGGCGCTGCCGGGCGCGGCCGCGTCCTGCGCCATTTCACCGAAGCCGACAATGGCCGCCAGCGCATTGTTGAAGTCGTGCGCTACGCTGCCGGCCATCACGCCTAGCGACTCCAGCTTGCTGGCACGCGACACCTGGGCCTGCAAAGCCTGCTGGGCGGCAATGCGGCGTTGGTCGGCGCGCTCTACCAGAAACACCGCGATGCCCATGATGGCAAGCAGCAGCACAATACTGGCCAGGGTGATTTTCACGGTGTCGCGCCATGGGGCCAATATGACGTCCAGATCCCGGGTGATGACCACGTCCAGCCCATAGTTGGGCAGGCGCCGCAAGGCCACCAGATACTTGCGCCCGTCCGGGAATTCGTGGACGGCTGTGCGTTGGTGGTTGGCCAGGCGCTGGGCAATCTCTTGCTCACTCAACGACGATTGCCGTACATAGGATGCAGCCAGCAGCACGCCATCCTGGCGGAACACGGACATATGTGCGTCTGGCGCCTGGGACGCCACGGTGAAAGCTCCCAGCAGGGCATTCGATGGCAGGGCTGCATAAATCCAGCCATGGTGCTGCGGAGTGGTGAACTGCGCGGCCAGCGTGACGGCCGTGGTGGTGCGGTTCTGCTCGGGATGAGAGCGGCCGATTGCGGTCGTCTCGGTATCCAGTTTATTCAAGGGTGGAGAAAAATCGGGCTGCTCCGGCAGCGGCATGTCGGTGGACGCCGCCAGCACCCGTCCATCGTGGCTGACCAGCCAGAGCGAGCGCACCATGGTCATCAGCTCGGTGCGGGTGCGCAGCGCCTCTTCGGCATCGGCGCCGGTAAGCGGTATGCGGTTGTAGCGCAATTCGTCCTGCATGGCATGCATGCCGCTTTGGATGCCTTGCAGCGTGCGGTGCATTTCGTCGCTCAGGGCTAGCGACAAGGTGTTCAACTCCCGCGTCTGGCTGTCTATGGTTTCGCTGCGCAAATGCCATAGTGCGACGCCCGCCACCAGTAGTAGCGGCAAGCCCAGGCCCAGCGCCCAGGCCCAGATACGCGGCGCTATGGCTTTGCGGGTGGTGTCGGTCTCTTGCATCTGATGGAAACTCCTGTGGGCGGTGCTGGCCATAATCCCGGATACTCTGTAAAGATTTCCATCTACTGATTTATGCAAACATCGACTGCCCCGCACATTCTAGTGATCGACGACGATCCCAACATCCGTGAGCTGGTGGTGGAATACCTGGGGGACAACGATTTGCGCGTCAGTGCCGGTGCCTCGGGTCGGGAGCTGTTCGAGATGGTGGACCGCGAAGCCATCGACCTGGTGCTGCTGGACCTGAAGCTGCCAGGTGAAGACGGCATGCAGCTGGCCCGCACCCTGCGCGAGCGCGCCACCATTCCCATCATCCTGCTGACCGGCCGCGCCGAGGAGGCCGACCGCGTCATGGGGCTGGAGCTGGGGGCCGACGACTACGTGACCAAGCCCTTCAGCCCGCGCGAGCTGCTGGCGCGGGTGCGTGCGGTGCTGCGCCGTTACCAGGTGCAAGCCACTTTGCCGGAACGCGACAACAGCCGCCGCGCATTCCGCTTTGCCGGCTGGGAGCTGAACCTGCGCACCCGGCGCCTGGTGGCACCGGGCGGGGATTCGGTGGAGCTGTCGAATGGCGAATTCAGCCTGCTGTCCGCGCTGTGCCGTGCACCGCAACGTGTGCTGTCGCGCGACCAGCTGCTGTCCATGTCCCGCCTGCACGAGGCCGAGGTGTATGACCGGACCATCGATGTGCAAATCCGCCGCCTGCGCATCAAGGTGGAGTTGGACGCCGCCAACCCGCAGCTCATCGTGACGGAGCGGGGTGCGGGCTATCTGCTGGCCAGCGAGGTCGAGACCCTGTACTGAAGCCGCTGTGCTGCCAGGGAAGGTGTTACAGGGTGTATTAGTTTGCTACCTGTAACGGGTAATTCTTGGTGCTATTTGCTATTGAATAGATAGCTGTATGTGCAGGAATTTATTGCGTTAGCGCTTGTTTTTGTGCTTGGTGTTTCAGGCTGCCGGATGCGATGGGGTAGGCGACAACTACGGGTTACTATCTAGTGCTTGCCAGCTTTACTTTACACAGTGCAGAGAGCATCGCCATACCCATGAATACTTCTACACGCACCGTTTCCATCGAACGTACCGAGCGCCCCTGGGGCTGGTATGAAAACATGCACGAGGCTCCTGGCCACAAGGTCAAACGCATTGGCGTGCACCCCGGCCAGCAGCTGAGCCTGCAAAAGCACCATCAGCGCGCCGAGCACTGGGTGGTGGTGGTGGGCACCGCCATCGTCACGGTGGGCGACAAGGTGGTCGAGTTGCAGCCAGGCCAGCATGTGGACATTGCCATCGGTGAAGTGCACCGCCTGGCGAACAAGACCACAGGCCCGGTGGAAATCATGGAAGTGCAGTACGGCAGCTACCTGGGTGAGGACGACATCGTGCGCTTGCAGGACGATTACGGAAGGGGCTGAGCACACCCCCAGGCTGCAGCGCTTCGCGTCTTTCGCCAACCCCCTTGCAGGGGGCGAACCCAGCGGCCCGGCGAAGCCGGTTCCGCGGGTTCTCTGGAGGGGGCTTCGCTGCGCTTGCCTTGAGAATGCAGGGTGAGTTAACGGCGTTCAGCCAGCGGCCGCAGGTTCTTCAGCATGTCCTGCACCATTGCATCCAGGTCGTATTCCGCCTTCCAACCCCAGTCGCTACGTGCGGCCTGGTCGTCAATGGAGCGTGGCCAGCTGTCGGCTATCGCTTGGCGGTAGTCGGGCACGCATTCCAGGCTGAAGCCGGGCACGTAGCGGGCAATCGCCTCGGCGATCTGGGTCGGGGTGAAGCTGATGCCGCCCAGGTTGTAGGAGCCGCGCTCACGTATTTTTTCCGCCGGAGCTTCCATCAGTTCCAGTGTGGCGCGGATGGCGTCGGGCATGTACATCATGGGCAGGGCGGCGTCGGCGGCCAGGAAGCTGGTGTAGCGACCGTGCTTCAAAGCAGCGTGGAAGATCTCCACCGCATAGTCGGTGGTGCCGCCGCCGGGTGCGGTCTTCCAGCTGATCAGGCCCGGGTAGCGCAGGCTGCGCACGTCCACACCGTGGTTGCGGTGGTACCAGTTGCACCAGCCTTCACCTGCCAGCTTGGAGATGCCGTAGACCGTGCTCGGGTCCATCACCGTGTGCTGTGGTGTGTTGTCACGCGGGGTGCTGGGGCCGAAAGCGGCGATCGAGCTGGGCCAGAACACCTTGTGCAGCTTGTGCGTGCGCGCCAGCTCCAGCACGTTCAGCAGGCTTTTCATGTTCAGGTCCCAGGCCCATTGTGGGTGCTGCTCACCGCGTGCCGACAGGGCGGCGGCCAGCAGGTAAACCTGGGTGATGTGGTTGCGCTCCACCACTTCGGTGAGGGCGCCGTTCTCGGTGGCGTCCAGCGTTTCGTGGTGTACGCTGGGCAGGCGGCCCAGTGGTGCCAGATCGCTGGTCACCACGGCCTCCTTGCCGTGGCGCTGCACCAGAGCCTGGGCCAGTTCGGTGCCGATTTGTCCGTTGGCGCCGACGATGAGAATCCGGGTATCCATCAAGTTCCTTTTATTGAATCAGAGTTAATTCGCGCCCGGCCTGGATGAAGGCTGCTACGGCGCGTTCCAGGTCGGCCCGGGTGTGTGCCGCACTGAGCTGTACGCGAATGCGCGCCTGCTCCCGAGGGACCACGGGAAAGAAAAAGCCCACCACGTACACGCCCAGCTCCAGCAGCCGCGCGGCCAGCTTTTGTGCCACCACGGCGTCATAGACCATGATGGGCACGATGGGGTGTTCACCTGGCTTGATGTCGAACCCGGCCTGGGCTATTGCGCTGCGGAAATAGGCGGTATTGTCAGCCAGGGTGTCACGCAAATCGGTGGAGGCCTCAAGTAAATCCAGCACCGCGATCGATGCGCCCACGATGCTGGGCGCCACGGTGTTGGAGAACAGATACGGGCGCGAGCGTTGGCGCAGCAGCTCGATGACTTCACGCCGCGCGCTGGTGAAGCCGCCGGAGGCTCCGCCCAGCGCCTTGCCCAGGGTGCCGGTGATGATGTCCACTTTACCGAACACGCCGCGGTACTCGTGCGTGCCCCGACCGGTTGCGCCGATGAAGCCACTGGCATGGCATTCGTCCACGCCCAGCAGCGCACCGTATTGGTCGCATAGCTTGCGCATCACATCCAGCTGGGCGATGGTGCCGTCCATGGAAAACACGCCGTCGGTGAACACCAACACATGCCGTGCGCCGTCGGCGCGGGCTTGCTGCAGCTGCAGCTCCAGGTCGGCCATATCGTTGTGCGCATAGCGATAGCGCTTGGCCTTGCACAGGCGGATGCCGTCGATGATGGAGGCGTGGTTCAGCGCGTCGCTGATGATGGCGTCCTGCTCGCCCAGCAGGGGTTCGAACAGGCCGCCGTTGGCGTCAAAGGCCGCCGCGTAGAGGATGGTGTCCTCTGTGCCCAGGAATTTGGACAGCCGCGCTTCCAGCGTCTTGTGCAGATCTTGCGTGCCGCAGATGAAGCGCACCGAGCTCAGGCCGTAGCCCCGGTTTTGCAGCGCCTCTGCCGCCGCGGCCACCACCGCCGGGTGGCTGGACAGGCCCAGATAGTTGTTGGCACACAGGTTCAGCACCTCGCGCGCGGAGCCATCGGCCGCCAGGGTTTTCACGCGCGCGCCCTGGGCGCTGGCGATGACCCGCTCGGACTTGTATAAACCGGCAGCACGGATGCCGTCCAGCTCTTGTTGCAGATGGGCATAAAACGGGGCGGTAGTGGTGCTCATGGCGATCCTTCCGGGTGGGTAGGGTGTGTGTCGGGCACAATGGTGTGTGCAGTAAATTGAAATTGTGCTGTATATCGAACAAAAAATCAATATAGTGGATTAATCTCCTTCCAAAACTATGGTGCAACGTTCTTCCAAAACCACCCCAGCACCGGCCGTTGCGGCCAGTGCCGAGCCGCCCCGCGTGGGCGAGACCCTGGCCGCGCTGCGCCAGGCCCAGGCCTTGTCGCTGGATGCCTTGTCGCGCAAGGCGGGGGTGTCCAAGTCCATGCTGTCGCAAATTGAGCGCGCCCAGGCCAACCCTACGGTGGCCGTTGTCTGGCGCCTGGCGAATGCGCTGGGCGTGCCCCTGGGCGACTTGCTGGGGGCCGCGCCGCCCCCGCCCGAGCCGGCCATCACCGTGGTGCCGGCGCATGCCACGCCTTCATTGCGCAATCCGGATGGGGCGTGTGAGCTGCGCATCCTGGGTCCTATCGAGTTGGCAGGCCAGTTTGAGTGGTATGCGCTGTCTTTACAAGCCGGGGGCGTGTTGGAGTCGCAGGCGCACGAGGCTGGCACGCGAGAGCATCTCACCGTGCTGACGGGGGCTTTGGAGGTCGTGTCGGGCGACGAGCGCCAGCGCCTGAAGCCTGGCGAAACAGCCCGCTATGCGGTGGACCGGCCGCATGCCATCCGCAACCTGGGCAAGGGCGAGGCCACCGCCTGGCTGGTGGTGGTGCATGCCGGATAAGCTATTAAAAGAGTAGCTGCTTGCGCAGGTAATACCTACGCTGGAGACTATTTTTATGCATAAGGCTGTGCTGCCTTAAACGCCCAGTTCTTTGAACACTTCCTTGGCGGTGCGGAAGCTGTCGATGGCCGCGGGCGCACCGCAGTAGACGGCGGTTTGCAGAAACACCTCCTTGATCTCGTCCTTGCTGACGCCATTGGTCAGCGCGCCGCGCAGGTGCAGCTTGAGCTCGTGCGGGCGGTTCAGCGCGGTCAGCATGGCCAGGTTCAGCAGGCTGCGGGTCTTGCGGTCCAGGCCTGGGCGGTTCCAGATGTCGCCCCAGGCGTACTGGGTCACCAGCTCCTGCATGTCGCGGTTGAAGTCGTCGGCGTTCTGGATCGCCGCGTCCACATACTCGGCGCCCAGCACCTCGCGGCGGGTTTTCAGACCTTGGTCAAACAGCTCTTGGTTCATGGGGGCTCCCGGTAATAAAAGGATGCGCCACTCTAAGCGATGTGTTGCTGCAGCCCCTCGACCAGTGCGTCGAAGGTGGCGCGGCAGCGCGGGCTGTGGCGCAGGTTCTCGTGCATGGTGATCCAGGTCTCCAGCGGCAGGCTGGCTTGCTTGGGCAATAGCCGCACCAGCTCTGGCTTGCGCCGCGCCAGCGCCACCTGGCAGATGCCGATGCCGGCGCCGGCCTGGATCAGTGCCCAGTGCGCCAGATCGCTGTCGCTGCGCAGCGCGAAGTTGTCGCGCTGGAATACGCCTTGCAAGGACTTGCCGACGCTGCGGATGAATGGGGTTTCGGTGTCGAAGCCGATCAGCGCGTGCTGCGCTAGCTCGGGCAGGCTGTGCGGAGTGCCGTGCTGCTCCAGGTAGCTTTGGTGGGCGTGCAGGCCTAGCTCGACCTCGCCGATGCGGCGCGCCACCAGCAGCTCTTGCTGGGGCCGCAGCATGCGCACGGCGATGTCGGCCTCGCGGTGCAGCAGGTCTTGGACTCGGTTGCTCAGCAGCAGCTCGATCTTCAGCCCGGGGTACTGTGCGCGCAGGCGGGTCAGGATGGGCGGCAGCACCTCCACACCGATGATCTCGCTGGCCGTGACGCGCACCGTGCCGCGCACGCCTGCACCCTGGCTGGCCGCGGTGCGCTGCAGGGCGGCCGCCGTGCTGGCCATGGCTTCGGCGTCGCTGCGCAAGGCCAGCGCGGCCTCGGTGGGCAGCAGGCCGGCCTGCGAGCGGGTGAACAAGGGCAGCTTCAAGGCCTTTTCCAGTGCGGCGATGTGCCGGCCCACCGTCGGCTGGGCCACGCCCAGCGCACGGGCGGCACCGGACAGCGAGCCTTCCTGCAAGACGCCTAAAAACGAGCGGTAGAGTTCCCAGCCAATATCGGTTGCCATGCATAAATGTATAGCCGCTGGTACATGTTCGGCAATTCCATTTGAATGCAGCTGCTTCCAGAATCGCCCCATCCCTACTTTTTTGGAGCATCTCATGGACAACAAGCAGACGGTTTTGGTCCTCGGCGCAACCGGCGGCATTGGCGGCGAAATGGCCCGCCAGCTGCGCGACGCCGGCTGGAAGGTACGCGCTATGCAGCGCAGCGTGCCGGCGGCCGGTGAGACAAAGGACGGCATCCACTGGCTGCGCGGCGACGCCATGCAGCGGGCCGATGTGCTGGCCGCGGCCCAGGGCTGCAGCGTCATCGTGCATGCGGTGAACCCGCCCGGCTACCGCCGCTGGGCCGAGCTGGTGCTGCCCATGCTGGACAACAGCATCGCTGCTGCCAAGGCGGAGCGCGCCACCATCGTGCTGCCCGGCACGGTCTACAACTACGGGCCGGATGCATTCCCGCTGCTGACCGAGACCGCACCCCAGCAGCCGCTGACGCGCAAGGGCGCGATCCGGGTGGCGCTGGAGCAGCGCTTGCAGGCCGCCAGCCAGCAGGGCGCGCGGGTGCTGATCGTGCGGGCTGGCGACTTCTTTGGTCCGCAGGCCGGTAATAACTGGTTTGCCCAGGGCCTGGTCAAGCCGGGCCGGGCGGTGCGCAGCGTCAGCAACCCAGGCCGCGTCGGCGTGGGCCACCAGTGGGCTTATCTACCGGACGTGGCCCGCACCATGGTTGCCTTGCTGGCACGGCGTGACAGCCTGGACGCATTTGCCAGCTTCCATTTCGGTGGCCACTGGGATGCCGATGGCAGCCAGATGGCCCAGGCGATTTGTCGTGTGGTGGCCCGGCGCAGTGGTGTCACTCCCCGTGTGGCGGCTTTCCCGTGGTGGTTGATGCGGCTGGCCGCTCCCTTCGTGGTGACGCTGCGCGAGTTGCAAGAGATGCGCTACCTGTGGCAGCAGCCGGTGCGCTTGGACAATGCCAAGCTGGTGGCGGCGCTGGGGCGCGAGCCGCATACCGCGCTGGACGCGGCGGTAGAGGCGACGCTGGAGGGCTTGGGCTGCCTGCCAGCGCAGCAGGTTCAGCCAGGTTTGCTATTGAATCAATAGCTGCCTGCGCAGGTGGATTCTGCGCTGGGGCCTGATTTTCTATAAATTTCTGCCAGCACTTGCCAAGTGCTAGGTATAGCGTTTGTTGCGCAGATTGTTTTTGATCTCTTGCAGCTTGGGCTGCAGGTGCTCGCTGCCTATGCGTAGGGCGACGCAGGTAGCTAGGATGTCGATGATCATCAGGTGCAGCAGGCGCGACACCATGGGGCTGTAGCGCTCGAAGCCCTCGGGGTGGTTGGCGGCCAGGTGTACGTGGCCGGCCGAGGCCAGCGGCGAGCCGCTGGTAGTGATGACGATGGTGGTGGCGCCGTTCTTGCGCGCGATGTCGCAGGCGTCCATCAGGTCGCGGGTACGGCCCGAGTTGGAGATGATCACCACGCAGTCGCCCGTGCCCAGCATGGAGGCGCTCATCACCTGCATATGGCCGTCGCTGTAGGCGATGGCGTTCACGCCCAGGCGGAAGAACTTGTGCTGCGCATCCTGCGCCACGATGCCGGAGTTGCCAGCGCCGTAGAACTCGATGCGCTTGCCGGTCTGGTAGGTGGCGGCCAGGATCTCGGCGGCCTTTTCCAGTGCGCTGGTGCTGGCTTCGTTGCGGTATTTCAGAAAGGCGGCGACGGTGTTGTCGATGACCTTGACCATCACGTCGCTGGTTTTATCGTCTGTGTCCACGCTGCGGTGGATGAAGGGTACGCCTTCGCTTACGCTGCCGGCCAGCTTCAGCTTGAAGTCGCTGAGCCCGTCATAGCCCATGCTGCGGCAGAAGCGCACCACGGTGGGCTTGCTGACGTGGGCCCGGTCGGACAGCTCGCTCACCGGCAGGTTGGCGAATGCGCGTGGGTCGGTCAGCACCAGCTTGCCCACGCGCTGCTCGGCGGGGGCAAGAGAGGACAACGAGGCTCTGATTCTGTCTAGCATAGGTTGGCGGTCGGGGCGGACCTTAGGTGAGATACCGTGGAACCGGCTTTGCCGGACCACTGGTATCGCCCCCTGTAGGGGGTTGGCGAAAGCGACACGGAGTGCGCGAAGCCTGGGGGGGAATCACGATTCTTCGCTCCAGCAGAAGCCGTCGCGTGCGATCATGGCGCTGGAGGCGCTGGGGCCCCAGGTGCCGGCGTTGTAGGGGCGTGGGCCGGCGGCGTCGTTCTTCCAGTGTTCGATGATGGGCTCGACCCAACGCCAGGCTTCTTCCTGCTCGTCGCTGCGGACGAACAGGTTCAGGCGGCCATCCAGCACGTCCAGCAGCAGGCGTTCGTAGGCGCCCACGCGTTCCGAGCCGAAACGTTTGTCAAAGTCCAGGTCCAGCTGCACGGGTGCCAGCGACTGGCTGGCGGCGCGGCTGCGGTTGCCCTGGGCCTGGGCCAGCAGGTGCAGCTCCAGTCCGTCCTTGGGTTGCAGATTGATCACCAGGCGGTTGGCGGCGCCCACCGGGGCGTTGAAGATCGGGTGCGGCGTGGGCTGGAAGTTGACCACGATGTGCGCATCACGGCCATGCAGGCGCTTGCCGGTGCGGATATAGAAGGGCACACCGGCCCAGCGCCAGTTGGCGATCTCGGTGCGCAGGGCGACAAAGGTTTCGGTCTGGCTGTCGGGGCTGACGCCTACTTCGTCGCGGTAGCCCGGCACGTTCATGCCACCGGCCGAGCCCGCGGCATATTGGCCGCGGATGACGTGCTGCGACAGGGTTTCAGGCGTCCAGGGCTTGAGCGAGCGCAGCACCTTGAGCTTTTCATCACGGATGGCGTCGGCGCCAGAGTTGATGGGCGGCTCCATGCCGATCGCGCACAGCAGCTGCAGCGCGTGGTTTTGCACCATGTCGCGCAGGGCGCCGGTGTTCTCGTAGAAGGCGCCGCGCTTTTCCACGCCCAGGTCTTCGGCAATGGTGATCTGGATGTTGGCGATGTGCGCGCGCTTCCACAGCGGTTCAAACAAGGCATTGCCAAAACGCATGGCAAACAGGTTCTGCACCGAAGGTTTGCCCAGGTAGTGGTCGATGCGGAAAACCTGGTTTTCCTTGAAGCAGCGGCCCACGGTTTCGTTGATGGCGCGGTTCGAGGCCAGGTCGTGGCCCAGCGGCTTTTCCAGCACGATGCGGGTCTTGTCGCTGTTCAGCCCGGCGGCGGCCAGTTGTTCGCAGACGGTGGTGAACAAGGCTGGCGCGGTCGCGACATACATCACCACCGAGTCGGCATTGCGGTCATGCAGCACTTGGGCCAGGGTGGCGTAGTCGTTGGGCTTGGACAGATCCATGCGCTGGAATTCCAGCAGCGCGGCAAAGCGGTCGAACTCCTCGGCGTTCGGGCGCTTGGCGCCTTCCACGCTATTGAAACGGGACTGGATCAGCTCGCGGTACTGGGCGTGGCTCAGGTCATCGCGGCCTACGCCAATGATGCGGCCGCCTTCGGGCAGGGTGCCGTGGCGGAAGGACTGGAACAGGGCGGGCATCAGTTTGCGCCAGGCAAGGTCGCCGGTGCCGCCAAAAAGGACTAGGTCAAAGCTCATGGGGTTGCATCCAAAATGATTTCCGCAATGTAACTTAGTTTCATGTTTCTGCAAATGCGGCGCTGAAAAATACTTTTACTGGTGTTGCAGCTTGGTACTTTCCCGGTTGTGCAGCAGATAAACTGGGGTCTAAGCTGGGTTGGTAACCTTGTTACTCCGCCTGGGGCTGTACTTGCCGGCCTTGCGGGTAAGGTTTCGTAACCTAAAAGATGTCCCTGGTGGGAGCTAGGGACGGTTTTGTTTGTACCATTCGGCTGTTGGCGTCGGCTGCGGCGCCCGCTGGTTCAGCGAATAGAGCCTGTTATCCGCAGGCATTGGCAATCGACGCGCATGCCTGGCCGGTACGCGTGCATTTCACCTTTAACGGCAACACACTCCTATGTCCCAACTCGATTTCCTCAAGCAGTTCACTACCGTAGTGGCCGATACCGGCGACTTCAAGCAGCTCGGCGTATTCCTGCCTACCGACGCCACCACCAACCCATCGCTGATCCTCAAGGCAGTGCAAAAGGCCGACTACCAGCCGCTGCTGGCCGAGGCCGTGGCCAAGTACCGTGGCCGCCCGCTGGACGAGATCACCGACCGCCTGATCGTGCGCTTTGGCTGCGAAATTCTGTCCATCGTGCCTGGCCGCGTGTCTACCGAAGTCGATGCGCGCCTGAGCTTCGATACGGCCGCCACCGTGGCCCGCGGCAAGCGCCTGATCGAGATGTATGCGTCCGAGGGCATTGCCAAGGAACGTATCCTGATCAAGGTCGCGTCCACCTGGGAGGGCATCCAGGCCGCAGCCGAGCTGGAAAAAGCCGGTATCCGCACCAACCTCACGCTGCTGTTCAGCTTTGCCCAGGCCGTGGCCTGCGGCCAGGCCAAGGTGCAGCTGATCTCTCCCTTTGTCGGTCGCATTTACGACTGGTACAAGAAGACAGCTGGCGCGGCCTGGGTGGAGGCCGACAACGCTGAGGCCAAAGACCCTGGTGTGATCTCGGTGCGCAATATCTACAACTACTACAAGCACTTCGGTATCAAAACCGAGGTCATGGGTGCGAGCTTCCGCAACGTCGGCCAGATTACGGCGCTGGCCGGTTGCGACCTGCTGACCATCAGCCCAGACCTGCTGGCCCAACTGGCCCAGGCAGATGCGCCGTTGAGCCGCGCGCTGGACGTCAAAGCCGCCCAGGCTATGGAACTGCAGGAAGTTAAGCTGGACGAGGCGGCTTTCCGTTTCGCCCTGAACCAGGACGCCATGGCTACCGAAAAGCTGGCCGAAGGTATCCGCGGTTTTGTGGCCGACGCCATCAAGCTTGACCAACTGCTGCAAGCCGCTTGAGCCTAGAAAGCCCCTGACATGGACGCATTGAACCGCCCCCGTTGTGACGCCGTGCCCGCCTGGACCCAGCTCCAGGCCCAGTTTGAAAAGTCTGGTGCCGCGCTGGACCTGCGCCAGGCATTTGCCGCCGACCCGCAACGCTTCGAGGCATTCAGCCAGGACGCGCCCTATGTGTTTGCGGATCTGTCGAAGAACCGCATCGACGCCGTGACGGAGAACCTGCTGTTCAACCTGGCTCGCCAGTGCGGGGTGGAGCAGTACCGCGACGCCATGTTTGCGGGCGAAAAGATCAACACCACCGAAGGCCGGGCGGTGATGCATTTTTTATTAAGAAAAAGTGCTCTGGCGCAGGGGGAATCTGCGTCAGCTGCTATCAAAAATGAACTAGCCGAGGTGCATGCCACGCTGGATGCTATGCTGGGCTTTGCCGAAAAAGTGCGGGCCGACACGGCCATCACCGACGTGGTCAACATCGGCATTGGCGGCTCCGACCTGGGCCCGCTGATGGCCACGCTGGCACTGGATGCGTTTGCCACGCCGACCAAGCGCATGCATTTTGTGTCCAACGTGGATGGCCACGAACTGGCCGCGCTGCTGCCCCGTTTGAAGGTGGAGAGCACGCTGTTTCTCATCGCCTCCAAGACCTTCACCACCACCGAGACCATGACCAACGCCCGTTCGGCCAAGGCCTGGTTCGAGGCGCAGGGCGGGACCGACACGGCGCGCCACTTCGCAGCGTTGACCACCAATGTGACGGCGGCCAACAGCTTTGGCATCAGCACCACCTTTGGCTTCTGGGACTGGGTGGGCGGCCGCTATTCCATGTGGTCGGCGATCGGACTGCCGATCGCCATCGCCATTGGTGCGGGCAATTTCCGCGACTTTCTGGCCGGTGCACAGGCCATGGACGAACATTTCCGCACCGCCCCCATGGAGCAAAACCTACCCATACGCCTGGGTTTGCTGGACGTGTGGTATCGCAACTTTCACGGCTTTACCAGCCGCAGTATCGCGCCGTACCATAGTGCGCTGCGCCGTCTGCCGGCCTATCTGCAGCAGCTGGAGATGGAGAGCAACGGCAAGCAGGTTGACCAGCAGGGCCGCAAGCTGCCGTTCGATACCTGCCCAGTGCTGTGGGGCGAGCCTGGCACCAATGGCCAGCATGCTTACTTCCAGATGTTGCACCAGGGCACGGATGTGGTGCCGGTCGAATTTGTCGCCGTGAAAAAACCGCGCCACAGCCTGCCGGGCCACCACAACACCTTGCTTGCCAATGTGGTTGCGCAGGCCCAGGCCTTGATGGTGGGCAAGGAAGATGCCGGCGGCCACCGCAACTTCCCGGGCAACCGGCCCAGCACCTTCTTGCTGCTGGACGACCTGACGCCCGCCAGCTTCGGCGCGCTGATTGCGCTGCAGGAGCATCGTGTGTTCGTCAGCGGCGCGCTGTGGGGCATCAACAGTTTCGACCAGTGGGGCGTGGAGCTGGGCAAGGTGCTTGCCAAGGACATCGAGCCCCGGCTGCAGTCGGGCGACGTGGCGGGGCTGGACAGCTCTACCGCCGGTTTGCTGAACCGGCTGCGCTGAATCTCTTTCCCGGTTACAGCGCGGCGCAGAGCTGCTGGAACCGGGCTTCCAGATTGCGGGTGAACAGTGCAGTGTCGAACAGCACGCCGTGTTCGCGCTCGCCTTGCAAATGCGTGCGCAGGGCGGCGCAGGCCTCGGGATTGTTGGCCAGCGCGACCGCCTTTTCTTCGTAATCCTGCAGGTTGTAAGTGACCAACTGCTCCAGCTTGGCGGCGGTCAGCAGTGCGCCAGCCATGCGCGAGGCAAAGGCGCGGCCGCAGTAGGTCAGCACTGGCAGGCCCATCCACAGCGCGTCATTGGCCGTAGTGCCAGCGTTGAACGGAAAGGTGTCTAAAAACAGATCCGCCACGGTGTAGCGTGCCAGGTAGTTTTCGGGGGAGACGCGGGGGGCAAAGTACAGCCGGTCTGGCGCGATGCCCCGGGCCTGCGCTTCACGCCGCAGATTGGCCTCGGCCCAGGGGTTGTCCGACAGCAGCCACAGCAGGCTGCCGGGCGTGCGCTGCAGGATGCGCATCCAGGTATCGAACACTTCGGGTGTGTATTTGTAATTGTTGTTCAGCGAGCAAAACACAAAGCCCTGGGCGGGCAGGCCACAGGCCTCGCGGCTGGGCAGCGGGCCGACGCCGCGCTTGCGGTCGCTGACCTGGTAGACGTCCGGCATGTACAGCGGCTTTTCCGAGTAGTACGGGGCGATGTTTTCCGGGATCAGGAAACGGTCGGCAATCACATAGTCTATGGACGGCAGGCCGGTGCTTGCTGGCAAGCCCAGGTAGGTAACTTGTATGGGCGCCGGGCGGTAGGCCAGCATATTGGCCCGTGCGCCGGAGGTCTGGCCCTGCAGGTCCACCAGGATGTCGATTTCATGGCTGCGTATCAGCTGGGCAGCGGCTTCGTCGCTGAGCTTGTCTATGCGGATGAAGTGGTCCATGGCGCTGATCACCCGCTGGCGCATGGCCGAGCCGTCTTCTGGGCTCCAGCAGAAGCCATAGACCTCGAATTGGGTGCGGTCGTGCAGCTCGAATAGCTCGGCGGTGAGCAGTGACACCGGGTGCATGCAGAAGTCTGAAGATACGTAGGCAATACGCAGCTTGCCGTGGCCGTAGCGGGTGCTGGGCGCCAGCTTGGGTACGTCGGATATGACCTTTTTGCTGACGAAGCGGCGCGCGGCCTGCAGCTGAACCACCGGGTCGTCGGTCACGCTCAGCATGGCCAGGGTGGAGGTCGATTCCTGCATGAGGGCAGTGCTGATGCCTTTCAGCGGGGCATAGACCGGCCACAGGCATTGCTTCTGGCGCAGATGCACCCAGTGGTGTACTGCGTCTGGCTGGTTCGGGTCGAGCTCCAGGCTGCGCTCCAGGAACTGCATGGCTTCCTGGAATTGCTTCTGGGTGTCCAGCACCCGCCCCAGATTGTTCAGCGCCATGATGAGGTAGGGGCGGTTGTCGGTGGAGCTGGGCGGCACGTTCTGCGCCACCCAGCGCCATTCCAGCAAGGCCTTGTCCACCTGGCCCATACGCTCCAATAGCATGCCCAGGTTCAAGCGGGGTGGCACAAAGGGTGGGGCGAGTTCAATGGCCCGCTGGTAGGCGGCTTGTGCGCCGGGCAGGTCGTTTTCGTTGGACAGCGACACGCCCAGATTGAAGTTGACTGCATGGGCGTAGGGCGAGTCGTTGCGGCTGAGCCAGGTTTGGTAGAGCACGATGGCAAGGGGTGCGTGTTTCTGTGCCTCCAGCTGCGAGGTGCAATCTATCAGCTCCGGAAACGTCAGTTCACGTTTCCAGGCGCGTAAAACCGCAGACGCAAATTTCTCTTCCATCGTCATTCCATGTAGCCCTTAAATACCAATTAAAAATCATAGTACCTTAGGGGCAAATCGAGACTTGACTCCTGGCAAATGCACCTGTTTTGAGGTTCACTTCGCCCGTAACGACGGCCCAAGCTGCCGTAATAATCTGGAAACTTCCAGCGACTCCCACGCGTATTGCCACCATGTTCAGGGTCACCCTATTGTTTGCTGCCGCACTTTTGGCGGCATGCTCGCAAACGTCGGAATTCCACCGGCCGACCTTGCCCGTGCCCAACGCCTGGCCCGGGGCGACCGGCGGTGACAGCCCGCATGCGGCAGCCAAGACGCATTGGCGTGCATTCTTTTCGGACCCCGAGTTACAGACACTGATAGAGACGGCGCTACAGAACAACCGCGATTTACGCATTGCTGCCGCGCGGGTGGCAGAAGCCCGCGCGCAGTACGGCGTTGTCAAGGCAGACCAGTTGCCCACGGTGAATTTGCTGGGGTCGGGTAATGACACCCGTACGCCAGCCGAATTGACCGGTGACGGTGTAAAGGCGAATGGGCGGCGTTTTGACCTGTCTCTGTCCAGCGTGTCTTATGAATTGGACTTTTGGGGGCGGTTGGCGAATCTGTCCGAAGCGGCCCGGACCAGCTATCTGG
This sequence comes from Rhodoferax sp. GW821-FHT10B06, assembly GCF_059415605.1. Taxonomy (NCBI): domain Bacteria; kingdom Pseudomonadati; phylum Pseudomonadota; class Betaproteobacteria; order Burkholderiales; family Comamonadaceae; genus Rhodoferax; species Rhodoferax sp. GW821-FHT10B06. Next base: position 154,019 of record NZ_JBWKNO010000006.1, on the reverse strand, counting down.
CCACCGAGGAGGCGCAGCGGGCGGTGCAGCTGTCTTTGATCTCCGATATCGCGACATCGTATTTCATGCTTTTGCATACCAAAGAGTTGATGGAGCTGACGCGTTCTACGCTGGATTTGCGCGAACAATCCCTGGCTTTGATCTCCAAAGGCAAAGACCTGGGGAGTATGGATGACTACGTCTTCCAGCAAGCCGAGGGCGTGGTGCAGACTACGCGTTCCTCATTGGCGGAGATAGAGCACCAGCACACGCTGGCGGCAAACCGCCTGAATCTGCTGTTGGGCAAGGTGGTGGACCCCTTGCCGGAAACGGGGTCGCTGCAAACACAGGGCCTGGACACCGCGCTGGCTCCAGGTTTGCCGGCGGACGTGTTGTTGCTGCGGCCCGACGTGATGTCGGCCGAACAACGGTTGCTGGCGGCCCATGCGAACATCGACGCGGCGAGGGCGGCATTTCTGCCCAAGATTACGCTGACGGCCAGCCTGGGGGTGGCCAGCCAAGGGCTGTTCAGCCTGTTCAGCGGCGGGGCTTGGGCGTTTCAGCCTTTGATGTCGTTGCCCATTTTTGACGGCGGGCGTACGGCTGCAGGCCTGGATATAGCGCAGGCGCGCAAGGTGATTGCGGTGGCGGAGTATGAAAAGACCATACAACAGGCGTTTCGCGAGGTGGCCGATTTGCTGTCTGCCCGTGCCGCCCTGTCTCGGCAGCTGCAGGCCTCCCTGGCCAATATGAAAGCCCAGAGTCAGAGGCTTCATATCGCTGAAGCCCGCTTCAATGCTGGCGTGGTCGGGTATTTGGAGGTGCTGGATGCGCAACGCGATATTGTTGCGGCGCAGCAGGCGACTGCACTGGTGCGCCGCCAGCAGTTGGAGTCGGCGGCCCAGTTGTACAAAGCCCTGGGCGGTGGAGCTGCGGCATGAGGTTCTCGATCTATTTGCACCCAGGGCGTGGAGGCGTATGGCGCTGAGAAGCCCTGCCTATGAGAAGCGTACTTTCATCAACACGCTCAAGTCTGCACGGTTCGGACTGCGGGAGGCGCAGTACGAAGTAGGACTGATGTATGCCAATGGCATTGGGGTGGAGCAGGATTTTGAGCAGGCCATCCACTGGATCATGCAGTCGTCAGAGCGCGGCTATGCGGCGGCGCAATATCTGCTGGCAACCCGTTATGCCAGCGGAGTGGGTATAGGCCAGGACAACTACAAGGCGGCGGTCTGGTTTCAAAAGGCGGGTGAGCAAGGGCACGCCAAAGCCCTTTACCGCTTGGCCAGACTGTATGCGGCAGGCTCCCAGGAGCTATCGCACCAAAGCATGGCCAGGGCCGCAGAGCAGGGTCTGGCGGAAGCCCAATACGCACTGGGTGTGCAGTTCGCTTCCGGCAGGGGAACCAGGAAAGATGAAAAACAGGCGGCGTACTGGCATGGCCTGGCGGCCGAGCAAGGGCTGGCGTCTGCCCAGTGCGCGCTGGCAGATCTGTTGGCCAGCGCCACGGATGGTTCCCAGGATATGGAGGCGGCGCTGTTTTGGTACCGCCGTGCGGTTCAGCAAAGCTCTCCTGTTGCACAAGTTGCGCTGGAATACTTGGATGCCAGTGGCCTGGGCCGTACCAAAACGCGTGGTCGAGGGCGTCCCAAACCTCCTGGGCCGGAGCGCAGGCAAGCGGGCGGCCAGTGGGTAGAGGCGGCGGAGGCTGGTGATGCCAATGTGCAGTACCACCTGGGGCTGATGTATGACCTGGGCCTTGGCATACAGAAAGATCTGGGGCAGGCTGAGGTGTGGTATCTCTCCGCCGCAAGACAGGACGATGTTCGCGCGCAATTGGCGCTGGCTAAGCTGTATGAACACAACGAGGACAAGCAGGCCCTGCCCTGGTACCACAAGGCCGCCGAGCATGGCGATACGGAGGCGCAGTTTGCCCTGGGGCGTCGCTATTGTTCCGGGCAGGACGTAGAACAAGATTTTTTTGCTGGCGTCTCCTGGTACACCCAGGCAGCGCAGGCCGGACACGCACATGCATTGTTGACCTTGGGTAGTTTGTTCAGCAATGGTTTGGAGCATGTGGCTGCCGCCTGTTTTAAGCGGGTTGCGGAGCAAGGCGATGCCGAAGCCCAGTTCCAACTGGGACAGCAATATGCGTCCGGCAAGGGGGTTGAGCAGGATGTGCATAAGGCGTTTTTCTGGTGCCGGCGGTCCGCGGAGCAAGGTCATGCGCAGGCCCAGTGCGCATTGGGCAGCATGTATCTAAAGGGGCTTGGAGCTGAAAAAGACTTTGAACTGGCTTTTTCCTGGTACCAGAAAGCGGCTGAACAGGGGGATGCCAAGGCGCAATGGAATCTGGGCTCCTTGTATGCCAGCGGCGGGGGCGAGGTCAAACGCAACCTGCGGCAAGCTTTTATTTGGTGTCAAAAAGCGGCGGACCAGGGCTTTGCGGCGGCGCAGTCGACCTTGGGTGTGCTGTATGCGTTGACCAAGAAGCCTGAGCAGGCAGTGCTCTGGTGGAGCAAGGCAGCAGAGCAGCAAGATCCCGAAGCCCAGTACAACCTGGCATTGATGTACAGCAAGGGTGAGGGTGTGGAAAAAAATGCCGAGCAGGCGTTTTATTGGTTGCATGAGGCCGCGCAGCAAGGCGTACCTAGTGCGCAATCTCGGCTGGGGCTTTTGTATGCAATCGGTGAGGGGGTGGCTGCAGACCCGATAGAGGCCCACAAATGGTTCGTGGTCGCGGCGTCTGGTGGGGATGCTGCTGCGCTTGCAAATCAGAAGCGTTCAGAGTCGCAATTGAGTCCGGCCCAGGCTCAAGAAGGTCAACGGCGTGCAAAAGAGCACACAAAACGAGGCATATCAAATTGCATTTCTGTATCGTAAAGTTACATAATGTTGCGAATCGTGAAGTTCGGCGTGAGGCGGGCTTGCTGAGAGGGTAGCCACCAAGTTCTTTGTCTTTGGCTGGCTATTTTTATGTTTCCAAAGGTTAAATTTTTTTATTCAAACCGGGCTAAAGTTGCCGGGAAACATGTCGAAAAGAAAAGATATGTGTCAAAGCGCAACTTGTGTTCCATGGCTTTTAGGGCCTGAAAACTCCTGGTTGAGTTGCTTGAGAGACGGGGTGGACGCCTGGTTGGGGTGCCACTCTTCAAAATCATTGTGCTGACATCCCGGTGTCGAAGGGTTGAAAAATGAGTATTGTTACTGGTCTAACCACTGCGCAAATTGCAGCCTTAACGACGTTCCAGATCCAATCGCTGGGAACCAGTGACATCGTTGCGCTGACCACGGCACAAGTCGGAGCCCTCACGACCGACCAGATCGTGGCGCTGAAAACTTCTCAGATTTCGGTGTTGACGACTGCAGATATCGCGGCCTTGACGACGACCCAGGTGGCGGCAATCGAAACGATTGACATCGCTGCTCTGAAGACGTCCCAAATTGCCGCGTTGACTACTGCGGCAGTGGTGGCGCTGACTACCAACCAGATCCAGGCAGTGACCACGGCCAGCATTGCGGCACTGACCACAAGCCAAGTAACGGCGCTGACCACCAACCAGATCGTGGCTTTGACGACTGGTCAAGTATCTTCCCTGACCACTTCTAGCGTTGCGGCGCTCACGACCAACCAGGTCGTTGCGATCGAAACGGCGGACGTTGCAGTTCTGAAGACGGCTCAGATCGCTGCGTTGAGCACCAACAGCGTTGCTGCGCTGACGACCAACCAGATCCAGGCCGTAGCTACGTCGGGCATAGCCGCCTTGAGTACCGCTCAGGTTGTTGCCTTGACCACCAATCAAGTCGTTGCTTTGACGACTGGCCAAGTATCCTCGTTGACAACGACGGGGGTCGCTGCTCTCACGACGAATCAGATCGTAGCGATAGAGACAGTGGACATTGCTGCTCTGAAGACCAGCCAGATCGCTGCATTGAGCACGAATAGCGTTGCTGCACTGACGACCAATCAAATCCAGGCTGTAACCACCGCAAGTGTGGCTGCCTTGAGCACGGCACAGGTGGTTGCATTGACCACCAACCAAGTGGTCGCCTTGACGACAGGTCAAGTAACTTCACTGAGTACAGGGCAAGTTGCGGCTTTGACTACGAACCAGGTTGTAGCCATTGAGACCGTAGATCTTGCTGCGCTCAAGACCAGCCAGATCGTGGCGCTGACGACCGGTCAAGTGTCATCTTTGACGACCAATCAGATCGTAGCGTTGACGACAGGCCAGGTTGCATCATTGACCACCTCGGGTATTGCCGCATTGACGACTAACCAGGTCGCCGCGATTGAAACTGTCGATATTGCTGCATTGGGTACCGGCCAGATCGTAGCCCTGAATACATCGCAAGTTACCGCGCTGACGACCAATCAGATTGTTGCGTTGACGACCAGCCAGGTATCTTCCCTGACGACGTCCAGTGTGGCAGCACTTACCACGAACCAGGTTGTGGCGATTGAGACGGCGGACATTGCTGCACTGAAGACCAGTCAGATCGTTGCGTTGAGCACTAACAGCGTTGCCGCGTTGACGACTAATCAGGTGCAAGCTGTAACTACAGCGGGTGTGGCCGCCTTGAACACGGCACAAGTGGTCGCGTTGACCACTAATCAGATTGTCGCGTTGACTACGGGTCAAGTGTCCTCGTTGACAACAAGCAGTGTTGCCGCGCTGACGACCAACCAAGTGGTTGCGATAGAGACGGTGGATGTGGCTGCGCTGAAGACCAGCCAGATTGCGGCGCTGAGCACCAACAGCATTGCCGCGTTGACGACGAACCAGATCCAGGCCGTGACCACGGCCGGAATCGCTGCTTTGACCACCGGTCAAACGGTGGCGTTGACGACCAACCAAGTAGTCGCTTTGACGACAGCCCAGGTCCCTGCTTTTACCTCTACGAATGTGGCGGTCTTGACTACGTCGCAGGCAGTTGCGATAGAGACAGTGGATGTAGCGGCGCTGAAGACCAGCCAGATCGTTGCCTTGACGACGGCCCAGGTTGCAGCGC